>CAIVHG010000043.1 GCA_903905655.1 uncultured beta proteobacterium | reverse complement strand
TTGATGGTGTCGATGATCTGCGCTTCGGTGCCGCCATGCAGCCACACCCCGTCGGTCAGGTTGGCGGAACCGATCGCCGGATTGCCTTTGCCGGTCGGCAGATGGCAGGCTGCGCAGATGCCATTGAAGATAGTCTGTCCACGCGCTGCGCGCGCCGCGTCATGCGCATGCCCGGACAGCGACAGCACGTAATTGGCGACGTCCCTGACGTGTTCCTCGCCGCCGAGCGTTGGGCCGATCGCCGGCATCACGCCGTTGCGGCCATTGGTGATGGTGGCTTTGATGGTGTCCGGATCTCCGCCGTACAGCCAGTCGTCGTCGCGCAGATTCGGGAATCCCTTGCCGCCGCCGGCATCCGAGCCGTGGCATTGCGCGCAGTAGGTGAGGAACAGGCGCTGGCCCATGGCGCGTGCCTGCGGATCAGCGGCGACTGCGATCACATCCTGCTTCAGGTATTTCTCGAACAGCAGCCCATATTGCGCGGCCGCCTGTTTTTGCTCGTCGTCATATTGGCCGCGCGAACTCCAGTGCAGCGCGCCGCTGTAATTCCCGAGACCGGGGTAGAGGGCGAGATAGATCAGGCCGAAGACGATGGTCGCGTAGAACAGCCACATCCACCAGCGCGGCAGCGGGTTGTTCCTTTCCTCCAGGTTCTCGTCCCATTTGTGCCCGGTCGTGGCGTCCTGCCCTTCGGAGGCGCTGCGCTGCGTGCTGCAGGCATAGAGCAGCACCGCGCATCCCAGGATGCTGATGAGCGCAATGCCGCCGACGTAGAGGCTCCAGAAATCGTTGATGAAATCGCTCATGGTTGCCGCCCGCTGTGACGATCGGGATTGCGCAGCGCCGGCGCATGGTCTTCGAATGGCAGGCGCGCCGCATCAAGAAACGCTTCGCTGCGCTTGCTGCTGAATGCCCACCAGATGATGCCCAGAAATGCGAGCAGCATCACGACTGTCATCACACTGCTTGCCGTAACGTAGTCCATGAAACTTACCTCACGCCTTTGAGCACGGTGCCCAGGCCTTGCAGATAGGCGATGAGCGCATCCTGTTCGGATTTGCCAGCGACCGCGGCGGGACCGGCAGCGATATCCTCGTCGCTGTAAGGAACGCCGACCCGGCGCAGCGCGCGCATTTTCGCCGGCATGTCGCTGCCGTCGAGGGGAGTGCGGGCGAGCCAAGTATAGGCTGGCATATTCGACTCCGGGACCAGGTCGCGCGGATTATTGAGGTGCACGCGGTGCCAGTCGTCGGAATAGCGGCCGCCGACCCGCGCAAGGTCCGGCCCGGTGCGTTTGGAGCCCCACAGGAACGGATGATCATAGACGAATTCCCCCGCCACCGAATAATGGCCGTAGCGCTCGGTTTCGGCGCGGAATGGCCGGATCATCTGCGAATGGCAGTTGCCGCAGCCCTCGCGGATATAGATATCGCGGCCCGCGAGCTGCAGCGCGGCGTACGGCTGCAGGCCGCTCACCGGCTCGGTCGTCGAGCGCTGAAAAAACAGCGGCACGATCTCGACCAGGCCGCCGACGGCGACCACCAGGATGATGAGCGTGATCAGCAATCCCAGGTTGCGCTCTATGATGTCGTGGCGGCTGTTCATAATTTGGTCCGCCTCATGCGTTCGCGAGTGCGAGATCGGGAATCTTGGCATCGTCGACGGCGCGCTGCCCGGCCGCCGTCTTCCACACGTTCCAAGCCATGATCAGCATGCCGGAGAGGAACATGAGGCCGCCCACGAGGCGTACGGTGTAGTACGGGTACATTTCCTTCACCACCTCGGCAAAAGTATAGGTCAGCGTGCCGTCGGGATTGACCGCGCGCCACATCAGTCCCTGCATGACTCCGGCGATCCACATGGCGGCGATGTAGAGCACCACGCCGATGGTCGCGACCCAGAAGTGCAGGTTGATCAGTTTCACGCTGTGCATCTCCTGGCGTCCGAACAGCCGCGGGATCAGGTAATAGATGGCGCCGATGGTCACCATCGCTACCCAGCCGAGCGCGCCCGAATGCACGTGCCCGATGGTCCAGTCGGTGTAATGCGAGAGCGCATTCACGGTCTTGATCGACATCATCGGCCCCTCGAAGGTCGACATGCCGTAGAACGACAGCGAAGTCACCAGGAATTTGAGGATGGGGTCGGTGCGCAGCTTGTGCCACGCCCCCGAGAGCGTCATGACGCCGTTGATCATGCCGCCCCACGAGGGCGCGAGCAGGATCAGCGAGAAGATCATGCCGAGCGATTGCGTCCAATCGGGCAGCGCGGTGTATTGAAGATGGTGCGGACCCGCCCACATGTAGGTGAAGATCAGCGCCCAGAAATGCACCACCGACAGCCGGTAGGAGTAGACCGGCCGCTCAGCCTGCTTGGGAATGAAGTAATACATGATTCCCAAGAAGCCGGCGGTCAGGAAAAAGCCGACCGCATTGTGCCCATACCACCACTGGACCATCGCGTCCTGCACCCCGGCATAGGCCGAATAGGATTTCCAGAACGAAACCGGAATTTCGGCGCTATTCACCACGTGCAGCAGCGCGATCGTCAGCACGAACGCGCCAAAAAACCAGTTCGCGACGTAGATGTGCTTCACGCGGCGCTTCGCGATGGTGCCGAAGAACACCACGGCGTACGCGACCCACACCAGCGTGATCAGGATGTCGACCGGCCATTCTAGCTCGGCGTATTCCTTCGCCGTGGTGTAGCCGAGCGGCAGCGTGATCGCGGCCAGCACGATGACCAGCTGCCAGCCCCAGAAGGTGAATGCCGCGAGCGCATCGCTGAACAGCCGCACCTGCGAGGTGCGCTGCACGACGTAATAGGAACACGCGAACAGGCCGCAGCCGCCGAAGGCGAATACCACCGCGTTGGTGTGCAGCGGGCGCAGGCGCCCGTAGGAAAGCCAGGGTGCGAGATTGAGGTCCGGCCAGATCAGCTGCGCGGCGATGATGACCCCCACCAGCATGCCGACGATGCCCCATACCACTGTCATCACGGCAAACTGCCGCACGACCTTGTAGTTATAAGTGTTTTGGGAGCTCATGACGATCCATTCCACGATAGCTGACGCGCAATCCTACGAAATGGCCCCCGCAGAAGCTTTGATCTATGTCAAAGAGACCGGATGTCGCAGAGGAACTCTGCGTAACTGCCGCTACTGCTCGGGCCGGTCGTCGTCCATGATGATGCGGTGGGCCGGGCCTTCTAGATCTTCGAACTGCCCGCGGCGCACCGCCCACCAGAAGACGCCACCGATGATGAAGGCGAGCACCACGCTCAACGGCACGAGCAGATAGACGATATCCATGATCAGGCCATTGTACTGGGGCGGCGCATGAGCCGTGCTGCATTCGCCACCACCAGCATGGAACTCGCGGCCATGCCGGCGCCCGCGATGAGCGGGGTCACGTAGCCGCATACCGCGAGCGGTATGGCCGCCGCGTTATAGAGCAACGCCCACACGAGATTTTGCCGGATCACGCGCAGCGTGGCGCGCGCGATGTCGAGCGCGGCAGTGAGCGACGCCAGGTGGCCGCTGTGCAGGATCACGTCGCTGTGGCTGCGCGCGATGTCTGCGCCGCCCGCCATCGCGATCGAAACGTGCGCCGCCGCGAGCCCGGCCGCGTCGTTGACGCCGTCCCCGATCATCGCCACCACGCGGCCGCGCTCCTGCAACTCGCGTATGTAGTGCAGCTTGGCGGCCGGCGTCGCCGCTGCGCGCAGTTCGGCGATGCCGATGGCCTGCGCGACATGGCGCACGATCTGCGCACGGTCGCCGGACAGCAGATGCACGCGCTTGCCCTCGTGCAGGAGCCGTGCGACGACCGCCTGCGCTTCCGGACGCACGGTGTCAGAGAGCAGGAACAGCGCGATCCAGCCCTCGGCGTTGCCGAGGGCTACGACCGTCACGTCGTCCTCGGCCTCGGCGATCTGTGCGGGGAGCGGCGCTGCATGCAGGGCGGCCACGAACTGCGGCGTGCCGAAACGCAGGCGCACGCCGTCGATCACGCCCTCGATGCCGCTGCCTGCGACATTGTCGATTCCGCTCGCATTGGACCGCTGCAGTGCCTGCGCGGCCATTGTAATGGCGCGTGCAATCGGGTGCTCTGAAGAGGCTTCGAGTGCGGCTGCCCACGCCAGGCACTCGTCAGGCGTGGACGTGCGGCCGCCGCAGGCGAGCGGCATGACGCGCGCGAGGCGCAGCGTCCCGGTGGTAAGCGTGCCGGTTTTGTCGAACACGAAATCCGTCACACGCGCCAGGTTCTCCAGCGCATCACCGTTAGCCACCAGCACGCCCTGTCCATGCAAAGCGCTGGTCGCTGCGGCGAGCGCAGCCGGCGTGGCGAGCGACAGGGCGCACGGACAGCTCACCACCAGCACGGCTATCGCGATCCACAGCGCGCGCGTTGCATCGATCGCGTACCACATCGCAAAGGTCAGCGCGGCCAGCACCAGCAGACCCTGCACGAAATAGCGTGCAAATCGGTCGGCGCTCAATTCGAGCCGCGGCTTTACCGTCGCCGCGTGCTCGAGCAGGCGCTGGATCGCGGCGCGCGTGGTCTGGGCGCCGACCCTTGTGACGCGCATGACAAACGCATGATCGACGCTCAGCGAACCGCCGGTCACTTCGTCGCCCACGCTTTTGGGCAGCGGCCGCGATTCTCCGGTAAGCAGCCGTTCGTCGATCTCGCTCGCGCCGTCCACGATCACCCCGTCGGCGGGCACCGTGGCACCGGGACGCACGCGCAGATGATCGCCGGCCCTGAGGCTCGCGCTGGCGACCAGCTCCGAGAGGTCGGACGAAGGCCATGCCGCGAGGCGCTCGGCAACCGCGGGCCCTGGTTCGGCGAGCTGTTCCTGGGTAAGTGCGCAGCGCGCGCGTGCCATGAGTTCCAGATAGCGTGCTGCGAGCAGCAGAAACACGAACATGGTGATGGAATCGAAATACACCGGTCCGCTGCCATGAAGCGTATTTGCAGCGCTCGCGGCGAATGCCACGACGATGCCTAGCGCCACCGGCACGTCCATGCCGAGATGGCGCGTGCGCACGTCGCGCCAGGCCCCTTTGTAGAACGGTGCTGCCGAATACAACATCACCGGCAGCGTCAGAATCAGGCTCGCGATGTGCATGAGCTGCTCGATATCGGGCGTCATCTCGCCGTGCGTCACGTACTCTGGCACCAGGTACATCATCACCTGCATCATGCCGAAGCCGGCCACGAACAGACGCCACAACGCGCTCGAGCGCTCGGCGCTGCGCGCATTTTCCGCGCGTGCGCGGTCGTAGGGGGATGCGCGATAGCCGAGCGCGGCGACTGCGCCGATGATGTCGGCCAGCTTTGCGCGCCGCGGGTCCCAGCGCACCAGCGCGCGGTGCGTCGCATAGTTTAGATCCACGCCCAGCACGCCCGCCAGCCGCATCAGGCGCTGCTCGATCAGCCAGATGCAGGCGGCGCAGGTGATCCCTTCCAGCATCAGCGCGGCGATGCGCGCGTCGGGCCCGTCCTCGCGAGTGAGGGCGTTCTCGACCTCGGGTGCTGAGTAGGCAGCGAGCTCGCTCAGCGCACGCGGCA
Source organism: uncultured beta proteobacterium (assembly GCA_903905655.1). Classification (GTDB taxonomy): domain Bacteria; phylum Pseudomonadota; class Gammaproteobacteria; order Burkholderiales; family SG8-41; genus PALSA-1004. The sequence continues at coordinate 12,071 of CAIVHG010000043.1, read as the reverse complement.
CGATTTGCTCCGCCGCCGGCAGCGCGCTGCGATGGCTGTAATAGGAAGTGAGGCCGTGATCGACGATGGTCTGCGCAACTGCTGCGCAGCCCGCGCAGCACAGCGCGTGCTCGCAGCCGTTGATCACCACGCGATAACGCAGCCCGCGCGGCACCGGCTGCCCGCAATGAAAGCAGGATGCGGCAGCGTATGCTGCCGTCGCGCTAAGGGGTGGGGCATTCATAACGCGCGGTTACAGCGCTCAATCCACTTTGCGGGCCCTGGTAGCCGGTGTGCTTTGAGTCTTCGGTAGACGACGGCATTGCGGCTCCCGGGTCACGCGAGCCTTGGTTTGCACTGGGGGTTCGACGGCTGTTTGTCATCGGTTCGCCGCGACACCTAATCCGCGCGAATGCCGGCATCCCTGATCACTTTGCCCATCCTTGCCATATCTGATTTCATCGCGCTCGCAAGCGCCTCGGGGGAGCTGGCGACGACTTCCAGTCCGGCGTTGAGAAAACGTTCTTTCACTTCCGGTCTTGCCATAAACAGCGCAATTTCCCTTTGCAGCCGGCTGATGATCGGCTTTGAAGTCGCAGCCGGTGCGTATACCGCGTGGACGGTACCCGCTTCGTATCCAGGCAGACCTGAGGACACGGTGGGCACGCCGGGCAATAGTTCGGAAGGTTGCGGGCTCGCGACGGCGAGCGCGGTTAATCGGCCCGACTTGATGTGCGGCGCCAAAGATGCGGCGGTCGCGATCATCATCTGCACCTGGTTCGCGATGAGAGCATTGATGGCGGGGCCCGCGCCTTTGTACGGTATGTGAACGATATCGACGCCGGCGAGCGCTTTGAATAATTCGACAGCCAGATAGTTGGTGGAACCCGTGCCGCCCGAGCCATAATTGATCTCTCCGGGCCTGGCTTTCGCCAAGGCGATCAGCTCCTTGACCGATTTTGCCGGCACCGAGGGATGCACGGCAAGCACGCTGGGCGAACGGTCCGCGAGCGTTATCGGCGCGAAATCCTTCAATGGATCCCAGGAAACGTTGCGGCGCAGAAACGGGATCAGCCAGACCGCATCGCTGTAAAGCAGCAGGGTATAGCCGTCGGGTGACGCCTTGGCAACCGTCTCGATCGCGATGATGCCGCCCGCGCCGCCGCGATTGTCGACGATCATCTGCTGCCCCAGTTGCGCTGACAGCGCTTGCGCGATGAGTCGTGCCGAGAAATCGGCGCCGCCGCCAGCCTCGGCCGTTACCATGCGCAGGGGCTTGTTCGGATAACTTTGAGCGCATGCATCTGTACTGAGCACCATTGCACCTGCGGCACAGGCGCCTGCGATGTAAAGTCGATAGATTATCCGCATTACCCCCGGAAGTCGCTTGGCATGCGCTGACGACACTGCAACAGGATATTTCAGGGCAGGCATTCGCCGCACAGTCTCTGTCATCGATGCGATGGTTGAGAATCTCAGAGTGCCACCGCACGTGTGACCGAGCGCGAGAGTCCGCAGTTCGGAATGTAGGTGGAGTGGTTACCTTCGCCTCCGGCGACGATGATGCTGATGTTTTCAGGCCGCACTGTGATCGGCAGCAGGGTGTCCGGTCCAATTTCTCCCAGTTCGGCGCGCCGCGCTCCCTGTGTGCGCACCAGGTCCTTGGCCGCGAGCCGGCGCGCGGCCATTTTCGACAGCTCCCAAAGCTGGCGTTTGACTTCTGCCTTGCTCAATCCATCCTGTTTCAGGACGCGCGCATGCTCAGGGCAAAGCACGAGCCATGGCTCGCCGCCGAATACGTAGTCGCTGCCTGCCGGGAAGGTCATGGTGTCTGCGATGACACGCAGCAGGTCGTGCGCATCCTTGGCTTCAGTATAAATGTTCCACGTGCCGAGCGCGCCCACCACCGTTACCGTGTTTGCCTGCGCTGCAAAGCCGCGCTCGACGTGCAGCGGTTCCCATGGGTTTTCTTCCACATTTTCTGCGCAGCAGAATGTGTACTTGCCCGGCTGACCCTGGGTCGCCCGATCAGTATCGCCCGGCTGGGCGCCGCCGATATTCTGCTGAATCAGGCGCAGCGCCCGGCCCAGCGTCGCGTTCGCCAGTGCGCCGGAACCGAGGCAGTTGCCGCCGGCATTAACCATCAACCGCTGTGCAATGGGCCCATTGACGATCAGCCAGACGGCCGCCGGATTAGTGGTTGTTTGCACGCTCTGCAGGTTGAATTCAGGCGCCACCATGGCCTCGGTTGCGGCGATCAGCACGGGCAAATAGTCGGGTTCGCAGCCGGCGATTACCGCATTGATCGCGATGCGTTCGACGGTCGCCGCGCCGTAGGTCGGCGTAAGCAGCGCGACGACTTCGCCCGGCGCGCGCTCAGTATGGCGCAGCATGCGCGCGACCGACTCGGGCGTAGGCGGAATCACCGGCAGCCCGTCGCTCCACCGCCGCTCGTGGAAGAAGCGATGAAGTTCGCCCGCGTCTGCCGGAACCTCGACCAGCGCCGCGCGTCCGCTGGATGCGCGCGCGGGATCCGCCGCCTGAGCATTCGCAGCAGTGGATTCGCACGCGAGTCGCGCGATGTCGTGCACGCATTGCTCCGCGAGCACGCGGATCTCATCGCGCGTGCGGCTGCCGAACGGATGCGGGAGCGCTAGGATCGGAAGTTCGGCGTAGCCCAGTGCCTTGGCCTGCGTTTGTCCCAGCGCCTTGAAAACCGTGGTGCTGATGGTCAGCGACGCGAGCCCGAGCTTGCGGGCTTCTACGGCGTCGTGGACACTCCACGACGTGCATCCCCCTCAGTCGCCCGCGCCTGTAATCACCAGGCTGCACTGCTCCGACAGTTCCTTCATTATCATCGCCGGCGCGGGCATCGGAGGGCCGCGCTTGCGGCGCTTGATTACCTTGGTGACTCCGTATTTGCTTAACAGCAGTTGCTCGAGATCGTCCACGAGGAAGTCGAAGTTGGGCTTTGCGTTGTCGATGAAGCCCACCACTTTTCCCGCCAGCCCATCGAGTGGGCGGCGCGTCTGCTGCGATTCGTTGCGGCCCGGCGCAACCGGATCCAGCACCTGCAGGCTTCCAGCCATCTTCATTCCTCCTGTGTTCCGTGGGCCGAGTTTAGGTCAGCGTTTTCCGCGCTGTCAATTGCTGGTTATTGCTCGCGTATGCCGGCATCCTTGATGACCTTGCCCCATCTCGCCATTTCGGATTTGAGTTTGGCCGCGAACTGCGCCGGCGAGCTGCCGACCACCTCGACCCCAGCATTGAAAAACTTTTCTTTGGTATCGGGTTGATTGAGAACCCGGGCGATCTCCTGGTTTACCCGATTGACGATCGGAGCCGGCGTTCTGGCCGGCGCAAACACTCCGGTGATCGAGACCGCTTCATAGCCGGCTACCGTTGCGGCCAGCGGAGGCAGGCCGGGGGCAAGCGCAGTGGGTTCGAGGCTGGTCACCGCCAGAGCTTTCAGCCGGCCCGATTTGATGTGCGGGACTGCCGCGGCCGAAGGGAAGAACGCCAGTTGCACCTGGCCGCCGATCAGATCGTTGAGTGCCGGGCCGCTGCCTTTGTACGGAATGCTTACGATATCGAGGCCCGCCATGGCCTTGAACAATTCAGCTGCGATGTGATTGGGGGATCCTGCGCCGGCCGCAGCGTAGTTGAGCGCGCCGGGCCGCGCTTTCGCGAGCGCGATCAATTCCTTGATGCTGCCCGCTGGCACCGAGGCATGCGCGACCAGCACCAGCGGCGAGCTCGTCGCCAGCATGATCGGCGAAAAATCCCGCATCACATCGTAGCTCACGTTTTCCTGCAGGTACTGCGCAAGCCACAGCGTGCTCCCGATCACCAGCAACGTGTAACCGTCAGCCGGCGCCTTGGGGACGATTTCTCCGGGGATGCCCGCGGCCCGATTGTCGACGATGACCTGCTGCCCCAGGTTGCCGGTCAGCCCCTGCGCAATCAGGCGCGCCGCAAAATCGACACCGCCCCCGGCGGCGGAGGCGACGATGCGAATGGGTCTGGTCGGATAATCTTGCTGGCCGCAGGCGGTGCCTGCGCTCACCATCAGCGAAACGACCGCAAATAGTCGCTGGAGATTGCGTGCTTTCAGCATGAATCTGCTCCTCTGGATGTTAATCCGGCGCTTCTTCGGTCAATAATCCGCACCCTATGCAGTGGCCAAATGCCGCCGATCATCTTGCGCGCCGGACGATGCCGGTCTGTGTCGCGTGCAGGGATGCTCATTCTAATCCGGCTCGGCCAAGTGAACCATGAGCGTGTGCGAAAGTAACGTGGCGGCGATTGCGCGCGCCGTTGAATTGATGACCGTTCCCCTGCGCTTATCATGCCATAGTACGGACCGTAGCGGCATTCCCACGGCCAGGCAATCTCTGTGACTACTTGGGGGGTAAGAGTCGCCGGCAGCGCGTCAGCGATATTCTCTGAGTTCGCGCTCGGTGATCTTTTGTTCGGCGAGGCCGGTGATTGCGGGCAGCTCGGACAGGCGCGGCATTCCCACCTTGAAGCGTATGCTGCCCTGCTGGTCTTTCCACACTAGCGCCGGCGTGCCCGGCGCGCCGAAGGTCTGCATGAGCTTGGTGTTGTCGGCCAGGCTCGCGCTCAACTTGGCGCTGACCCTGGCCTGCGGCGCGATGCCGCCATCGTAGTGCGCCGCGTTGTATTTTGTTTCGTTAGCACGCAGCGCGGCCACCCGGTCGCGAGCCTCGAGTATGGCGGCGGCGCGTCCCGCCGAGCTCGCCTGTTGATAGGCGACCGGTACCCAGCGCACCTGCAGCCCTGCTTTCAGATACGGCCGCAGCGCTTTCCAGGTGAGATTGCAGTAATAGCAATTGGCGTCGAAAAACACGTACAGCACATGCGTGGAACGGGCCGGGCCTTCGACGATGACATCGGTGTGCACCAGCTTCTCAAACAGAGGGTCATATTCAGCCTTCGAGGAATAGATCTGCGGCGGCTGTGCTCCGATCGCTGCAGTGCCTAAGCAGGCAGTGACCGCAAGCAGGGCTGCGAGCATCGTGCGTTTCATCTTCATTCCTGAGGATACAGTTCCTGGTACTTCTGCGTCGCTTCGGCCGTGCCGCAGATGTATACCGAGTCGTTCTGCTGGAAGGTGAAATCGGCGTCGAATTCGACGACCAGGTCTTCTCCGCGCTCGACAGCGACCACGGCGCAACCGGTCTTGTCGCGCAGCTGACCCTGCTTGGGATGGTGATTTTCCAATCCTACAGCGGAAACTTTCACGATGCGCAACTGCGGGTCCAACGACACCGATTCATTGCCGAGCAGCCGCAACGCGAGCAGTTGTCCGGACACCTGGCTGATCGACAGCGCAAAATCCGCGCCCGCGACATAGATGCGCTCGAGATTTTCGGTGAGGTTCACGCGTGCGATGATCGGGACGTCGGGCGACAGATCTCTGATGATGACCGCGCTGAAAACGGTCGTGGAGTCGGCGCTCAGCGCAAGGACTACCGCCTGCACATTGTCCAGACCCGCCTGCTTGAGCACTGCTTCGTCCAGCACGTTGCCGACCAGATCCACGCCCGGGCCGGCGTGGATATCGATCAGAAAAGTTTTTTCGCCGCAGTCGTTGAGCAACTGCGCTACTTTGCGCCCGACTTCACCGCTGCCGGCGATCAGGAACGGCCCGTCGCGGCGCAGGCGGCGCGCGCCGGCGCACAGCTTCATGAAGTCGCGGATGCTCTCTTCGTTGCCCACCAGGACCAGTATTCCGCCGGGTTCGAGGCGCATCTCCGGCGTCGGTGGTGAGATGAGCTTGCCGGCGACCCATTGCCCGATCACGGTGACGCCGGCATGCTGACCGAGCCCGGCCTGCTCGAGGGACTTGCCGCTGAGCACGCTGTCACGGGTGATGCGCGCTTCGGCTACCTGCAGTTTGCGGCCCAGATGCTGGATGCCGGAGACTGTAGGATTGACTTTGGGACTGGCGCGCGCAGCCAATGCCGCACCCAGCACATGGCGCGGCGTATACGCGCTGCTGGCGCCGGCGAGGATCATCGGGTGCCGGTGGTACGGGTCTTCGACCAGCGCGAGTATTTCGCCCTCGTAGCCGAGTTGACGCGCCGCGAGGATCGTCGCCGCGTTACGGTCGTCGCTGCCGTTGACGATCAGTGCGCGCGCCTGCAGGAGATTGGTATTCTCCAGGACGCCTTCGTCGAGATTGCCGTAGATGACGCGGTGACCCAGCGCATGCAGGTGGCGGGCCGCGGCTTCGTCTTCATCGATGATGACGGTGGGGATGTTGGCGCGGGCCAGTTCCGCGATCAGCGTGGCAACCGACGGGCCGTAGTCGAAAATCACCACATGGTTTTTGACGCGCACCGGATCGTTCGGCAACTTTGTTTCGAAGCGGTCCTCGAGAAACGGAATCAGGTACATCGGAAACACCAGGAACACCAGGGTCAGGCCGACGAACTGCGCAAAGACCACAAAGATGACCATCACCGGGTGGTGCCAGTAGAGGTCGCCGCCGTAACCCGTCGTCGATGCCGTGCCGGCGGCCCATTGCAAGGCCTGCCAGAAAGTGCGCGGCTGTCCTTCGAGGTAGTTCATGCCGAGCATGTAGAGCAGCGACAGCACGAGCAGCAGCCCGACCAGCACGCCGAGCAGGAGAAACAGGCGATTATGCGAGCGTCGCATGGCTATGGTCGTTGCTGCGCGCGCAGGCGGCGGAGTTTCGCGGGCTTGGCGTTTGCGAAGGGGCTAACCCCAGGTGATAATTCAAAGCCCATAGACGATGAATGTTGGAGGTTGGTTGTATGACGTCGAAATACACGCATATGTCCAGCGGGCCCGACGGCCTGATTCATTTCAAAGGGGTTGAAATACCGGGTGCCGGAGATGATAACAGGTTCCGGATTACCTCCGACGTCATGAAGACAACGGGCGTATATTTTCGGGAGACCCGTCCCAAGGACAGCAACGATTTCCACAACACGCCGCGCACGCTGTGCGTGGCACTGCGCGACGGCCGGGTGGAAATCGTGGCCAGCGACGGCTCAATAATATGAGGTATTAGACGGTTGCTGTGCCCCCGTTGCCGGAGAGCGCAAGCCAGGTGTCAATCACGGTATCCGGATTCAGAGACAGGCTTTCGATGCCCTCCTGCATTAGCCAGCGCGCAAAATCCGGGTGGTCCGAGGGGCCCTGACCGCAGATGCCGACGTACTTGCCCGCCTTGCGGCAGGCCTGTATGGCGAGGCGCAGCAGCGCTTTTACCGCCGGGTCACGTTCGTCGAAGGAGGCTGCCACCAGCCCCGAGTCGCGATCCAGGCCAAGGGTAAGCTGGGTCAGATCGTTGGAGCCGATGGAGAAGCCGTCGAAATGCTCGAGAAACTGGTCGGCAAGGATCGCGTTGGCCGGCAGCTCGCACATCATGATGAGCCGTAATCCATTGCCGCCCCTTTGCAGCCCGTGCTCAGCCAGCAGCTCGATCACGGCCTTGCATTCGGAAAGCGTGCGTACGAACGGCACCATGATTTCTACATTGGTGTAACCGAGCTCGTCGCGCACTTTGCGCATGGCGCGGCATTCCATCTCGAAGCAATCGCGGAACGATTCGGCAATGTAGCGCGAGGCGCCGCGAAAGCCCAGCATCGGATTCTCCTCGTCTGGCTCATAGCGGGCGCCACCGATGAGGTTGCGGTATTCGTTCGATTTGAAATCGGACAGCCGAACGATCACCGGCTTTGGCCAAAATGCCGCCGCGATGGTGGCGACACCTTCCACCATTTTCTCTACGAAAAAGGACTTCGGTGTAGCGTAGCCGCGCGCCGCTTTTTCCACCTCCAGCTGCAGGTCGTTGGGAAGCTCGGGATATTCGATGACCGCCTTGGGGTGAACGCCGATCATGTTGTTGATCACGAATTCCAGCCGCGCGAGGCCCACGCCATGGTTGGGCAGGCTCTGAAAATCGAACGCGAGATTGGGGTTGCCGATGTTCATCGTGATTTTCACCGGGGATGACGGCATCTCCCCGACGTTCTTGGAGGTGACTTCAAACGGCAGGACGCCGCGGTAGACGTGACCGGTGTCGCCGGCAGCGCAGCATACCGTGACCTGAACTCCTTCCTCGAGCACGTCGGTCGCGTCGCCGCAGCCCACCACGGCAGGAATGCCTAGTTCGCGGGCAATGATCGCGGCATGGCAGGTGCGCCCGCCGCGGTTGGTGACGATCGCCGCAGCGCGCTTCATCACCGGTTCCCAGTTTGGATCCGTCATGTCAGTCACCAGGACATCGCCGGCCTTGATGCGCGACATTTCGGACACGTCTTTCACCACTCGCACGATGCCGGAGCCGATCTTGTTGCCGATTGCACGTCCGGTGGTGAGCACCTCGGAGACCTGTTTCAGGCGATAGCGCTCCTGAGTGCCGGCCAATTTTCGGGATTTCACCGTCTCCGGGCGCGCCTGCAATATATAGAGCTTGCCATCGACGCCGTCCTTGCCCCATTCGATGTCCATCGGGCGCTGGTAATGCTCCTCGATTTTCATGGCGAAGCGTGCCAACTCCAGCACGTCTTCGTCGCTCAGGCAGAAGCGGTCGCGTTCAGCCTCGGGAATTTCGAGTATCCTGACCGAACGCCCGGCCTCGGCGGAGTCGGCAAATACCATCTTCTGCATCTTGGAGCCGAGGGTGCGGCGGATGACCGCAGGCTTGCCGGCCTGCAGCATCGGCTTGTGCACATAGAACTCATCGGGGTTGAGCGCGCCCTGCACCACCATCTCGCCCAAGCCCCACGCCGCATTGATGAATACGACGTCGCGAAATCCAGACTCGGTGTCGAGCGTGAACATCACGCCGCTAGCTCCGATGTCGCTGCGCACCATGCGTTGCACGCCGACGGACAACGCGACCGCCGTATGCTCATATCCCTTGTGCATGCGATACGAGATGGCGCGATCGTTGTAGAGCGATGCGTATACGTGCTTGACCGCGACCAACACATTGTCGAATCCGCGAATATTGAGAAACGTTTCCTGCTGCCCGGCGAAGGACGCGTCCGGCAGGTCCTCCGCCGTTGCGCTCGAGCGCACTGCGACTGCGACATCGCCGCCGCTCTCATTCATCAGTTGTTGGTAGTGTTCTGCGATTTCCTGTTCCAGTTGCGGCGGAAATGGGGTGTCCATTATCCAGCCGCGGATTTCGCCGCCGCAGCGCGCCAGCGCGTCGGTGTCATCCACGTCGAGATCCTTCAGGCGCGCCGCAATGCGCTCGTCGATGCGGCCGTGCGCGAGGAACGCCCGGTAGGCATCGGCAGTCGACGCGAAGCCGCCCGGCACACGGATGCCGGCCTTCGAAAGCTGGCTGATCATTTCGCCCAGCGAGCTGTTCTTGCCGCCGACGCGCTCCACATCGGTCATGCGCAGCGTATCAAAGCTGCGCACGTAGCGGTCGCGCACCATGAAGAGCTGAGGCGATTGCTTCGCCGTGGGTTGTTCTGAGGGCGGCGAGCTTGTGCTGGGATGAAACAACGATTGGGCTTTTCTTTGGGTTTGGAGTTTGGGCATGGCGGTCTTCGCTTTTAGAGTGACGATGCCGCGCATTAAATCAGGCGCCGGGGATGCAATGGTGTCGGGATTGCAAACTGTTGCTGTCGGATTGCGTCCGCCAGCCAGCGCACGTCGCACATTGAATTGGCCGCAGCTGTGCGTTGCCGATCGGCGCTGCGCGAAGCAGTGTGGATCAGGTGCCGCTCTTGTCGCCGCGCAAGGTGTCGGTTCGGGTCATTACTCCCCAGCGCTGCTTCGCGCCGACCATCCAGCGCAGCATTCCCTGCAGGCGCCACACGGCGACGAGCTGGCGGTATCCAAAGTTCTCGGCGATGGCAGCCACGAACAGGCGGGCGAGCTGCGCGGGCTTGGGATAGAGGCGGAACGACAGTTCCTCGAGCAGCAGCGCGGTCACCGACAGCAGTATGCCGAAGCTCAGCGCGACGAACATGAATATCTCGAAGGCTTCCCACGAAACAGCGCCGAGCATTATGCCTACAATCATCAGCGCATAGCCCACTACCTCGATGACCGGGCCCAGTAATTCGAAGAGCACGAAGAACGGGAAGGCGAGCCAGCCGGCCAGCCCGGAGCGCGGATGGAACAGCAGGCGCCAATTCATCGTCAGACTCTCGGCAAGGCCGCGCTGCCAGCGCGTGCGTTGATTGCGCAGCACCTCCAGCGTTTCGGGGGCTTCAGTCCAGCAGATCGGGTCCGGGATGTAGGTGATGCGATAAGGCGTGCCGCGCAGGCGATTGAGCCGGTGCAAGCGCACGATAAGTTCCATGTCCTCGCCGACGGTATCGGTGCGGTAGCCGCCAGCAGCGATCACCTCGCTTTTTTTGAACAGGCCAAAGGCGCCGGAGACGATCAGCACCGCGTTCAGCGACGACCAGCCCAGCCGGCCAAAGAGGAAGGCGCGCAGATACTCGACAATCTGGAAGCGCGCAAGCAGGCTTTGCGGCAATCCGACCTCGACCAGGAAGCCGCGCTTTATTTGGCAGCCATTGGCGATGCGAATGGAGCCGCCGCTGGCTATCGTGCGCGGGTCTTCGAGGAAGGGCGCAACTGCGCGTGACAGCGAATCGCGTTGCAGTATCGAATCGGCATCGACGGCACAGAACAAGGGATAGCGCGACGCATTGATGCCGGTATTGAGGGCGTCAGCCTTGCCGCCATTCGCCTTGTCGACTACACGCAGATTGGTGTAACGCATGGAACGGTAGACGCCACGCACCTCCTGGCATGGCACGCTCACTCGAGGTGCCTCGGGAAACGGCAGCAGAGAGAATTCACGGGTTAGCTCCGTCAGCGTGCCATCGGTCGATCCATCGTTGATGACGACGATCTCGAATTCAGCGTAGTCGAGCTGCAGCAAAGATCGCACTGAAGCGACTACGGTGGCCTCCTCGTTGAACGCGGGGACCAGCACGCTGATCGGTGGGTCGAAGCTGCTATAAGCACTCGGCAGATGGTCAAGGCTATGGCGATCCATATGGCGCCGCAGGCTTAGTAGCGACAGCAGATTGAGGGCAATGTAGCTGCCGTTGAACATGATGAAGTAGGCAATGAAAATCCACTCCAGCGACGCGAGCCATGATTGCGACAGCACTTCCCAAAGTGCGCCGTTCACGTGGCGGCTCCCGGCGCGGTCTCGGCCAGCACCTGCCTTAGGATGTCGGCGGAGTAACGGTCTATGAGCAGCGCGCATAAATCCAGCAGATCCTGGCGCGGCATAAAAGGAAGCTGCGCCAGCGCCATGGCGGCGCGGTAACGCACCCACCATTCGCGATCGCCCAGCATGGCTGCCAGTTGCGGGCAATCCTCCTCGGCGCCCAGGCGGCCAAGGGCGGATGCGGCATGGGCGCGCACGATCCACTGCTCATGCGTGGCAAGCAGCCTTACCGCCTCCAGCGCACGCGGATCGTTGCAGGCCTTGAGCGCGGCAGCGATTACCTCTGGGGGCCGCTCGCCGTCCAGCAACGGGGCCAGCATCGGCCAGGCATCGGGCAGCTGCTTGTTATCGAGCAAGCTCAGCAGGCGCGGTGTGGTTTGAGGGGGCGCGGCACGCAGGGCATTGAGCATCGGCGTAGCCAGTACTTCCAGCGGCACTGCGCCGAGCATGGCAGCGACCTTTGCGAGCGGCCAGTCCTCGCGCCGCGTCACCTCCGCGAGAATGAGAGCAATGGCATAAGCGGCATCCATCTGCAACAGGCTGCGCGCGGCCAGCAGTGAAATCATCGGGTTCGGGTCGGTAACCAGGCCGGCCAGCTGGTCCCTGACGGTCGTGCATTGCATGCGCCCCAGCGCGACGATGGCCATCAGGCGCTGGCGGATGTTTTTGCTTGCCAACAGATTGCGCGCGATGCCGTCGAACTTGAGTTCCAGTGCCAGTTGACGCAACCTCGCGCGTGCGGCACCGCGGATCGATTCGGTATAGTGGATCCAGATCAGTAGGATGATTTCAAGGTCGCGTCCGTGGATGGGCGGCGCGGCGTATGGGAGTCCCTCGACGGCATGGAGGAACACCGGTTGCCAGCATTCGGACAGCACAC
>CAIVHG010000042.1 GCA_903905655.1 uncultured beta proteobacterium | reverse complement strand
GCCGTGGCCGTCGAGCGCCATCACCAGGCGTTCTGTCGAGCGCATGAGACGCATCAGCGCGTTCATGAAGGATTGCTCGTTGTAGTCGCTCAGGTGCTCGCTGCGGCCCGCGTACTCGATCACCGATTCGCCATTCAGCTTTACACCGGCCGCTTGTGCCAGCTTCGGCTCCTCGCGCGGGTCGATGAACTGGAGCCTGATGTCGGGCTTGACGCGTTGATAGGGCGCCAGAAAATCGACGATGCGTTTGCGCGCGTCGCCCTGCACATCCTGGCGCGGAGCATACGCGGTCACCGCGACCGGCCCGGTGATCTTCTGCAGCAGCGTGCGCGATTGCTGCGTCACGGTGTTGCGGGCATTCTGAGTCAGGTCGCGCTCGATGCGGTATACGCTCGAGAAATAGGCGAGTAGCGCCAGCACCGCGATCAGCAGCACGACGAAGACACTGTTTTGCACCAGCGCCTGCAGTTTGATTTTCGCGTTGACTTGCATCGCTTATCCGCGCAACCGCGCCGTGTCGAGGCGGCGGATGGTGAGAATCAGAAAGCCCGCCGTCAGCAGCAGCAGGCACGCCACGCTGTTGCTGTCGAGTACGCCCCGGGCGAATGGTTCGAAGTTCTTGAGCGGCGAGAGCAACTGCGCGAACGCCGCCGGCACCTGCCAGCCGCGGCCGCGCAGTCCTTCGGCAGCCGTTTCTCCCGCGAGCAGCATGCCGAGCAGCATGCCGAATGCGATCATGGCCGCTGCCAGCGGGTGCGCCGTGAGGCTCGATGCATAGAGGCCGATTGCGGCAAACGCCGCGGCGAGCAGCGCCACGCCCAGCACCAGGCTCGCCAGGAGGCCGAAGTCGAGGTGTGCTCCGACCAGGAGCGTAAGCGGCATGAGCGCGGTCATCGCTATGATCAACAGCAGGAATGCTAGGAGGCCGGCGAACTTCCCGAGCACCAGCTGCGTCATCGACAGCGGCGCCGACATCAACAGCACCAGCGTCTGGTTGTTGCGCTCCTCGGCGATCATGCGCATCGCCAGCAGCGGCACCGCGAACAGCAGCACGATTGCAGTCGCCGCGAATAGCGGCCCGGCCACCAGTTCGGTGACGCCCGGCGCGTCGGGCACGCGGATCAGCTGCGGCTGGATCTGCATGTAGTCATCGAGCCGTTTGAGAAAGCCGAACGCAAGCGCCAGTTGCGTGAGTGTCAGCACGATCCACGCAAGGGTCGAGGCAAACAGCGTTTTCAGTTCTTTGCCGGCGATGGTGCAGATCATGGCTGAACGCCCGATAGACGGGATGTGCCTGCGCGCCGCCGTACCTGCGGCGATTCAATCTTCTTTTTGCGTGAGCAGTGCAAACACGTCCTCCAGACTAGATTGTGCAGGCGCAAGTTGATATAGGCCCCATGATTTTTCGACCGCGTGCCGCGCCAGCGCTTCGCTGGCATCGGCATCATTGCTGAAGCTCACACGCAACAGCTGCTCACCGGCCGCTTCGACGCGCGCGACGCCGGCGATCGCGGCGATTTCACTGAGAGGCGGCGGACGCTTCAATCCGAGGAGCACCATGCGCCCGCCGTGGAATTGCTTGAGACCGCCGATGGTGTCGATGAAAACGGTGACGCCGTGGTGCAGTATCTGCACGCGGTCGCAGACGCTTTCGACTTCCGGCAGGATATGCGTAGACAGGATGACGCTGTGCTGCGCGCCGAGTTCGCGGATCAGTGCGCGGATCTCGCGGATCTGATTCGGGTCCAGCCCTACCGTGGGCTCGTCCAGAATGACGACATCCGGCTGATGCACGATCGCCTGTGCGATGCCCACGCGCTGTTGATAGCCTTTGGAAAGCGTGCCGATCACCCTGCGCGCGACTTCGCTGAGTCCGCAGCGGGCGATCGCATCGCTGGTCGCCTGCCTGAGCGCGCCTCGATTCACCCGGTGCAGCCGCGCGGCGAGCTCAATGTATTCGCTCACCGTAAGCTCGCGGTAGAGCGGCGGGTGTTCGGGCAGATAGCCCATGCGCAGTTTCGCGGCGACCGGCCGCTCGAGGAGGTCGACGCCGCAGATGGCGACACTGCCGCTCGACGGCGCCAGATTGCCGGTGAGCATGCGCATGGTGGTGGTCTTTCCGGCGCCGTTGGGCCCGAGAAAGCCGAGGATCTCTCCGCGCTTGAGCTCAATGCTGACCGCATCGACCGCCCGGTGGGCGCCGAAACTGCGGGTGAGTCCCTGTGCGTAAAGCGTGGTGTCAGCGGCGGTATTAGTCATAAACGGGTGTCTGGCCGCGGTCAGCGGTCTGCAGACGAATGTAGTCCGCGCAATATCTGCCTATTGTCGTCGGCGCCAAATATACCTAATATGTGCCGTTAATTGAAGAACTCGCCGGCCATTATCTGCTCTAATCAGCGCTGTGTGTGCCGACCTACATCTATTTCTTTATCCACAATGAAATCATTGATACTGCTGGTGGTTCCTCTGTTGGCGTTCGCCGCGTGCGCTGAACTGCCGGCGCCTGCACGGAATGCTGCAGCGGAGCCGCGCACCGCGCAGGCTCCTGCAGTGCAGGCTCCCGCTGCGCAGCCCGCTGCAGCGGCACGCAGCGTCGCGCCGCGCGCCGCTGCCGCTGCCGCTGCGCCGGCACCGGGCACTGTGCCGCGCGCTGCTGCGAATTCGGCGCAGGTGCCGAACCAGCGCATGACCCGCACCATGCTCTATCAGCTGCTGCTTGCTGAAATCGCCTTGCAGCGCGGGCAGCCAAACGTTGCGGTGCAGGCCTATCTGGAGCTGGCGCGCACGACCAAGGATCCGCGCATCGCTCAGCGGGCGACCGAGATCGCATGGAGTGCGCGCGCGCTTCCAGCTGCGCGCGAGGCATCCCGCCTGTGGCTCGCTGCCGATCCTGCGTCTCCGCAGGCGCGGCAGATCGTCGTGGCGCTGCTCATCAATGATGCGCGGCTTGCCGAGGCCGAGCCCATCATCGCGCAACAGCTGGCGGCGGGTGCGGACAACCTGGGCGCAAATCTGCTGCAGTTGAACGCCATGCTCGCGCGCTATCCGGACCAGGCGGCAGCGCTGAGCCTGGTGCAGCGCCTGGCCGCGCCTTATGCGGCGGTTCCCGAAGCGCAGTACGCGGTCGCCCAGGCCGCGTTGAACGCGGACGCCGACCAACTCGCCCTTGAAAATATCCGCGCGGCGCTCGTGCTGCGCCCGGATTGGGAGCAGGCCGCCATTTTCCAGGGGCAGGTGCTGCAGCGCAGTTCGACAGCGGCGGCGCTTGCCTTCTTTGAGCAGTATCTGAAGACCTTTCCGAAGTCTCCCGATCTGCGCCTCATTTACGCACGCATGCTGGTGAGCGACAAGAAATACCGCGAAGCGCGCAGCGAATTCCAGTCGCTGGTGCGCGAGTTTCCCGACAATTCCGACGTGACGGTAGCGGTCGGGCTGCTGTCGCTGCAGTTGAACGACTACGACGTCGCCTACACTCAACTCACGCGTTCGCTCGATCTCGATTACAAAGATCCGAACGCGGTGCGCTATTACTTGGGACAGCTGGAGGAGGAGCGCAAGCACACCGCCGAGGCGCTCAAATGGTATGGCAGCATCAGCGGGGGCGAACAGTACGTGCCGGCGCGCGCGCGCTATGCGGCGCTGCTTGCCAGGGACGGCAAGCTGGACGATGCGCGCAAGTTTTTGCGCGAGTCGGTGCGCAGCCCGCAACAACAGGTGCCGTTCACGCAGGCGGAGGCGCAGCTCTTGCGCGATGCGAACGATTATCGCGCGGCATACGACGTGCTGGCGCGGGCGGTCGAAGAGAATCCGGATTCCGCCGAGCTGCTTTATGACCAGGCGATGACGGCGGAAAAAATCGACCGCATCGACGTCTTCGAGTCGAATCTGCGCAAGGTGATCAAGCTCAATCCCGAGCATGCGCACGCCTATAATGCGCTCGGCTACACGTTGGCCGACCGCAACCTGCGGCTTCCCGAAGCCTATACGCTGATCGAAAACGCGCTCAAGCTGGCGCCAGACGACCCTTTCATCATGGACAGCATGGGGTGGGTGCTCTATCGCATGGGGCGCAACGCTGACGCGGTGGCGTTGTTGAAGCGCGCATTCGCGCTGCGGCCGGACGCTGAAATCGCCGCGCACCTGGGTGAAGTCCTGTGGGCGAGCAATCAGCGCAGCGAAGCGCGCAACGTTTGGAACGCGGCACTCAAGGACAACCCCGGCAACGAAACGCTGCTCGCAACGCTCAAGAAGTTTACGCCTTAGCGCGCTGCGCAGTGAGCGCTGCGGCTCGCTGCTCGTGCAGCCTCGTTGGATGCTGATTTACCCGCTGTCTATCGGAATCCCCTGTGTATCGTTTAGCACGCTGCATACTCCCGCTCTACGCGCTGGCGCTCGCTGCGTGCGCTGCGCTTGCGCCCACTGGAGCGCCGGTCAGTGTGCCGGCGTTCGAACTTGCCGGGCGCATCGCAGTGCATTATCAGGATCGTGCATTTACCAGCGCGCTTCGCTGGAAGCAGGCTCCCGGCGGCGATGAGCTTTGGCTCACGGCGCCGCTCGGCCAAACGATCGCCCATCTCGAGTCTGATGCGGGGGGCGCAACCCTCACGGGGCCCGATCAAAAGCAGTATCGTGCAGGCTCCATCGAAAGCCTGACGCAGAGCGCGCTCGGCTGGCGTCTGCCGGTAAACGGCATGCGCTATTGGGTGCGCGGCCAGGCAGCGCCCGGAATGAAGCTCGCAGCGCTCGAGACCGACGGCGCGCGCCGCACCACCCGCTTCCTGCAGGACGACTGGCAGGTCAGTTTCGAGTACGCCGCCGGGGACGCGCCGCGGCCTTCGCGCATCGACCTCACGAATGGCGACGCGCAGCTCCGTCTCGTGATCGACAGCCTGAGCGATGGCTGAGCCATGAGTGCCAACCTCAGTTATCCTGCGCCCGCCAAGCTCAACCTGATGCTGCGCGTCACCGGCCGGCGCGCCGATGGCTACCACCTGCTGCAGACGGTGTTTCGCCTGCTCGACTATGGAGACCGGCTGCGTTTTGCGCTGCGCGACGACGGGGTCATCTCGCGCGTCAACGATATTCCCGGCGTGTCAGCGGATGTGGATTTGACGGTGCGCGCGGCGCGCCTCCTGCAGGAGGTGAGCGGCTGCCGGCTCGGCGCCGACATTTCGCTCGAGAAACGCCTGCCGCTGGGGGGCGGGCTGGGCGGGGGCAGTTCGGACGCCGCTACCGTCCTGATCGTCCTCAATCGCCTGTGGCGGCTCAATCTTCCACGTGCGCGTTTGCAGGAACTCGCGCTGCAACTTGGCGCCGACGTGCCGTTCTTCGTGTTCGGGGAATCCGCGCTCGGCGAGGGGATCGGCGAAAAGCTGCGTCCTTTGGCGCTGCCGCCCGCCTGGTACGTGGTGCTGGTTCCGCCGTGCTCGGTTGCGACCGCGAGCATCTTTCGCGAACCAGATTTGATCAGGGATTCGATTCCGATTAAAATACCGCCCTTTTCCGCTGCGACGTGCCGCAATGATCTGGAAGCCGTCGTGTGCCGGCTTTACCCGGACGTGGCTGGGCATCTGGAGTGGCTGCGGCAGTTTGGGCGAGCGGCGATGACGGGGTCGGGCGGATGCGTGTTTTGCGAGTTTGGGACCGCAGCCGAAGCGCAGTCGGTGTTGCGGCAGTTGCCCCCGGGCATGCGCGGTTTTGCGGCGCCCGGTCTGGACCGTCACCCATTGTGGCAGATGTGTGAGTAGCACGCGTTTTTGAGCGGAGCTCTAAGGATTTTGCAATCGTTTGGGGAGTCGCCAAGTGGTAAGGCACCGGATTTTGATTCCGGCATTCGTAGGTTCGATCCCTACCTCCCCAGCCCGTATTTTGTGCCTGGCAGTTTACCCAGAGTGAGCAGCGATGGCGTATGACCGTTTGATGGTGTTTACCGGCAATGCGACGCCCAAGCTCGCCGCGGATGTCGTGCAGCACCTCAACATCCATCTGGGCAAGGCCAAGGTGGGCCGGTTCAGCGATGGAGAAATCCAGGTAGAGGTTCTGGAAAACGTGCGCGGCAAGGATGTATTCGTCCTGCAGTCGATCTGCACGCCGACCAACGACAACCTCATGGAAGTGCTGGTGCTGGTCGACGCGCTCAAGCGCGCATCGGCAGGGCGGGTGACCGCTGCCATTCCCTATCTGGGTTATGCGCGGCAGGATCGCCGTCCGAGTTCGGCGCGCGTGCCGATCACAGCGAAAGTGGTCGCGAACATGCTGGTATCGGTCGGCGTCGACCGCGTGCTGACCATGGACCTGCACGCGGAGCAGATCCAAGGTTTTTTCGACATCCCGGTCGACAACATCTATTCGGCTCCGATACTGCTGAGCGACATCTGGAAACAGGATTACGAGAACCTGGTGGTGGTGTCGCCGGACGTGGGTGGGGTGGTGCGCGCCAGGGCGATCGCCAAGCGACTGGAAGCGGATCTCGCCATCATCGACAAGCGCCGTCCGCGGCCGAACGTGGCGACCGTGATGAACATCATCGGCGACGTGGCCGGGCGTACCTGCGTCATCGTCGACGATCTTGTGGACACCGCCAACACCCTGTGCGCAGGGGCGAAGGCACTGAAAGAGCATGGCGCAGCGAAAGTGCTCGCCTATTGCGCGCACCCAGTGCTTTCGGGCCCGGCGATCGAGCGCGTCGAGAGCTCTGAGCTGGACGAACTGATCGTCACCGACACCATACCGCTGCAGGCAAATGCCGTAGCCTGCAAACGCATACGCGTGCTTTCGATCTCGAGCCTGCTGGCCGAGACGATGGTGCGTATCAGCAACGAGGATTCGGTAAGTTCGCTGTTCGTCGAATAGCGCAAGCGAGCTGGATCCGGGAAACCGGTTTTTTGGTGCAATGCGGATCTCGAAGTGCAGCCGATAGGCTGGGCATTCGCGGCTGCATTGCTTTTTGAATGGAATCGCCTGGTCGCGGGTGATTTCTATATTTGGAGAGTGCAATGAAGATCGAATTTACCGCGTTTCCGCGGACAGCGCAGGGTACGGGTGCGAGCCGCCGTATGCGCATCGCGGGCAAAGTGCCCGGCATCGTCTATGGCGCAGGCCATCCGGCGCAGCCGATTGAGCTCGACCATCGGGCCCTGGCCCGGCATCTCAAGATGGAAGCATTTCATGCATCCATCCTGGACATGACCTACGAAGGCGCGAGCCAGCAGGTGTTGTTGCGCGATGTGCAGATGCATCCGTTCAAACCGCTCGTGCTGCATGTAGACTTTCAGCGGGTCGACAAGACCAAGAAGATTCACATGCGAGTGCCGCTGCACTTCATCAACGCCGAGACCTGTGTGGGTGTCAAAGTCGGCGGTGGCGTGGTCAACCACGCGCTGAACGAAATCGAGATCAGCTGTCTGCCGGATAACCTGCCGGAGTTCATCGAAGTCGATCTGCAAAACCTCGAACTCGGCCATGCGGTACACGTCAACGACCTGCCGCTGCCTACGGGCGTCGAGCCGATTCCGCGCCTGAAGAAGGACAATCCTTCAGTCGTGACGGTGCATCTGCCGAAGGTCGCGGCGGTCGAAGAAGCGGCTGCTCCAGTCACCGAAATCACCGGTCAGGCCCCGGCCGAAGCTGCGGCTGCCGGCAAGGATGGCGAGAAGTCCGACAAGGGCGACAAGAAAGAGCCAGCCAAGAAAGAGGCCGGCAAGAAAGACTAGCCGGTGCAATGTCTGCCGCTGGATGGCCCGCCCACGCTTGCATCACGGGCGGGCTTTTTTATGGCAGGCAGGCTTGAACGCAGCCTGACGGGGAGCAAAATGCGCGCGAGGATGGGATCGCGCCGCTTGCGACTGGAGCTCAGCGCATGAAACTGATCGTGGGTCTGGGAAATCCCGGCAAGCAATATGAGCGCACGCGTCACAACGCGGGTTACTGGTGCGCGCAGCAGATCGCCGGCGGGTGCAAGGCCGAGCTGCGCAGCGAGCCGAAATTCCACGGCTGGGTCGCGAGCGTGCGTGGCACTGAGATGCGCATCCTGTTGCCGGCGACGTATATGAACGAGTCCGGGCGCGCGGTAGTGGCGCTCGCCTCGTACTACAAGATCGAGCCGCGCGAGATGCTGGTCGTGCACGATGAGCTCGATCTGGAGCCCGGCACGGTCAGGCTCAAGTTCGGCGGCGGCAGCAGCGGCCACAACGGACTCAAGGACATCGCCGGCCGCCTGTCCAGCAACGAATTCTGGCGGCTGCGCATCGGCATCGGGCACCCACGCAACAATGCGGCGAGCGAGCAAGTCGTCGCCGATTACGTGCTGCATGCCCCGAGCGCGGACGAACGCTCGCTCATCGACGAGGCGATTAACCGTGCGCTCGCGGTGTGGCCGCTGATCGCCGCGGGCGACACCCAGGCGGCGATGCTGAAGCTGCACACCAAGGAAGCTAAACCCGAGCAGTAAAACCTGAATCGGGCCCTGAAACCTGATTCGAACATGGAAGTTCAATGAGCCTCAAATGCGGAATAGTCGGGCTGCCTAACGTGGGCAAATCGACGCTCTTCAATGCGCTGACCAAGTCCGCCATCGCGGCGGAAAATTATCCCTTCTGTACCATCGAGCCCAACGTCGGGATCGTGGCCGTGCCGGACGTCAGGTTGCAGGCGCTGGCTGAGATCGCCAAGCCGGAGAAGGTGATTCCGGCGGTGGTGGAATTCGTCGACATCGCCGGGCTGGTGGCGGGCGCATCCAAGGGTGAGGGCCTAGGCAACAAATTCCTCGCCAACATCCGCGAGACCGACGGCATCCTCAACATGGTGCGCTGCTTCGCCGACGATAACGTGATTCATGTGGCAGGGCGCGTCGATCCGGTTTCGGACGTCGAGACCATCAATACCGAGCTCGCGCTCGCCGATCTGGAGACGGTCGAGAAAGCCATGCATCGCGCCGGGAAAACGGCCAGGGCGGGCGACAAAGAGGCGATCAGGTTAGGAGCGCTGCTCGAAAAGGTGCGCGCCCATCTGGACCAGGGCCGGCCAGTGCGCGCCGCCGCGCTCGATAAAGAGGAGTTGCAGCTGCTCAAGCCGCTGTGCCTGCTTACTGCCAAGCCCGCGATCTACGTGGCCAACGTCGACGAGGGCGGCTTTGAAAACAATCCGCTGCTCGATGCGCTGCGTGAGCGCGCGGCCCAGGAACATGCACCGGTGGTGGCGATTTGCGCCGCACTGGAAGCGCAGATCTCAGAATTGGCGGACGAAGACAAGCAGATGTTTCTCGCCGACGTCGGGCTTGAGGAGCCGGGACTGAACCGCGTGATCCGCGCCGGCTACGAATTGCTCGCGCTGCAGACCTATTTCACCGCCGGGCCGAAGGAAGTGCGTGCGTGGACGGTGCGCAAGGGCGCGACCGCGCCCGAAGCGGCGGGCGTGATCCATACCGATTTCGAGCACGGTTTCATACGCGCCGAAGTTACTGCCTACAACGACTACGTTGCCTGCAAGGGCGAACACGGCGCAAAAGAGGCGGGCAAGCTAAGGCTCGAAGGCAAGGAATACATAGTGCAGGACGGAGACGTCATGCACTTCCGATTCAACGTCTAAACTGAAGTGCCGGCGCCTGCCGTCTCATCAAGGGCGCGCCAGCGCGAGCTGGATCTGCTTCACCGCATTGCTCACCCTGAGATTCAGCAGAAACTCTCCGGTCTGTGCTGTGGCGAGTTCCGGCCTGCCGGTGGCGCCGGACGGTCCGCTGCCGGTCCACTGTTCGAGCTTTACCTGTCCCAGCCTGACCGCATCCGGCTTTACCGCCATAAGTTCGGCGGTGTCGGCAATCCCGCCGTGATCGCCGAGGTCCGCTTTGGAAAATCCTAAGCGCCGCAACTCGCGTTCTTCGAGGTCAGGATCGTAATAGGCGGAGACGTTGATGACGCGTATGCCCAACTGCTTCCAAGCTTCGGTCAGCTGTTGAGCCACCCGCGCCTGCACTGGCTGGCTCTGCCCGTGGTCGCCGATGATGCAGATCAGCGTGAATCCGGATCTCGCCAGGCTCACGGCGACGTCGCGCAGCACGCGCTCGAAGGTGTCTTCGCTGAGTCCCAGCGTGCCGGGGAATTTCAGATTTCCCTCGGGCTGGTCCGGTGTTCCTTCGGGCACGATGGTGATGACCGGCGCGACCAGGCTGTGGCCGAGGCTGACCGCGATCCTGCCCGCTGCCGCGTTGACCACATAGTTGTGCTTGCCATAGGCCAGGTGCGGCCCATTTTGCTCGGTGCCGCCGGTCGGCAGGATGGCAGTGGTATAGCCGGTCTCCACCTTCGCCTTCAGCTCCGGCCAGGTGAGGTCTTCCAGGTAAACCGAGGCCGGCTGCGCGTGCGCGATCGCGATGCCCGACAGGATTGCGCAAAAGACGAGCCCCATCCTGCAGAAAGTTTTTATAATAGGGCGCATATGAAAGATGTCCGATGGTCTAGTAGAGTTCGCCGCCATGACTGACCTGTCGTGGATGACGCTGCTGTACGACTTTGTTTACAAGGTGACGTTTAACCTTACTGTCGCGATCCTCGCGCCGTTCAAACAAACGTCAGAACTCTACTGGGTTTTTCTATTATCCACCATAATGATCGCGTGGACCTTCTGGCGCTATAGCGCGCTGGGCGCGGGATTCAAAGGTGTCAGCAGCCTGGGTGAATTTCGCCGGCGCTTCCTGTCGCGCGACACCTGGTGGCACCCATCGGCGCGGCTGGATTACCGCTTTTATCTGGTCAACGCGATCGTCGTCCCGGTGGTCATGGGGCCGATCTGGATCAACGATGTCAATGTGAGCGCATGGCTGGCCAGCCTGTTCGGCGCGGGACAGTCCGCCGCAGTGCATCCGGCCCTGCACATCACCGTGCGCGTGCTCTACACGCTGTTGTTTTTCATCGTTTACGATTTCGGCCGTTTCGTCGCGCACAGCCTGCTGCACGACGTGCAGTGGCTGTGGGAGTTCCACAAGGTTCATCACTCTGCGGAAGTCCTCACTCCGGTCACCACTTTCAGATTCCATCCGATCGATCTGGCCGTGATGTCCTGGGTGCCCGCGCTGCTGACGGGCTTCCTGACGTGGGGATTTCATCGCTTCGTCGATTCCGGCATCGGGGCCTTCATGTTTCTCGGCCTGCACGTCATGATCTGGGCCTTCAACCTGATCGACAATCTGCGGCACTCGCACGTGTGGGTCTCCTATGGCGACACGCTCAACCGCTGGCTGATCAGCCCCGCGCACCATCAGCTGCACCACAGCCTGGAAGAGCGGCATTGGGGCTGCAATCGCGGTTCCGATATCGCACTGTGGGATCGTCTTTACGGAACGCTGATCGTGCCCTCCAAAGAACCGGAGCAGTTTCGCATGGGCCTCACCGGTGAGCCCGAGGGTTCGTGGACCACGATGGCAGATCTCTATGTGCGGCCCTTCGGCAATCTGCTGCGGCGCCTGCGCAGGACGAAACCGGCCCTGAAAGCATAGCGCTCGCCTGCTTTAAGCGCTTACGCGGATGTGCTCCGGCGGCAGGCCTGCCTGATGGCGCTGGTAGATCTGCGTATAGGCGGCTTCGATGTGCCGCGCAAACAGCGGAGTGTCGAACAGTGGCGTGGTCAGCCGGTTGCGCGCGAGCTTCGCACGGATATCTGAGAGTCGCCGCGGGTTCGTCGCCAGTTCCACTGCAAGCGCTTCATAGGCTTCATGCGTATCGGTGACGAGTTCCGGCAGTCCGATCGCCCTGAGCACGCTCGCGGCCACCCGGCCGGCGAATGACTTGCCGATGCGCGTGAGCACCGGCAATCCGGTCCACAGCGCGTCGCTTGCGGTGGTGCCGGCGTTGTACGGCAGCGTGTCCAGGAACAGGTCCGCGGCGCGATAGCGCGCCAGGTATTCAGGCGCCGGCAGGCGCGCACCGAACACCAGCCGGGTCGCATCCACGCCGCGCGCAGCCGCTTCCTTTCTGAGATTGACGGCCGCGAGCGGGTGATCGGCGTAGAGCAGCAGCACGCTGCCCGGCACGCGCTTCAGGATGCGCATCCAGCCGTCGAAGGTCTCGGGCGTGATCTTGAAGTTGTTGTTGAAGCAGCAGTAGACGAAGCCCTCCTGCGGCAGGCCGAGCTCGGCGCGGGTGTAGGCCTTGTCGGCGATGCGCCTCTTGGAGTCGTTCGCCTGATAGCTGGGCAGGTAGACGATTTTTTCCGAGTAGTGTTTCTGCAGTTCCTCGGGGATGATCGTGGGGTCGGCGATGAGATAGTCCATGTACGGAGCGCCCATCGTACCGAGATAGCCGATGTAGCTGGCCTGCACCGGTGCTGCACGCAGCGCAAAAATTCCGGTGCGGCTGTCCTGAGTGTAGCCTCCCAGGTCGATGGCGATATCCAGCTCGAGCGTCCTGGCAAGTTGAGCGACCGCCAGGTCGTTTTGATCGCTGACGTCGATGAATCGATCGAACGCCGCAGCTACCCGCCTTTGCATGGCGTCGCCGTCGTCCCGAAAAAACGAGAACGCGTACAGTTCAAACCTGGATTTGTCGTGTCGCTCGTACAGCTCGGCAGTCAGAAATGAAACCGGATGATTGCGGAAGTCGGCCGAGAAGTAACCGACGCGGATCTTGTCGTGCGCGGGGCGCCTGGGGATATCCGGCAATTCATTGCTGCCAGGAAATTTTTCGCGCGCCCAGATTTCAGCGGCCTTCCTGTGCAGCCGCGGCGAATCGTGCATCGCATGGACGGCAAATGGGGTGGCGGGCGCTGCGGAGCGCTCGACGCGCAGTGCAAGCCCCGAAAAATCCGCATCTATGCCGCTCCAATCGCAGATCTGCATCTTGGTGAGCAGGCGCGTTCCATACAGAAAGGGATAGTCAGGCTGCAGCGCGAGGGCGCTGTCGTAGCTCGCCAGTGCCTCGGGCATTCTCTTGAGGTTGGTCAGCGCGTTTCCCAGGTTGTTATACGCTTGCGCATGGCTGGGCTTGAGCGTGATCGCACGACCGTAGTTTGCGCACGCCGCTTCCTCGCGCTTCAGCTCGTGCAGCACCTTGCCGCAGTTGTAGTAGGCTTCGGCGTAATCGGGCTTCAGCGCAATCGCCAGCTCATAGCTTTCGAGGGCGGCGGCATGGCGCATGAGCTGCAGCAGCGCATTGCCGCGATTGTTGTAGGCGTCGAAGTAGTCGGGCTTCAGCGCAATCGCCAGTCGGTAGCTTGCGAGCGCCGCATCAGGGCGCTGCATTTCGAGCAATGCATTGCCGCGGTTGTAGTGCGCGTCGGCGTAATCGGGCTTGAGCGAGATCGTGCGCTCGTAGCTTTCGAGTGCGGCTGCGCTGCGCCCGAGCTGAGCGAGAACGATGCCGCGGTTATTGGCGGCATCGACGGAATCGGGTTTGAGCGCGAGCGCCCGCTCGTAGCTATCCCGTGCCGCCGCGAATCCCTCGAGGTCAAACAGCGCATTACCGCGGTTGATGCAGGCTTCGGCGTAGTCGGGCCTGACGGCGAGCGCCCGCGCGTAGCTCGCAAGCGCCGCTTCTGGCTGCTGGAGCGCGCGCAACGCCACACCGCGGCCGTTGTGGGCTTCGGCGTAATCTGGCTTAAGCGCGAGTGCACGCTCATAACTCCCGAGTGCGACCTGGGGAAGTTTCAGGCCGCGCAGCGCAGTGGCTAAATTGAAATGAGCGTCGGCATAGTCCGGAGCGAACGCGATGGCGCGCTCGTAGCTATTGCGGGCGGCGGCCGCTTGTCCGAGTTCCCGCAGCGCAAGGCCGCGTCCGTTGCAGGCCGCGGCGTAATCGGGCTGCAGCGCGAGCGCTCGCTCGTAGCTGTGCAGCGCCGCATCGTGGCGCCCGAGTTCGCACAGCACATTGCCGAGATTATTATAGGGTTCCGCGACCTCGGGCTGCAGTTCGATGGCGCGCTGGTAGCGCGGTAGCGCCGCTTGCGGGTTTCCGAGGGCGCGCAATACGACACCGAGATTGTTGTGAGCATCGGCGTGATTGGGATTGACAGCAACGGCCCGCGACAGCAACGCCACAGCTTCCCCAGCGCGCTGTGTCTGCGCCGCGACGATGCCCAACAGATAGAGCGCATCGAAATACTCCGGCTGTACATCGAGGATCAAGCTGCACAGCCGTTCCGCTTCCCGCCAATCACGCCGCTGGTACGCAGCAACCGCAAGCTCGGTGCATTGCGGCAGCGTTAGTACAATTGACGCGGGTGCGGCGGGCGCGGCAGAGGCGGTACTTGCCGCAGGCGTGGCGCTTGCGGCAGACGCGGTGATTGAGGCGGAGGCTACCGGTTCGCGGCTGCTGCTATCGGGGTTTTGCAGTTTCCAGTTCGGCATTTGCAAGCACCGACTGCGCATTCTCGCAGGCGGGCACCTCAATGATAGCGCGCAATACCAGACTGCGCAGCTTCGGCTCGAGGTGGGCCACTTCGCCCAGCACGCCGCGGTGAAGGTGCTCGAGCACCTTTGCGATGATCGCACTGTCCGCGGGCGCGGCACGTGCGTGATCGAGCAGTTGCTGAATGCTCTCTACCAATGCCATCGCCATGCTCCTAGGTTGGGACGCCGCGCGGGCGAGCTGGGCTCACGGCACATCGTTGAGATCTCCCGGCGGGCCTTCGTGATGCGGGTGGGTGACGTGGGCCTGCTGCACGGGCGCCGCGGCTATGGGCACGACGCGCGACAGGAAATCGATCACGGCATTGCCGAAGATGTCGTTGCGGTCTCCCGCCACCATGTGGGCCGCGCCGGTCACATTGACGTACTCGCTGTGAGGACAGAGTTCCAGGAACTGCCGGGCGCCTTCCTCGCTGAGCACATTGGACAGGCCGCCGCGCACCAGCAGCGTAGGCAGCGTAAGGTTGCGCGCGCAGGCTTCCAGCCGCTCCCGGCGCAGGACCGGGTCGCGCTTGCGGTCGAGCAGGAGTGGATCCCAATGCCAGCGGTATTTGCCGTTCGCGCCGAGCCGCACGTTCTTCGCCAGCCCGTCGAGGTTCCTGGGGCGCGTGCGGTGCGGCTGGTAATTTGCGATCGCAGCCGCCACCTCTGTCAGCGAATCGAAACCGTCCGGCTTTTGCCTCATGAAGGCCTGGATATTGTCGATGCCCGCGTTCTCGACCCGCGGCGCGGTATCGACGATCACCAGCGCAGTGGCGTCGACGTGATCCTCGCCGACGGCGACCAGGCTGGTTCCTCCGCCCATCGACGCGCCGACCAGCACCGGCCGCCGGTTGCCGAGTGCGGCGATCACGCATTTCAGATCTTCCACCAGCACATCCTGCCCGTATTGCCCGTCGGCAGCCCAATCGGAATCGCCGTGGCCGCGGGTGTCGAAAGCGATGGCATGGTAGCCGGCAGCGCCCAGCTTCTCACCCACGCGTTTCCAGGCGTGCCGCGTCTGTCCGCCGCCGTGTTGCAGGAGGACGAGCGGGCCAGCGGTGGGGCCCCACGCGTCGCCCGCGATTCTGCCTCCGCCAAAGCCCGGCCAGTAGTGCATCGGATTTGGGGTGCCTGGTAGTCTGGTGCCGGCGCTGATCTTGATGCTCCTGAGTTGGTTGCTATGCCGTCGCAGCGTGCACGCGCGCGTACACAAACGCGCGGTGTCCGAAAAGCGGCAGCCTAACCGGATTATGCTACATGTAGGGTGCGCTTGCTCGCGGCGTGCACCATGCATGCTTCATCATTGGTGAATCAATGGCTGTCGCGTGCAGGCCTGTGATGCCGCATGGCGCAGCGTTGCGGTTCAGGGCGGGGCAGGGGCCTGGTTCCCGGGGGCAGGCGCCGGTGCGTTGGGGCGCAGGCTGATGATCATTACGCCGCACAGCACGAACGCCGCGCCCGCGAGCTGGATGCCGTTGACTGGCTCGCCGAGGAACAGGTGCGCGAGCGCGAGCGTGGACACCGGGCCGACGCAGCCGATGAGCGCGGTCTTATTGGCGCCGATGCGCTTCATGGCTTCGGCGATCAGCCACATCGGCAGCACGGTGGAGAGTAACGCCATCAGCAGCATCAACCCAAATACCGGACGCGGGACCAGCAGCCGCGGCAAGCCGTGCGTCGCGGCGATATGGATGATGATGAAGCAGGTTGCGCAGAGCGATGCGTACGCGGTGAAGCGCATCGAACCCAGCTTGTGCACCAGGCGGCTGCCGGTGACGAGGTAGATCGCGTAGGTCGTCGCGCTGCCGAACACCAGCAGCGCGCCCAGCGCCACCAGCGGGCCGTTGTCGGTGACCCGCGCGTCGTGCAGGAACACCAGCAGGATGC
The DNA here is from genome assembly GCA_903905655.1 of uncultured beta proteobacterium. Taxonomy (GTDB): domain Bacteria; phylum Pseudomonadota; class Gammaproteobacteria; order Burkholderiales; family SG8-41; genus PALSA-1004. The sequence continues at coordinate 2,305 of CAIVHG010000042.1, read as the reverse complement.
CGCCGTACGAGATCAACAGCGACAGCAGGTGGCGGCGCTGCACCGGTTGTTTCAGGAAGACAGCCGAGATGATCATGACCACGGTTGGGAACAGATAGAGGATGAGGCGCCCCAGACCTGCGGAGATGTATTGCAGTCCCGAGAAGTCCAGATAGCTGCTCAGGTAATAGCCGACGAAGCCGAGCGCCACGATCGCGAGCCAGTCCTGCCGCCGCATCGCGCTCATGCCCGCGCTGCCTCCCCACCACGCCATCAGCAGGAAGAACGGCAGCGCCATCAGCATGCGCAAGGCGATCAGCGTCATTGGATCGACCTGGTACTCGTAGGCCAGCTTGACGAGGATCGTCTTGACCGAAAAGCCGATCGAACCCACGGTTGCGCAGGCGATTCCGAGGTAGAGATTGCGCGCGCGGGCGGCGCGCGAGGCGGCAGTGGTCAATGGGGTCCGGTCGCGTGGATGTTCGGCGCTGCGGCCGCTGGCAGGGCTTGCCGGACGTCCGGCAGGCATCCATGCCATGCTAAAATTAATATTATATCAGTGCGATAAAAGCGGCCACGCGCGCCCAGCGCGCTGCGGGGCGGCACAGCAAGAGGTGCACATGGCAGGTCATAGCAAGTGGGCGAACATCCAGCATCGCAAGGGACGGCAGGATGCGAAGCGCGGCAAGATATTTACGCGCCTGATCAAGGAAATCACCGTGGCGGCGCGCATGGGCGGCGGCGATATGACGGGCAATGCGCGCCTGCGGCTCGCGGTCGAAAAAGCCTATGATCAGAACATGCCGAAGGACAATGTCGAGCGCGCCATCAAGCGCGGCACCGGCGATCTCGAGGGCGTCAATTACGAAGAAATACGCTACGAGGGCTACGGCATCGGCGGAGCGGCGGTCATCATCGACTGCATGACCGACAACCGCACGCGCACGGTGGCGGACGTGCGCCATGCCTTGGCCAAGAACGGCGGCAACCTGGGCACCGACGGATCGGTGGCTTTTCTGTTCAAGCATTGCGGCCAGCTCATATTCGCGCCCGGCACCAGCGAAGACAAGCTGATGGAAGCGGCGCTCGACGCCGGCGCCGAGGACGTGGTCACGAATGAAGACGGCAGCCTGGAGGTGCTCTGCACGCCGCCCGATTTCGCCAAGGTCAAGGCGGGACTGGAGAAAGCCGGTTTCAAGGCCGATTTCGCGGAAATCACCATGAAGCCCACGCTGGAAAACGAGATCAAGGGCGAGGACGCCGCACGCATGCAAAAGCTGCTCGATGCGCTGGAAGCGATTGACGACGTGCAGGATGTGTACACGACGGCGGTGCTCGAAGGCGCATGATGGTCAGCGCAATTCAACGCCGGCCTGCGCAACGCAGATGAGCGCTGCCGCGGGCACGGCGCTGCAGGCGTGTGCCCAAGGATCGGTGCGCATCCTCGGCATAGACCCGGGGCTGCGGATCACCGGCTTCGGCGTGCTCGACATCAGCGGTCAGAAACTCTCCTATGTCACGAGCGGCTGCATCAAGACTACCGGCAGCAACCTCGCGTCGCGCCTGCAGACCATCCTCGAGGGCCTGTTTGAAGTGATCGCCGGCGCGCAGCCGCACCAGGTCGCGGTCGAACAGGTGTTCGTCAACAAGAATCCGCAATCGACCCTGTTGTTGGGGCAGGCGCGCGGCACCGCGCTGTGCGCCGCCGTGCTGCACCACCTGCCGGTGAGCGAGTACACCGCGCTGCAGGTGAAACAGGCGGTGGTCGGCAATGGCCACGCCGCCAAGACGCAGGTGCAGGAAATGGTCAAGCGCCTGTTGCGGCTAGCCGGCGATCCGAGCGCGGATGCGGCCGATGCGCTGGCCTGCGCGATTTGCCATGCGCACGGCGGGCAGGGACTGGGCCGGGTGTCGACCGCCGGTTATCGCACGCGGCGCGGGAGGCTCGTATGATCGGAAAGTTGAGCGGCCGTCTCATCGAGCGGCATCCGCCGCAGATCGTGCTCGATGTCCACGGCGTGGGCTACGAGATCGATGTGCCGATGAGCACTTACTATCAGCTGCCTGCGATAGGCAGCGAAGTGATCCTCTACACGCACCTGCTGGTGCGCGAGGACGCGCACCAGCTCTACGGTTTCCTCACGGAAGAAGAGCGCCGCGTATTTCGCCAACTGCTCAAGATCTCAGGCGTCGGCGCGCGCACCGCGTTGTCGGTGCTGTCCGGCATGAGCGTCACCGAACTGTATGCAGCGGTCGCCGCGCAGGACAGCGCGCGTTTCATCAAGGTGCCGGGCATCGGCAAGAAGACCGCCGAGCGCCTGCTGCT
>CAIVHG010000041.1 GCA_903905655.1 uncultured beta proteobacterium | reverse complement strand
TGACGCGCGCGCAGCTCGCCGAACGTCTCTATGCCTGGGGCGAGGAAATCGAGAGCAATGCGATCGACGTGCACATCCATCATCTGCGGCGCAAGCTTGCGCCGGAGCTGATCCGCACTGTGCGCGGCGTCGGCTACCTGATGCCACGAGAGCAGCATGGATAGGCCGGCGATGGCGGCCTACTCGTTGAAACGCCGGCTGCTGCTGGCGCTGCTGGGTGCGGTTGCTGCGGTGTGGCTGAGCACGGCCGCCTACAGCTATTTCGACGCACGACACGAAATCAACAGCCTGCTCGATGCGCACCTTGCGCAATCGGCGTCCCTGATCGTAGCTCAGGTCGGATACGAGCCCGAAGAAATCGATCTGACGCACACGCCGCAGCTCCACGAGCGCGGGCGCCGCGTCGCATTCCAGATATGGGAGCGCGGCGAGTTGCTGCGCCTGCATTCAGAAAATGCTCCCGCAGGCCGCCTGTCGCCGCGCGACGAGGGCTACAGCGACGCCGTGATAGCCGGCAAGGGCTGGCGGGTGTTCAGCGCGTGGGATGCCAAACATGACTTCCTCGTGCAGGTGGGGGAACGCGACGAGGCGCGTGCCGAGATCGCCGCGGGCATCGCAACGAACCTGCTGTTGCCGTTGTTGTTCGCGCTGCCGGCACTGGGTCTGTTCGCGTGGTTCAGCATCGCGCGGGCGCTGCGGCCGCTGCGCGCGTTGGGGCGGCAGGTGGAAGAACGCACGCCCGACAACCTGGGCGCGCTGCGGGCGGACGATGCACCGGCAGAGGTGGCGCCTCTGGTGCGCAGCCTGAATGCGCTGTTCCAACGCGTCGGCCGCCTCATCGAGAACGAACGACGGTTCACAGCGAACGCCGCGCACGAGCTGCGCACCCCGCTTGCGGCACTGAAGACACAGGCGCAGGTTGCGTACGGCGCGACCGAGGATGGCGAACGCCGGCACGCCCTGGCCAACGTGATGACGGGATGCGACCGCGCATCGCGGCTGATCGAGCAATTGCTCACGCTGGCGCGGCTCGATCCGGAGCTGGTTGGAGGGCGACAGGCCGAGCAGTGCGATCTGCGCGCGCTCGCCTCGCAAACGATCGCAGAGCTTGCGCCGTCAGCGATCTCGAGAAATGTCGAGATCGAACTCGCCAACGGAGAACCGGTTGTGATCAATGGCTATCCCGGCCTGATCTCCGTGCTGCTGCGCAATCTCGTCGACAACGCAATTCGCTACTGCGCGCCGGGGGGCACGGTGCGCGTCGATGCGGCGAGAGCGTGCGCTGCCGCATCGCTGTCAGTGACCGACGATGGCCGCGGCATCCCGCCGGAAGAACGGGAAAAGGTCGGGCAGCGCTTCTACCGCGTGCTGGGAACCGGCGAGAGCGGCAGCGGCCTCGGGCTATCGATCGTCTACCGGATCGCAGAGATCCACGGTGCGCCGGTGACGCTCGGCGATGGACCCGGCGGCAAAGGTCTGCGCGTGGTAGTGGCGTTTCGCGCAAAACTGTCCTGAATTTGCTCGACTCAGAGGATTGCGCATTTCCCTTGCGTCCGCCGTCCCTCGATAGCCCTGCTATCGCGCCGGCGGCGCCACCGACACGCCGCGGATGCCGTTTTGCTCCATGACCTTCGCCACCAGCCCGCTCGCCTTCACGTCCTCGATGAACACACTTAGGTAGCGCGCACCGGCATCGTGCCCCTTGGGCGTGCCTGCTGCCTGCTGGACCACGGAAAAGTATCCGTCGAGCAGGCGTGATCCGGATAGCTTGTCATTGTCTTTCACCAGCACCGGCTTGAGCCCCGCCAGCGCTTCGAGTTTCTCGGAAACAAAGAGCTTGAAGGCGCCGTCTCCGCCCCGCGCTCGCACCAGGGTGGCGTGCTTCAGGTTGCGGCTCAGATAAAGATCATATGCGCTCTTCTCGGAGATGGCGATGCGCACGCCCGCGCGGTCCACGTCGGAGACGGCGTTAAATGGCGAGCCCGGCGGCACCAGATAGGTCGCTTCGATGTGCGCATAGGGAGCAGTGAAACTGATCTCATTGGCGCGCTGCGGCTCGGCCCCGAGAAAACCCACCTCCCACGTGCCCTTGCTGGCGGAATCGGCGAGTTCTCCCGCGGATTCGCAGCTGACGATTTCCAGCGGCACGTTGAGCCGGCGTGCGAGTTCGCGCGCCAGATCGACCGCGATGCCGCCGGGGTTCGGATCTCTGCGGGTGAGCAGCGGATTGCCAAAGTTGATGCCGACGCGCAGCTTGCCGTTGCGGATGAGATCGGAACGGACTGCAGCAGAGATTTCAGGCATGGATTCCCCTTGAGCGACAGAGCGGGCGTAGCAGCGCGCGCCGAGGATCGGCGCGGCCGGCCGCATGCATCAGATTCTCGACTGCGGACTCACTTGTCCGCGGCGGCCACCTCGGGATTCAGTCGCCCCACGTGCATGCGCCTGATGGTCACGCTCGCGAATACACCCGCCTTGGAGAAAGGATCGCCGTCGGAGAACGCCTGCGCCTCGGCTCGGGTCGCCGCTCTTACCACGAAATTGCTGCCGACGGAACCCTTGCCGTCATCGCTCTGCAGCGGGCCGCCCAACACCATAATCGACTCCTTGCCCTTCAGATATTCACGATGTTCTTTAATCACGGCATCGCGCGCAGCGCCGCTGTTTTGATTGTCGACGCAATAGACGGACCACAGCATGGTGAACTCCTCGGTTCAGGGTTGATAGGGATAGACACGTGCATCAGCGGCGTCAATTCTAACAGCTTCATCCGCGGCTGCGCTTGCGGTGCCCCGGAGTTGCCCGGCAATGCCAAGCCGGGTAATCTACGCATTTGATCCCCTTTGAATTTGAAGCATGGAGTCGTGATGGCAAAGCAGATTCGTCTGATGGTTGCAGATAGCAAGCTCGGCAAGCGCATACATGAAGAGCAGGCGGCGAGCCCGTTCTCACTGATCATTCCCAAGGACGACAGCGAAGCGGCGCTGGTGGCGGCTGCACCGGAAGCGGATGCCATTCTGTGCTACCAGATGCCGATCCCAGCTTCGGTGATCCGCGCAGCGCCGTCGCTCAAGTTCATTCAGAAGCACGGGCTGAACACCCGCATCATCGACGTCGCGGCCGCCACTGAGCGCAAGGTACGGGTGGCGACCATGCCGCTGCTGCGCAACGTCAGCGTCGCCGAGCATGCGCTGGCGCTGATGCTGGCCTGCGCGCGCAAGATCATTCCCGGGCACATGGCCATCACCCAGGCGGTCTACAAGAAGATGGGACTGACCCCGGTCGTGATGAACGAACGCAACTACAAGGCGAACTGGCCCGGGATCAAGGGCCTGAAGGAACTGAGTGAAGCCACCGTCGGCATCGTCGGCATGGGCGACATCGGTAAGGAAATCGCCAAGCGCTGCCGAGTCTTTGGAATGAACATCCTCTATCACCAACGCACGCCGCATCCCGCTGCGCTGGAAGCCGAGCTGGGCATCCGCTATCTGCCGCTCAACGAATTGTTGTCGGCGTCCGACTACGTGGTGCTGGTGGTCCCGCATACGCCCGAAACCGAAGGCATGATCGGCGCCAAGGAACTCGCGCTGATAAAGCCGGATGCGGCGCTCATCAACGTCGGCCGCGGCGCCTTGATCGACGAAGAGGCACTGATCGCGGCGCTGCAGAGCAAGCCCTCATTCATGGCAGGCCTCGACGTCTATCGAACCGAGCCGGTGCCGGATATGAGCCCGTTGCTGCAGCTGCCCAACGTGGTGCTGCTGCCGCATACCGGCGGCGGCTCGTACCGCTCGCGCGAGGTCGATCTGCCCGCGTCGCTCAAAAATATCCAGCGCTTCTTTGCCGGGGAAAAGCTCGAAGGGATCGTCAATCCCTAGAACCTATCTCAAGAGATAGGTGCTCGTTACTTTCCGCCCGCGAGCCAGTCCTCTGCTCCCTGGCGCACCGCCTTCTCTTCGGGCGAGCCTTTGAGGTTTAGCTTCTGCGGAACGCGGCCGCTGCTCTTCTCGTTGCGGTAAAGGTGGAACTTCATGGCGGCGGGATAGCGCGACAGGTCGAGCTGGTCGAAATAGGACTGCGGCACCGAGCCCGGAACGTGCGGGTCCATGCGGCCCTTTTCGTAGATGATGGAGCGCTTCGAGATGAGCCAGACGCCGTCGCGCCTCTCGCACAAATCGAGCACCATGGCCCAGCTCTCCAGATCGAATTCGTAGCCGTCCAGGGTGCGGCCCTGGAACAGGATGAGCATGTATTCACAGACTGCGCGGTGGCCCTTGATCATGACGCGCGGGTTGCCCATCAGGTGCCGCTGCGTATCGCCCGAATGATGGCCTTCCATCATGTTGCGGGACTGCTCGACGAATTCGCGCGCGGTGCCGTCGAACCACGAAGTGGTGAGCCGCGCATCGGGATGAAAGCATTGCCCGAGACGCGTCCAGTCGGCCGTGTCGCGGCAGCACAGCGATACAGTGCAATTTTCGATGATCTCGAACTTGTCCATCACGGCCTGCAGCCTTGCATTGTCAGTCATGTCTACTCCACGATATAGGCTGCACACTGCAGCCGGATCATTTTACAATAGAGCGTTAAGCATATCGACAGGAGCACACCAATGACGACCAAATCTCAAACCAAGCGCAGCGCTGAGCCTCTGCGCACCGTACCCAAAGGCGTGATGCACGTCCCGGTCACGCCCTTCAAGGACGACATGTCGGTCGACTACGCCACCTATGAGAAGCTGGTGGACTGGCACGTCCGGCAAAACCCGTCGTCGCTGTGCGTGGTCCTGCACATTGCCGAATCGGTCAGCCTTTCCAAGGAAGAGCACAAGAAGCTCATCGAGATCTCGGTCAAGGTAACGAACGGCCGTGTTCCGGTGATCGCAAACGTCAGCATGGGCGGCACCGACCATGCGATCGATCTGGCGCGCCACTCGGAAAAAGTCGGCGCGGACGCGGTCATCTGCATCAGCCCCTATTACTGGCCGGTGCCCGAAGAAGGGCTGTACGAGCACTTCATGAAGGTCGCCACAGCCACCAGCCTGCCGTTCATGATCTACAACTCGCCGATCTTTCAGGGCGTGAGCCTGTCGCCGAAGTTCCTGGTGCGCCTGATGAAGGAGCTGCCGCACTTCATCGGCGAGAAAGAGGCCAGCCATAATTTCGAGTACTTCATCGAAGCGCGCAAGGCGACTCAGAAAGTGCGCCCCGAGTTCGGGCTGATTCTGGGCGTCGAGTATATGATCCCCTCGGTTTCACTGGGCGGCGTGGGCTCGATGTCGATCGTGGGCGGCGTCGCGCCGCGCATGATGCAGAAGCTCTACAACCTGTGTGCCGCGGGCAAATTCGGCGAGGCACTGCCGCTGCAGGACAAGGCCTCGGAGTTCTGGCAGCTGTTCAAAGTCGAGTATCCGGCGCCGATCAAGGTGGCGATGGAGATGATGGGCCGGCCGGTCGGGCCAGTGCGCGGACCGATGCGCAATCTGAACAGCGAACAAAAAGCAAAGCTGCGCAAGGAACTCGAAGCGCTCGGCGTATTCGACGGCAGCGAGCCTGTAGGCTGGTGACCGGCAGCGATCTCATCAGTGGGCGTAGGGCGGGTACCACCCGCCGCCGCGCAATTTTGGAATGGCGGGTGTGACCCGCACTACTGCCGGCGACACTCGGCGAGCGATATCCATTTCGCGAATTCAACAAAGGAGACCCGGTATGCGCGTTCTGCATCGAGCGTGTTGGGCGCTGCTGTGCCTGATCATCTCCGGCGCGCTTGCCGCCGCGCAGCCATCGGCTGAGACGTACGAACCCCGGCAGGGCCAGGAAGGCAAGGATGTGGTGTGGGTGCCGACGCCGCCGGCGCTCGTCGAGTATATGCTCGAGCTGGCGCGCGTGACGCCGCAGGACTACGTCATGGATCTTGGTTCCGGCGACGGCCGCAACATCATCGCCGCAGCCAAGCGCGGTGCGCGGGCGCTCGGCGTCGAATTCAATCCGGACATGGTCACCTTGGCCAGGCGCAGCGCGGCCGCCGCCGGCGTCGACGGCAAAGCCCAGTTCGTGCAAGGCGACATGTACGAAGCCGATATCTCTCAGGCCACGGTGCTCGCGCTGTTCCTGCTGAATGACAATCTGCGCAAACTGACGCCCAAGTTCGCGGACCTGACGCCGGGAACCCGCATCGTCATCAATACCTTCACCATCCCAGATTGGGAACCCGAGCAGACTAGCCGTCTCGAGGAATGCATCGTGTGGTGCACGGCGCTGCTGTATCTCGTGCCAGCCAAGGTTGCGGACACGTGGCGCATGGCGCAGGGCCTGCTCACGATCGAGCAGCGCTACCAGACGTTCTCCGGCACGCTGACCACCGACGACGGCGTCAGCACGACCATCGACAACGGCCGCGTGAGCGGCGATCGCATCAGTTTCACCGCCGCCGGCGTCGAATACTCCGGGCAGGTCAACGGCGACAGCATGTCAGGCGCTGCCAAGGGCGGCGCCGCCGCGAGCTGGTCGGCGACGCGCCTGCGCAAGTAATGCCTCAGTGCATCGTCTGCCCGCCGTCCACCACCAGCGCCGCGCCCGTCATATAAGAAGCATCGTCTGAGGCCAGAAAGAGCACCGGGCCCGCGATCTCCTCGGGCTCGGCAAAGCGCCCCATCGGCACGCCCCCAAGCACGCTGTCGGAAGATACATCTCCCTTCGAGAAATGCGCCTTGACCCTGGGTGTCAGGGTCGGACCGGGACAGATGCAGTTCACGCGGATGTTCTGCTTGGCATAGTCCAGCGCCAGCTGCCGCGTGAGCATGATGATGCCGCCCTTGGACGCGCAGTAGGCCGGCATCTTGGGGAAGGCGATCACTCCGAACGAAGACGAAGTGTTGATAATGGACCCGCCACCCGTCTTGAGCATGCGGATGATGGCATGCTTGGCGCCGAGAAACACCCCTTTGAGATTCAGAGCGATGAGGCTATCCCACTCCCCCACTGTCACCTCGGTGACCGGTTTGGAGAGATTGCTGCCCGCATTGTTGAACAGCACGTCTATGCGCCCGTAGCGACGCTCGGTCTCGTCCATCGCCGCGATCCAGTCTGCTTCCTGCGTGACATCGGCCTTGATGAACACGCCTACACTGCCCTGAGACTTGAGCGCATTTACCGTCTCACGACCGCCGGCCTCGACGATATCCATGACCACGATCTTCGCGCCTTCTTTAGCGCAGCGCAGCGCCGCCGCCTGGCCGATGCCAGAACCGCCACCGGTGACCATCATCACCTTGCCTTTGAGACGCATACTCATGCCTCCGTCATTTATTTTTTACTTGAATCGGCAACAGCTTCCTGGCCTGCTCAGCGGTAAAGCCATTGATCAATTCCTTGGTCACTGTGGCAACAGGCGCGGCCACCCCGCGCTCCGCGGCGAGTTCCAGCACCGCCTTGAGATCCTTCTGATCCCACCAACTGGGCTGCCCGGCGACGTTATCCCAATGCCTGAGCACGAAGTTGTCTGCGCTGCTCTTGATGAGCGCCTCACGCAGGGTCGCAAGATCCAATCCATTGCTCGCGGCCAGCGTGAGCCCCTCCCTGACAACGACCACATTCGCCCACAGCACCAGGTTGTTCACGATCTTGCCGACCTGTCCGCTGCCAATGTCGCCCAGACGACAGATATCGGTGGCGAAGGTGCTAAACGCGGGGCGGCAGCGCTCGAGTATTCCGGCATCGCCGCCCACCGTCAGCAGCAGCGTGCCCTCGACGGCCCCAGCCACGCCGCGAGACATAGGCGTATCCAGCACGTGGATTCCTTGCGCCCGTGCTGCATCCGCTACCATACGGCAGGTCGCCGGTTGCACCGTGCTGCAGATCGCGATGATATGGTCCGGGCGGGCTGCCGCGAGGATGCCTTGCGGCCCCAGGCAAACCTCCTGCACCTGAGCGTCGTCCGCGACGATGACGAGCGTCAGTTCGCTCTGCGCCGCCACCTCTTTCGCAGATGCGGCCTCTTGCGCCCCCTTGCGGACCAGCGCTGCGACGGCTTCCCGATTAGGATCGCTGACCGTAACCGTGTATCCGCCTTTGAGCAGATGCCCGGCCAGCGGCGCGCCCATGGTTCCAACGCCGATGACGCCTACAGACTTAATCGCCATATCGACCTTCCTTGCCTTTAAGATAACGGCGCCCAATATATCAGCGAACGGGAAACCATTCCAATCGCAACGTGCGCCGTCACCCGCGCCGGCGCTTGGCGGCCGGCTTCTTCGTAGAAGGCAGAGGCAGTGCGGTCTGGTACTTGACCTGCTTGAGTGCAAAGCTCGAGCGGATGTTGCCAACGCCGGGCACGCGGGCGAGGAAGTCGACGATGAAGCGCTCCAGCGCCTGCATGTCGGGCACCACCACGCGGATCAGGTAATCGGAGTCACCGGTCATCAGGTAGCACTCCATCACCTCGGGCCGCTCGTGCATCGCCGACTCGAAGACGTCGAGAGTGCGCTCGATCTGCTTTTCCAGCCGCACCTGAATGAACACACTGACCGTGAGGCCGAGCTTCAACGGGTCGAGCAGCGTCACGTAGCGTGCGATGATGCCGTCGGTTTCGAGCGCGCGCACGCGCGCCAGGCACGGAGACGGCGACAGGCTGGCCGCCTTGGCGAGTTCGACATTGGTCAGGCGCGCGTCACCCTGCAAACGATCGAGGATGCGCAGGTCGATGGCATCGATCCGTTCAGGAAGCATAAGTCACCGTGATCGTTGTATAAAACAGCATTTTATGCTGAATTATTGATATCCGCCGGCACATTACGCAACCCCATGCCGCGGCTACGGCGCTACCATTGCCGACATGACTGATCTCTCCGATGTTTCGTTCGACGCGTTCTGGCGCGTCAATCCGCCCGACGCCGACCCGCTGGAAACCCGCGAGTGGCTGGAGGCCTTCGACGCGCTGCTCGCGACCGAAGGACGCGAGCGCGCGACCTTCCTGCTGAGAAAGCTGCTCGAGCATGCGCGCTCGCGCAAGGTCAAGCTGCCGCCGGTCTTCAACACGCCGTATTGCAATACCATCCCGCTCGCCGAACAGCCGCAGTTCCCCGGCAACCTCGAGCTTGAGCAGCGCATTTCTGCCATCGTGCGCTGGAACGCGCTCGCCATGGTGGTGCGCGCCAACCGCGCCCACCCCGAGCTCGGCGGCCACATCGCAAGTTACGCCTCGGCCGCGGACCTGTTCGAGGTCGGCTTCAATCATTTCTTCAGGGCGGCGCCGCAGAGCGACCTCGTATATTTTCAACCGCACTCGGCGCCCGGCGTGTACTCGCGCGCTTTTCTCGAAGGCCGCATCAGCGAGACGCAGCTCGCGCACTACCGCCGCGAAACTTCCGGGCAAGGGCTGTCCTCGTACTGCCATCCCTACCTGATGCCCAATTTCTGGCAATTCCCCACCGGCTCCATGGGCCTGGGTCCGATCAACGCCATCTACCAGGCGCGCTACATGCGCTACCTGGAGGATCGCGGTGTGCTCGAAACCTCCGGCCGCAAGGTGTGGGCTTTCGTCGGCGACGGCGAGATGGACGAACCGGAGTCGCTTGCCGGGCTCTCGCTGGCTGCACGCGAGCAGCTCGACAACCTCATCGTCGTCGTCAATTGCAACCTGCAACGCCTCGACGGCCCGGTGCGCGGCAATGGCTCGATCGTGCAGGAACTCGAAGGCCTGTTTGCCGGCGCCGGCTGGAACGTCATCAAGCTGCTGTGGGGCTCAGACTGGGACCCGCTGTTTGCGCGCGACGACGAAGGCATACTGTTGCAGCGCCTGCACGAGACGGTAGACGGCGCATTTCAGACCTACGCCGCCACCGACGGGCGCTTCAATCGCGAGCACTTCTTCAACAAGTACCCCGAGCTGCAGGCGCTCACCGCGCACATGTCGGATGCCGACATCGACCGCCTGCGCCGCGGCGGCCACGACCCGGTGAAGATCCACGCCGCCTACCATGCCGCGGCCGCGCACAAGGGCCAGCCGACGGTGGTGCTGGCCAAGACCAAGAAGGGCTACGGCATGGGCCACTGGGGCCAGGGCAAGATGGGCACCCACCAGCAGAAAAAGCTCGATGATGCTGCGCTGCGCGAATTCCGCGACCGCTTCTCGCTGCCGCTGTCCGACCAGGATATCGTCGAGCTGCGCTTCTACCACCCGGGGGAGGACAGCCCTGAGATGCGCTACCTGCGCGCGCAGCGCGCCGCACTGGGCGGCTACCTGCCGGCACGCGTAAGCAACGCCCCGCCACTGCCGGTGCCGCGGCGCGACGCGTTCACGAAAATCCTCGAAGGATCGAACGGCAGGGAGCTGTCGACCACGATGATCTTCGTGCAACTTCTGGCGCAACTGCTGAAGGATCCCACGCTCGGCCCACGCGTGGTGCCGATCGTCGCCGACGAAGCGCGCACCTTCGGCATGCAGGCATTGTTTCGCCAGGTCGGCATCTACTCGGCCGTCGGCCAGCTCTACGAACCCGAGGACCAGGACGAGCTGCTCTATTACAAGGAAGCCAAGAACGGGCAGATACTGGAAGAAGGCATCAACGAAGCGGGCGCCATGTCCTCGTGGATCGCAGCGGCCACCGCGTACAGTGCGCACGGCACGCCCATGCTGCCGTTCTACGTCTACTACTCGATGTTCGGCTTCCAGCGCATCGGCGACCTCGTGTGGGCGGCGGCGGATTCGCGCGCGCGCGGCTTCCTCATCGGCGGCACTGCGGGACGCACCACGCTCTCAGGCGAAGGCCTGCAGCACCAGGACGGCTCGTCGCATCTCGCAGCCTCGACCATTCCCACCTGCCGCGCCTACGATCCTGCATACGGCTATGAGCTGGCCGTCATTGTGCAGGACGGCGCGCGCCGCATGCTGGAAGCGCAGGAGGATGTGTTCTACTACCTCACGGTGATGAATGAGAACTACGCGCACCCGCCGCTGCCGCAGGGCTCTGCGGAAGGAATCCTGCGCGGCATGTACCGCATCATTGGCAGCGGCGCGGGCCGCGTGCAGCTGATGGGTTCCGGCACAATTCTGCGAGAAGTGATCGCGGCCGCTGCACTGCTGAAGCAGGACTGCGAAATCGACGCAGATGTGTGGAGCGTAACCTCGTTCAGCGAATTGCGGCGCGACGGCATGGCCTGCGAGCGTACCTGCCGCTTCTGTGGAGAGGCGCAAAGCTGGGTCGAGCAGTGCCTGGCGCCAACCCAGGGCCCGGTGATCGCGGCGAGTGACTACGTGCGCGCGGTGGCGGATTTGGCACGGCCATACATGCCGCGGCGCTACGTCGCTCTCGGTACTGACGGCTTCGGGCGCTCCGACACGCGCGAGCGGCTGCGCGAATTCTTCGAAGTCGATGCCAAGCACATCGCGCTAGCGGCGTTGGCAGCGCTGGCCGACGACGGCTGCATCGCGCGTGCAACGGTCAGCGAATTCGCCTTACGCCACTGCTGCAGCGCTGAAGCGGCACCGCCCTGGGAACGCTGAATCGATCGCCGTATAGCAAGCGGTCAGATCAACCGCGACAAAGCGCAAGCGCTCAATCGATCCTGATTTTGACGGACTGAGTAAGCTTGGCCCAGCGCGCGAGATCGTCCCGCAATTGCTCGCCGAATTGCGCGGGTGTGCTGGAGGTCGGGGCGGCTCCCGCAGCGAGCAGTTTGTCGCGGGTGACGGGGTCAGCGAGTGCTTTGACGACATGATCGCGCAGCCGCGCGATGATGTCGGGCGGCGTCGCGAAGGGCACCAGTAATCCATACCAGTCAACCATGTTCATGCCGGGATAGCCGCCCTCGGCGAGCGTGGGAAGCTCAGGCATCAGGGGACTGCGCTGCGGGGCCGTCATCCCCAGCGCGCGCATTCTTCCGGCCCTGATATAAGGCAGCAACACAGGGGGGCCGGCAAACATGCCATGCACCTGGCCGGCGACGACGGCCGCTGCGGCAGGCCCGCCACCGCTGTAGGGAATATGGGCCATGTCGATCTTCGCGACGGACTTCAGCAGCTCCAGCATCATGTGCGGCACGCTGCCATTGCCCCCGGAGGCAAAGTTAAGCTGGCCCGGCTTCGCATGCGCGAGCGCGACCAGGTCCTTGATGGATTTCACCGGCAGCGACGGATGCGCGACCAGTATCTCGGGGGTAGTTGTCACCTGCATCACCGGCGCCAGGTCGCGCATAGTGTCATAGGGCATCTTCGGATAGATCGCCGGACTAATCGCGATGGATCCGGCCGTCGCCAGTATCATCGTGTAGCCGTCCGGCGCCGACTTGGCGACATAGTCGGTGCCGATGATCGCGTTGGCGCCGACGCGGTTGTCGATGATTACCTGTTGCCCGGTGACTTCGGTCAGCTTGGCAGCGATGATCCGGCCCACGATGTCGACTGGCCCCCCCGCCGGAGACCCGACCACCACGCGCAGCGGGCGCGACGGATAACTCTGGGCGAAGGCCATCTGGCAAAGGTTAGCTGCGGCGAGCAGCATCAGCAGGCGGATGAAATTCTTCATGATCTTTACGCTCCTATCTCAGTGCAGCTCAAAAATAGCGACAGAATCGAGCAAGCGCATCCAGCCGATTGACCATTCGACTGGCGGCTAAGCTTAAGGCATCTCGCGCATCAGGCGCCCGTAACCCTGGAACGGATGGCGCACGTGCAGTCGCTTCTGGATCTCCCAGCTCTGCGCGGTGATGTGATGCACCACCGGCACGCCCGTGTCCTGCTCCAGCGTCTCGATGATCTCGAGTGTGCGCCAGGCCGGTCCGAGCAGGTAGATCGCGTCCACCTTCTTGTGTTTTAGAAACAGCGCCTTCACGAAGGCATAGATTTCCGTGCTCGACAGCGTCTGCACTTTGTCGAAATCGACGTCCATGCCTTCCATAGCCAGAAAGTTGAACCCCGCCTGCTCGAAGTACTCGGCGAAGGACCGGTTGAGGTCCCCGCGAAAATAGCTCGCGCCGACGACGCGCTTGGCCTTGAGCGCCTTGAGCGCGTTTACCTGCGTCATGCCGTTGGTGAACATCTGCCGCTTGTACTTCTTCTCCCACTTGCGCATCAGCGCGAGTTCGCCCTTGTAACCCAATATCTGAAACGGCGGCGAGCCGGCGGGATGGATGATGTCGGCACCGTGCCCCACCAGTTCCGCGACTTTTTCCTCATAATCCGGGATGGAGTCCTCGAATTGCTTGCGCGTTCCCTCATTGATCGTGAGGTGCAACGGGATCACGCCTATGCCCTCGGGCAGCAGTCGAATCAGATCCTCAGTACTCCCGGGCCGAAAGTTGGGCTTGATCAGTCCCACGGTCCCTCGCCAGCAGCTGGTCAGCCCCATCTAAGCTATCTCCTTGGAGAAATATGTATGAGTCTAAAAATTCTCGTGTGATGCCACGGCCGCGGGCTGAGCCGCCGCACCTCGCTGCAGCCCGGGCAACTCGCGGATCAGCCGGCCATAGCCCTGCACCGGAAAATGCAGCTTCAGGATACGCTGTATCGCCCAGCTCTGGCACGGCACGTGATGAATGACCGGGACGCCGAACTCCTGCTCCATCTCTTCCACGATGTCCAGGGATCTGCGCCACGCCGGCCCCACCAGATAGACCGCGTCTGCCTTACCCCGGTGCGGATCGAACTGCGCCTTGATGAAATCGTGGATCACCGAGGCCTCGAGCTGCGGCACCGCCTGGAAATCGACGTCCATCCCCTGTATCCCCAGCACCTCGAAACCGGCGCTTTCGATATAGGCGGAAAATTCCTTGTTGATGTCCCCGCGGAAGTAGCTCGCCGCGACGACGCGCTTCGCGCCGAACGCGCGCAGCGCATCGATCTGGCTCTGCCCGTTGGTGAAGACCGGTATGCCGTACTGCTTCTCCCAGCGCCGCACCAGCGCCTGTTCGCCTTCGTACCCGAGCAGCAACGGCGGCACACCGGCCGGATGGATGAGATCGACCTTGTGCGCCGCCATGTCCGCGACCTTGGCTTCCATGTCGATCAGGCCCTGCTCGACTTCGGCGCGCGTGCCATTGGAAATTTCGAGGTTGGTCTGGTAGAGGTCGATGTCCGGCGGCAGCATGACCATCAGTTCTTCAGCCCTGCCTGGTCGCGTGCTGGGCTTGATGATGCCTATGGTCTTCACGATGCTGGTCTCCGGAGCGGCTGCGCGCAATTGATGAAAGGCGTTCATGATACGCAGCCGAAAGCGCAAGTCAACACGCGGTCTTGCAGACGCCTTGACAAGTCAGGGTGCTCCGCTTAGATTGCGCTGGCCGCAGCAGGGGGAAGTCTACCGAAAACCACGAGGAGCATCAGCATGGGCGCATACGGATGGAAGGCCACGATCGGATTCATCGGCCCGCCGCGCACCAACGAGACCGTGCTGCACGAAGCAATACGGCTCGCACCCAAAGGCGTGTCCTGGTGCTGGTCTACCATGTGTCTGCCGGAATTCGGCCAGTTCGAATTCGACGAGGCGCTGAGCCTGGCCGGTCTGTGCGCGAAGGAGCTTGCGGAGCGCAAGGTAAGCATCATCGTCGCGACCGGCATTCCGCTCATCACCTCCAAAGGCGTCGACTATCACCTGCAGCTCGAGCGCGAAATCGCGGCGCTCACCGGCAAAACGATCCCGGTCACCTCCGACATCCACTGCGTGCTGGGCGCGCTCGCGGCTCTCAAGCTCAACCGCATCAGCCTGTCCTCGATCTATCAGCGCTACATACAGGACAATGTCATCCGCTACCTCAAACATTACGGAGTCGAGACGCTGGCCGACGAGGGGCTGAGCTACGCGCTCGCCGATTGCATGACCCAGGCCGACATGAACACCTCGTACGAATGCGCGATGAGGGTGCACCAAAAGGCGCCGAAGGCGCAGGGCATGTTCATCGCGTGCCCGCAGTGGCCGACGATCGACAACATCGAGCGCATGGAGCGCGACACCGGGGCGCCGGTCGTCACCCACCTGGCCGCCATCATGTGGGGCGCACTCGCCCAGATCGGCGTGCACGAGCCGCTCGAAGGATTCGGCAAGCTGCTGCGTGAATCGCCGAAATGGGTGGAACCGAAGGTGGCGGCACAGACAGTCGCATGAACGAGCCCGCGAAGTACGTAGTCGACATCGAGGAACTCGTCTACCTGCGACACGGTGAATCGGAATTCATCGCGCGCTTCTACCGGCCGCGCGGCGCGGGGCCGTTCCCCGCTGTGGTGTTCGCGCACGGCGGAGCCTGGGTCGACGGCGACCGCGCGAGCAGCGAAGCGATACACCTGCCGGTGGCCGCGGGCGGCGTCGTCATCATGTCGATCGAATTCCGGGTTCCGCCGCAGGCGACCTATCCCGGCTCGGTGGCCGACGTCAACTATGCGGTACGCTGGCTGAAGCACCATGCCGAACGGTTCAACAGCCGGCCGCACATGGTGGGAACGATGGGCACTTCGAGCGGCGGGCACCTGACGGTGCTGGCGGCGATGAAGCCGCATGATGCGCGCTATGCCGCAATCCCGTTCGCCGAAGCGCCGCAACTCGATGCCACAGTAAAATACACGGTGGCGCTGTGGCCGGTGATCTGTCCGCTCGGCCGTTATCGCGACCGCATGGCGAAGCCGGCTGGAGAAAGGGTCTATCAGAATCGCGGCGGCGCGCTCGGCAATCAGGAGCGCTACTGGCTGACCGAAGCTGCGATGGGCGAAGGCAGCCCGCTGCTCGCGCTGGAGCGCGGCGATGAAGTGATGATGCCCAACATCTTTTATCTGCAGAACCCAGCGGACGAACTGCATCCGCGCCACCTGATGGAAAAATTTGTCGCCGCTTACCGCAAGGCCGGCGGAAATCTGGAGCTCGAATTCTTCGAGGGTGTCGCGTACGACGCCATCCGTCATGAGCCTGAGAAGCCGTTCGCCATCGCGTGCTTCCGAAAAATCGTAGAGTTCATCCAGCGCCAGGCGCCCACGGCATAAACGATCATGCGCGTCCGGCGCCCCCGTGATTCAGCTCGCAAATCGCACCAACCCTGATCAAGGAGAGGCAAGTGTTCACCATCGATCTCAAAACCGCCAACAAGATCATCGAAACCGGCATCCAGCTTCGACGTGAGGCCGGTCATCTGCCGCTGACCTTCTGCGTGCTCGACCGCGGCGGCCACCTGGTGGCAGCCCAGCGCGAGGATGACAGCAGCATCATGCGTTTCGAAATCGCGTTTGGCAAAGCCTGGGCGTCCCTCGCGCTCGGCCACTCGACGCACTTTCAGGAAAACAAAATGGCGCCGAACCGCCCGCACTTCATAGATTCCCTGGCCGCAGTTTCCAACGGGCGTTTCGTGCCTGCGCTGGGCGGTGTGCTGATTCGTGAACTTGAGAGCAACACGTTGCTCGGCGCCCTCGGCGTCACCGGCGATTGGGGCGAGACCGATGAGCAGATCGCGGTAAAGGCAATCGAGCAGTGCGGTTTCAAGGCGGATTTGACCTAAACCAATCATCGCAAGACGATCGCTTGACTTGGGCATCTCTGCCAGTATGATAGCGGGTGCCATGGCAGGGGGTGGCGCGCATCGCGCGCCGCCACTGTGTGCGGAGTGTCACTGATTCCAGCTTACCGATTCCAAAGTTTTATCTTAGGAGCTTACGGATGAAGATCAAATTGCATCGTTCCTGGCTACTGTTGCCCCTTGCGGCAGTCTGCGTGAGTTCCGCGCACGCCCAGAACGTCTATCCGAACCGGCCGGTCCAGATGGTCCTTCCTTATGTCGCGGGCAGTTCGACCGACGTCGTGTTCCGCATCCTCGCGCCCAAGCTCTCCGAATTCCTGGGCGGAACGGTGGTCATCGTCAACAAGCCCGGCGGCGCCGCCACCATCGGCATGAACCAGGTGGCCAAGGCAGCGCCCGATGGCTACACGCTGGGCATACCCACGCTGTCCTTTGCCGCGAATCCGTATTTCATGGGCAAAGAGATGCCGTTCGACACCGAAAAGGATTTCCTGCCCGTGAGCCTGGTCACGCGCACGCCGCTGGTGCTGACGATTAATTCCGAAGTACCGGCGAAGAACGTCAAAGAACTGATCGCGCTGGGCAAGGCCAAGCCGAATTCACTGAACTACGGTTCCGCGGGCATTGCGAGTTCCGGCCACCTGGCGGGCGCGATGTTCGCTTCGATGGCCGGCCTCACGATGACGCACATCGCCTACGGGGCCACCGGTTCCAGCCCGGGACTGGCAGCCGGCCAGACCCAGCTGCAGATCGCGGCCATCCCGTCGTCGCTGCCGGGCATCAATTCCGGTCGCGCGATCGCTCTCGCCGTGACCACCGCCAAGCGCGTGCCTACAATGCCGAACGTTCCAACCATCGCCGAGGCCGGCATCCCGAACTTCGAGATGTACGAATGGGCAGGCGTACTCGCTCCGGCAGGAACGCAGCGCGCCATCATCGACAAGCTGCATCAGGCCATCGTCAAGACCGTGGCTGATCCAAACGTCAAGGAACGCCTCGAAGGCATATCGGTGCTGGTGGCGGGCACCACGGCCGAGGAGTTCGACCGGCACATCAAGAGGGAACTCGTCGTCTGGTCGAAAATCGTGGCTGAGATCAAAGCCGCCGATAACGCCAAATAGCATTTACATGAAGCTGAGGGAGAAAAACGGAATGAACATCAACTTGCGGCGTTTGTGCGCGGCAGCGCTGTGCGTGCTGGGCGCCTATGGAGGCCAAGCAGGTGCCGCGGATTTTCCCGCGAAGCCGGTGCTGCTGGTCATCCCGTTTGCGCCCGCGGGATCGACGACCCTGGTGTTTCGCGTCATGGCACAGAAGATGTCCGAAGGCCTGGGCCAGCAGATCGTGATCCTGTCGAAACCCGGCGGTGCAGCGACCATCGGCATGAACCAGGTCGCCAAGGCCACCCCGGACGGCTATACGGTAGGAGCGGCCACGCTGTCGTTTACGGCCAATCCGCCGTTTATGGGCGATAAGATGCCGTTCAATACCGAAAAGGACTTCGTCGCGGTCGGCATGGTCTCGCGCCTGCCGATGGTATTGGCGATCAATCCGAACGTGGCGGCACGTTCGATGAAGGAACTGATCGCGCTTGCCAAGTCGAAGCCCAACGTACTCAACTACGGTTCCGCGGGCATTGCCAGTTCCGGCCACCTGGGAGGCGCGCTGTTCGAACTGGAAGCCGGCATCAAGATGACGCATATTCCCTACTCCACCACCAGTTCGATGGATGGACTGGTCGGCGGCCAGCACCAGGTTCAGGTTTCACCGGTCCCGTCTTTGCTGCAGTTCATCAAAGCCGGGAGAATACTCGCGCTCGGCGTGACGACGCTGCAGCCTGATCCGTCGCTGCCCGGCGTGCCGACGATTGCGGATTCAGGCTTGCCCGGGTTCGAAGCCTACGAGTGGTCCGGCATCGTCGCCCCGAGGGGAACGCCTCAAGCCGTCATCAAACGGCTGGAATCCGAAATCGTGAAGACGCTGAAGGATCCCGACGTCAAGCAAAAGATCGAAGCGATGGGTGCGCGGCTTGCAGGCGGCACGCAGGCGGAATTGGCCGATCACATCAAGCGCGAGCTCCCGAAGTGGGCCAAGGTGTTCAAGGAACTGAGGGCAAACGGCTCGATCAAGGACTAGCAACCCGGCGCTGCAATATCAGCTGCAGCTCCTGATTTGATCGCAGTACAGCATGGCCGCGCAGTGGCGGGAGTCCCCGCCGTTACGCGGCCATGATCACATTCAGGCGGTGACTACGACGGGCTCGTAACCCTTAGTCAGGCTCTGCATCAGGATTTTTTCGTCGACTTCCACGCCCAGACCCACGCCGGACGGGGTCGTCACATGCGCGTGCTCGATTTCCACTCCACCCTTGATGACATCCTTCGAGCGGTCCATCTCTTTGGTGTTGAGCATGCCGTGGATGAACATGAGCCCGTTGCTGGCCTTGTGCCCGATGGTCCAGCGGGAGAACCACTTCGAAGACGACAGCATTGTCGCTTCCGCCGCGCACAGCAAACCGGTGCCCACCGTGCTCAGAATCTCCAATGGAATGCCCGCCGCTTCAGCCACAGTGACCATCTGCCGCGTCTTGTAGAGCCCGCCGACACGCGCGATCTTGACGCCGCACACGTCCGCTGCACGCAGCTCTATCACTGCTCTGAGATCTGCCAATGAACGCACTGCTTCGTCCGCGATGACCGTCAGACCCGTGCGGCGCCGCACTTCGGCCAATCCGAAGATATCCGCCGTCGGCTGTTCAACGCCATAGAGATCGTAGGGCTGCATGCGGTTGAGCGTATTGACGGCGACATCCGGCGTCCACGCACCATTGGCGTCCACTGTCAGCCTGACGTCCTTGCCCACGGCCTCCCGGATCGACGCCACGCGCTTGATGTCTTCTGCAGGCTTCAACGCGCCGACCTTGATGTCGATGTGGCCGAATCCCTCCTTGGCGGCACGCCGTGCATCTTCAGTGACCTGCTTCATGTCTTCGGCGGTGACCACCCAGGCGATGGGATTGCGTATGCTGTTGCCGCCGCCCAGAAGCTTGTAAACCGGCACGCCGAGGATGCGGCCTGCCAAATCGTGGAGCGCGAGGTCGACGATCGCTTTGGCCTGGGTGTTTCCCAGCAACAGCGCGTCCATCTTGTTCACGATCGCGCCTATGCACAGCGGATCTTCGCCAATCAGCGCTTTGGGCGCCAGGATCTTGGTGATGGCGGACAGGATGGAATCCTGCGTCTCGCCCAGGTAACCCGGAATGACAGCGCCGGCCTCGCCAAACCCGAAGTGCCCGCCATCCGTCGTGATCTTCAGAAACACACCATCCATGTAATAGCGGGTGCCGTAAGCGGAAGAAACCGGAATCGCATACTTGACGGAGACAGGAAAGGCCTCGACCTTCTTGATCTTCTGATCCGCGATGGGTTTAGCGTGCTGAGCATTGGTCATGAGTGTCTCCAGCTTAATAGAAGCGTCATTCTATAGCCCCCAAACTTTTCTTGCCAAGCTGGGGTGTGTCTGATTTCGAAAATGAAATACCGCGAGATCTAGGAGGCTTCCGCCGCAGCCTTGATCGGCAGCAGTTCCAACTGAACGCTGTCTTTCTCGTCTGCGATCCATACCTGCCGCTCCTGGATCGTGCAGTTGAGCTTCATGTTGCGCCCAGCGAGATTTGCCAGCGCACGCGTCGCCTCGGGCGCAAGCTGCATCACCGTGAGATTGCGGCACGGCGCGAGCCGCTCGCTGACCTGATCCCACCATAACGTTGCCGCGCGTCCGCCATAGGCATACACATATACCTGGTCAGCACGGCCGCAGGCTTTGCGTACGCGCTTTTCGTCAGGCAGTCCGACCTCAATCCAGCTCTCGATGGCGCCGGTCAGATCCTTTTGCCAGACATCGGGCTCATCGTCCGTGCTGATCCCCCTGCCGAACAGCAGGGTTTCGCTCGCGTGCAGCGCGTACGCCAGCAAGCGCACCATCATGCGCTCGTCGGTTTCCGACGGATGCCGCGCGATGGTGAGCACATGGTCCTGATAATAACCGCGGTCCATGTCGGCGATCTGCACGGCCGCTTTGCAGACGGTTGCTTTAATAGCCATGACGGACCAGCACTGCCTTTAGGACGGGGAAATTCAGCAGGTACGCTACCCGCTGGCTGCTCAAAAAATGCGCACGCATGGTGCGGCGCATCGCTAAACGGACCAGCCTGGTGCGCTGCAAGCGCCGCGCCCTAAACCACACCTTTGTTTTAAAAGAGAAAAATACCTGGCATTGCACTTGCTTATAGTAAGTCGGGGTGGGACTACCGCCCAGCGACATCAAAGCGAAGGAAGACATCATGAGTGGGATACCGGCCGGCGAAATGACTGTGGAATTCAGCGACGTGCTGCTGTTGATTAACTTGGCTGCGATCGCATTGATCATGATGATGGTCTACGCTCCGGAGATCGAAGTGGCCACGCAGCGGCTGCAGAAGCGGCTCACCGCGTTCGCGCTGTCAGTGCGAATCAAGCTGATGCACTCACTGCACAGGCCCATCCGCCCCATACACTGATTGCACCGCCCGCGGCGAGCCGCGCGCCATCAGGCTTTGGGGCGCAGCTGTTGCGGCAGGCCGGTGAGCGGTAGCGGCTTGCCGCCCGGCACCGGTGTGCGCGACACGGTCATCATGACCGCCTGCATCGAGTAATAACCCACTACACCCAGCAGATCTACGATCAGCGTCTCGCCGAACTTCACGAGCGCGCGCTCATAGGTCGCATCGCTCACGCCCTTGTTGTTGAGGAGTTCACTGAGAAACTCATAGATGATCTCCTCGTCCTCCGCCATCCGCGACGGCCGCCGCCCCTCGGCGATGGCATCGATAACAGAGGCATCGAGCCCTGCCTTGAGCGCATACGGCACCGCGCCATTCCATTCGTACTGGCTCGTCCAGTGGCGCGCGACCATCAGCGAGGCCAGGCGACTGAGCCGCAAATCCAGGCCGCATTCAAAGCGTATATAGGCGCCAAGTTTTTGCAGGCAATCGGCGAGCTTGGGGCTGCGGATCGCCGCCATGAACGGCCCCCTCAGCGTTCCGCGCGTCGTCACCAGGTCTGCGGCTACCCGGCTCTGCTCTTCGTTCAGCTGCTGCGGCGTCGGCAGGCGCTCGGGCAGTACCTCGTAGTGCATCTCGTTCACCGGTTTCTTTGCTTCAGCCATCATTCCTCCTATCGGCTGGTGCCTTTGACCGCGCACAGCGCAAGCACTTCGCCGATGTCCTTCAACTCTTCGAGGCGCCACGCCTTTGCCAGCAGGGAATTGGCCTGTTCTTGCGACAGGGCGTGCGCGGTGAGCGTGCGAAACTTGGCTTCCACTTCAACATCGCTCAGCGGCGTCTCGACGTGCCCCTTGAAGAATTTGATATGCGCCGACTTGCGCACGCCACCGCGTGCAGCAATTCCGATGCGGCACTGCCAGCCATCGGGATAGGCCGCTTCGAACTCGTCGTTGAGCTGCACCGTCATTTTCTGCATCAGCGCCTGCAGCCGCGGATCCTTCAGCCGCGACTCAGAGATCGTCTCCTCGGTGACGTCGCCGTCGATCAGCGCCGCCGCGACCAGGTACGGGATGCTGTGGTCCGCGGTCGCGCTGGTAGTCGGGTTCCACAGCGGCGTATCGCGCTTGGTGTAGCGCTTGGCGACCCAGTAGGTCTCGATCGTGATCGCCTCGATGTCCTCGATCGGCACCTGCCCGTGCAACTGCAGCGCCGCGCCGATCGCGCTTTGCGCATGCACGACGCCCGGGTAATACTTGAGGTGGGTGCGCGCGATGCGAAACAGCCCGCCGCGCCCGCCGAATGGCGCCCATTCGAACTTGTGGCCGAACAGATTGCACAGGCCCCATTTGCCCTCGATCACGTCCTGCGGCCCGGTCATGCCCTCGTGCGCGAGCTGCGCGGCGAACACGCCGTTGCGCGCTGCGTTCGCCGCGGCGCAGCCCTTCCACATCGAAAGCTCGCCGACGCGCGTCTGCTCGAGCGTCACGTTGGGCACGATGGCGAATCCGATCGCGTGCACCATCTGATCAAAGCTTACGCCGAGCACCCGCGCAGCGCCGACTGCGGCGCCCACCGTGTCGTAGAACACGTTGTCCCAGCCCTGCTCGCGCGGCATCACATCGGAGAATCCGCAGGACACTTCATAGGCCAGCACCGCGCCCAGGATGACGGCCTTGCCGTCGGCGTGCGCGGCGTCCGCGACTGCAAGCACCGCCGGCCAGGTATCGCTCGGATGACAGCTCGCGCCGGAAAGATAAGAATCGTTGTAGTCCTGGCAGCGGATCGCCGCGCCGTTGGCGAACGCGGCGAGCTCGGGCGTCGAGAGTTCCTGCGTTCCGAGCAGGCGCGCTGGCGGATTGCCTACGCTGCGGCGCGCGATGGCGCGCGCGATGCGGCACGATTCTGCGTCCACGGCGGCAAGCGCGCAGCCCAGCGCATCGATCAGCTTGCGCTTGGTCTCGTGCACGACCGCTGCGGGCAGGTCTTCGAATTTGAGCTGCGTTGCGTAACGCGCGAGCGCGTCGGTATTCTTGTCCAAGTCAGTTCTCTCCAGTGTGTGGATGCATGGGCGCTGCACGGCCCGGACGACCGCGCATCTTAGCCCCAATTCAAGACGACCACGACTGTCGACTGCAGACGTCCCGGCCGGCGCGTGCGTGTAATGTAGCGGTGGCCGTATAATACACGCGAACCTCC
>CAIVHG010000040.1 GCA_903905655.1 uncultured beta proteobacterium | reverse complement strand
TGATCTTCCCCATGGCGCTCTTTAATGTGATTGGCTCGCTCCAGAACCTGGAGAGCGCCGCGGCCGCCGGGGATCGTTATGAAACGCGTTCGTCTTTGCTGGTGAACGGGTTCGGGTCGGTGGTGGCTGCGGCGCTCGGCAGTCCCTTTCCGACCACGATCTATATCGGGCATCCGGGATGGAAGGCGATGGGCGGGCGCATCGGCTATTCCGCGGCCACCGGCATCATGGTGATCGCGCTGTCGTGGTTCGGCATCATCTCGATCGTCTCGGCGCTGATACCATTGGTCGCCATTTCGCCCATCCTGCTTTATATCGGCATGCTGATCGGCGCGCAGGCGTTCCAGGAGACGCCCAAGGCGCATGCGCCAGCGATCATATTGGCGCTGACGCCGAATCTTGCGGCATGGGGCAAGCTCCTGATCGACAATGCGCTGGGCGCAGCCGGCACCAACGCCGCTGCGGTAGGCATGGACAAGCTGGCGCAGGTCGGGGTGCTAGGGGCTCGCCATCATGGGCGGTGGCGCCATCGTCGCCGGCGTGGTGCTTGCCGCCATCGCGGCATCGATCATCGATCGCAAGCTCGCCAAGGCCGCAGGGTTCGCGCTGGCAGGCGCGGTCCTGACGTTCTTTGGGTTCATGCACGGCGAATCGCTCGGCATAGACCGTTCGCCTGCGGTGACGATCAGCTATCTGGCGGTGGCGTGCCTGCTGCTCTGCGCGAAGTATGCCGCAGCCCCCGCGCAGCAGCCGGCGATCGACGAGGGCGTGCCGGAGCCAGCGAAATGACGCGCATCCATGCTGCTACGGATTGAGGCCGCATCATGAATGCCGCAGCGCGTGAGGTGGCAGTGGTCAAGGCAAAGCCTTACCCGTTTTTCTTTACGCCTAAAACCACCACTCTCATCGTCATCGACATGCAGCGCGATTTCATCGAGCACGGCGGCTTTGGCGCGGTGCTCGGCAACGACGTGAGCCTGCTGGCCAAGGCCGTTCAGGCGGTCAAGGATCTCATGAGCCTGTGCCGAAGGCACCAGGTATCCATGATTCACACCCGCGAGGCGCACCGCGCAGATCTCAGCGACTGCCCACCGGCAAAACTGCGGCGCGGCCATGCAACGCTGCGCATTGGTGATGCCGGCGCGATGGGCTGCATCCTGATCGACGGCGAAACGGGAAACGAAATCGTGCCGGAGTTGGCTCCGTTGCCGGGCGAAACGGTCATCGTCAAGCCGGGTAAGGGCGCGTTTTATGCGACGTTGCTCGATGATCTGCTGCGCGGCCGCGGCATCACGCACCTGTTGTTCGCGGGCGTCACGACCGAAGTGTGCGTGCAGACCACCATGCGCGAAGCGAACGATCGCGGCTACGAATGCCTGCTGGTGGAAGACGCGACTGAAAGCTACATCCCAGCTTACAAACTGGCGATCCTGGAGATGTTGCGGGCGCAGGGCGGCATCATCGGCTGGACTGCGCCGCTGGCGGCGATCTCATCTGCGCTCGAGGGCACGTGCCGCCGGTGCGTCGGGTATAGGGGCAGGCCGTCGGAAGAGCAGTGCCGGCGGATGAACGGGTGTTAGCTGCGGCGGGTCGTTACCCCACGCGCGCCAGTGGGCCGCTCGTCATGTAATTTTTCCAGCCGCCGTACGATGAAATGTCGCGTGCGCCGATGACAGCAGCGCTCTCGCATAAAAAGCCCTTCACGGTGCTGCCGTCTTCCAGCGCAACGCTGCCGATCGCGAGCGGAGAGGGGATGCACGCCACGAAAGAACCGAATTGCTCGCTCGGCATGCTCCACAGTTCGAGCTCGATCGGGTAGCCGGCCAGGCGTTCGTCGCGGACCAGCCCCGGTTTGGGTGGCACGCTGTTCGGCAGCAGGTACAGATGATAGCGACGGGCCGTGCGCGCAGTGGCGACGAAGCGCGCGCCGTGCTCGATGAGTTCACCATTCAAAGGAAAGCCTCTGAGGTGAGCGCCAACCACTGCGATCAGGACTTCATTCTCTACGGTATCTACGGCCAAGCTCGTCTCATAAGCCGGGAGCAGAAATCTGGTGGCGCCGATGGTTTTGGAACTCAGGCGATGCAGGCGGTCTCCGGCGTCGCACAGCAACGCTTCGCTGTCGGCAGGGCCGATGAGGGTGATGCCGGCAGGCAGCCCGTCACCGCGCATTCCGCCGGGAACTGCAATCGCCGCGAGGTTGAGCAGGTTCGCGTAATTCGAGTAATAGCCTAGGTTGGCATTGAGCTCAATCGGCTTCTCGGCGATTTGATCCATCGTGTATATCGTCGGCGCAGTCGGCACGGCGAGCACATCGATATCTCTGAATTGGCGTTCCGTTTTGCGCCTGAGCGCTGCCAGTGCATAGCCGGCCTCGAACAGATCGCACGCCGTGTACTTCGCGCCGGTCGCAATGATCTGCCGCGTCGTGGGATGGATCTCATCTGCATGCGTTGCATAAAATGCTTTGATGCCGTTGAGCCGTTCCGCAACCCACGGTCCTTCGTAGAGCAGCCTTCCCGCCGCCAGAAACGGCGCATAGTCGACTTCCATGACGGTGGCGCCGCTGCGTTCCAGCAATTCGACTGCACGCTCGTAGCTGCGTCGCGCCTCGGCATCGCCATAAAACTGGAGTTGCTCAGGGCATGGCACGCCGCAGCGGTAGCGTGTTTGAGGCGCGCGCACCGGGGGTTTCGAGTGACGGCTGTAGTCGTCCACCGCATCGGGCCCGCGGATGACGCTATACACATCCCAGGCATCGCCTGCGGTAAATGCAAACACGGAAACACAGTCCAGCGTGCGGCACGCCGGCACGACCCCCGCGCAACTGACCGCGCCCGGCGTCGGCTTGAGCCCGACCACGTTGTTGAATCCGGCTGGAATGCGGCCGGAACCCGCGGTATCGGTGCCCAGCGTGAAACTCACCTGATTGAGCGCGACTGCAAGCGCCGAGCCCGAACTCGATCCTCCGCTGATGTAGCGTGCGTCGAAGGCATTGCTGCAAGCTCCGTAAGGCGAGCGCGTGCCAACCAGGCCGGTGGCAAACTGGTCCAGATTGGTCTTGCCGATGAGGATGGCGCCGGCCGCCAGCAAACGTACAACCGCGGTCGCCGATGTCTTTGCGATATAGCTGTACGCCGGGCAGGCGGCGGTAGTCGGGTGGCCGGCGACGTCGATATTGTCTTTCACCGCGAACGGCACGCCGTAGAGCGGCAGCGATCGTGCCTTGGGATCCGCTTCGAGGCGCTGCGCCTGTGCGAGCACCGCTTCCTCAGGGAGCAGATGGATCCAGGTGTGATGGCTGTCGCGCGCCGCCTCTGCTATCACATCGCGGGCAATCTGCGTCGGAGTCAACGCGCCGATGGCCAGTCGCTGCTGCAGACAGGGCAGTGCCAGGCTATAGGGGATCGTCATAATCTTCTACTGCAGGAAACTGGCTTTTACATCGTCGCGGCTCAACAGCCGGATCGGCACCGCTTTGATGCGCCAGATGTGCTCGCAGTATTCGCGGATCGTGCGGTCTGAGGAGAACAGTCCGGAGCGTGCGCTGTTGAGGATAGACATCTGCGACCAGCGCTCGGCATCGCAGTAGGCGCTGCTCACTGCACTCTGGCAGCGCGCGTAAGCGGCGTAATCCGCGAGCACGAAATATGGGTCGTAATTGAGCAGGTTGTCGATCAGCGGCATGAACAGCTGCGTGTCGCCGCGCGCGAATACGCCGCTGCGCAAAAGTTCGAACACAGCCTGCAATTCCTCGTTGGCGGCGCAGTAGTCGGCAGGGCGATAGCCTGAACTGCGCAGCGCGTCGACCTGCGGCGCCGTCAGCCCGAACAGGAAGAAATTGTCGGCGCCGACTTCGTCGCGGATCTCGATGTTGGCGCCGTCCAGCGTGCCGATGGTGAGCGCGCCGTTCATCGCAAACTTCATGTTTCCGGTGCCCGAGGCTTCCTTGCCGGCCGTTGATATCTGCTCCGACAGCTCCGCGGCCGGATACACGCACTGTCCGCTGCCCACGTTGAAATTCGGCAGGAACACGACCTTGATGTGGTCGCGCACCAGCGGGTCGTGGTTGACGACCTCGCCGACGGCGTTTATGAGCTTGATGATGAGCTTGGCCATGTGGTAGCCGGGCGCCGCCTTGCCGCCATAGATGAAAGTGCGCGGCGCCATTTCGAGCGCGGGGTTCATGCGCAACCGGTGGTAGAGCCCGATTACGTGCAGGATATTCAGGTGCTGGCGCTTGTATTCGTGGATGCGCTTGACCTGCACGTCGAACAGCGACTCGGGGTCGAGGGCGATGCCGGTGCGGTGCCGCACCAAATCCGCAAAGGCGAGCTTGTTGGCGCGCTTGACGGCGCGCCAGCGGCTGCGGAAATTGCTATCGTCGGCCAGCGGCTCGAGGCGGCGCAGCTCGCCCAGATCTCTGATCCAGCCGTCGCCGATCGCCTCTGAGATCAGCGTCGTGAGCTGCGGATTGCTGAGCACCACCCAGCGCCGCGGCGTGACGCCGTTGGTTTTGTTGCTGAATTTCTCGGGCCACAGCGCGTGAAAATCGGCGAGCACGTCCTGCTTGAGCAACTCGGAGTGCAGGGCGGCCACGCCGTTGATGGCGTGGCTGCCGACGCAGGCAAGGTTGGCCATGCGCACGCGGCGCTCGCCGTTCTCGTCGATCAGCGACAGCCGCGCCACGCGCCCGTAATCGTCGGGGAAGCGCGCGCGTACCAGTTCCAGGAACTGCGCATTGATCTCGTGGATGATTTCCAGATGCCGCGGCAGCAGCCGGGCGAACAGCTCGAGCGGCCAGCACTCGAGCGCCTCCGGCAGCAGCGTGTGATTGGTGTAGCCGAAGGTCTGGCGCGTGATCTCCCAGGCGCGCTCCCACAGCACATCGTGCTCGTCGACCAACAGGCGCATCAGCTCGGCAATCGCGATCGACGGGTGCGTGTCGTTGAGCTGCGCGGCAAACTTCTCGTGAAAGCGGTCCAGCGGCAGGTGCTGGCCCTGCATGATGCGCAGCATGTCCTGCAGAGAGCAGGAGACGAAGAAGTATTGCTGCTTCAGGCGCAGTTGCTTGCCGCTAAAAGATTCGTCATTCGGGTACAGCACTTTGGTGATGTTCTCGGAATCGATCTTGGAATTAACCGCGCCGTGGTAATCACCGCGGTTGAACACGGCGAAGTCGAACGATTCGCCCGCCTCGGCACGCCACAGTCTAAGCGTGTTGGCGGTGTTCGTGCCATAGCCCAGGATTGGAGTGTCGTAGGGCACCCCGATGACGGTTTGCTCGGGGATCCAGCGCGCGCGATAGCGCCCATCCGGGCCGGTGTAGCGCTCAACGCGGCCGCCGAGCTTCACCTGTTTCGCCCACTCGGGGCGGGCGAGTTCCCAGGGATTGCCAAACCTGAGCCAGTTGTCGGTCTTCTCGACCTGCCAGCCGTCGACGATCAGCTGGTCGAAAATTCCGAACTCATAACGTATGCCATAACCCATGGCCGGTACTTCGAGCGTGGCGAGAGAATCCAGAAAGCAGGCAGCGAGCCGGCCAAGGCCGCCGTTTCCGAGTCCGGGTTCCAGTTCGAGCGCCAACAATTGGTTGAGATCAAGCCCGAGGTCGGCGACGGCCGCGGCGACGACATCAGTGATGCCGAGGTTCACCAGATTGTTGCCCAGGTGCGGCCCGAGCAGGAATTCCGCAGAGAAGTAGGCGACGGTGCGCGAACCCTTGCGTGTGTAGGCCTCTGCGGTGCTGATCCAGCGCTGCAGTAGCCGGTCGCGCACCAGGTAGGCAAGGGCGAGATAGTAGTCGACTGGCGTCGCGAGCGCGGGAATCTTGCCCTGCATGTAGAGCAGATTGTCCAGGAAGCCGAGCTTTAGCGATTCCTTGTCCAGCCCTGTGCGTATTTCATCGGCGTGCACTGGTGCGTTAGGGGAGTTGGGCATATCCACAATGGTTTGTTTCCGCGGTGAGACCAATGCATGGTGTATCAGCAAGATATGCGCCACAGCGGGCGCACTGATCTAGGAGGCAGCGAGGTGCACCTTTAGAGTGTTACTCCGCACTTTCTTTGGGCGGGCGTGCCGTGGCGCGCTCCATATTGGTGCCGACCCCTGGTTGCGCAAGTACCTTCGCCCTTTGAGCAGCCATGAGCATGTAGTCCTGAGTTTGCAGGGTGTCGGGTTGCGCCACTGGGGCGCGACTCTTGCTTGAGTTGCAGCAGGTTCTATTTTGCATCGCCTATTCAGGATATCCGCGATCATGAATCACCCATCGGAAACACCAGGCAACGCTCTTGAGATTCAGGGCGGCGCACGTCAGGACCGCAGATTGCTGGGCAGGCTGTTAGGCGAAGTCATCAAGGAGCAGGCCGGCGCGGCGACGCTGGAACTGATCGAGCACATACGGCAGACGGCGGTGCGTTTTCGTCGCGCAGAGGCGGCCGTCGGCAATGCCGCAGAGAACATTGCGGCACGGGCCGGCCATTCCGCGGAGAACACTGCGGCACAGGCCGGCAACGCAGAGGAAATGATCGCGGCCCGCAGGGACCTCGATGCCTCGCTCAACGGACTGGCGATCGGGGATACGCTGCACGTAGCGCGCGCGTTCAGCTATTTTCTGCAGCTCCTCAACCTCGCCGAGGATAATGACGAGCGCCGGCGCCGCAGCATGGCCACGGAGCAGGTGCAGGTTCCGGGCGGCCTCGCGCACGCCTTGGCGCGCGTCCGTGCAGCCGGCATCGACGGCGCGCAGCTGGTGGATTGGTTTGCGAGCGCCGAGGTGAGTCCGGTGCTCACAGCGCATCCGACCGAAGTGAAGCGCCAGAGCATCTTGAACTGCGAGCGTGAGATCGCGCGGCTGCTGGCCATGTATGGCGAACCCGACCGCGCGGGTCTTGCCGTGCACGAATGGGAAACCGCGCTGCGCCGTGAGGTGCTGCGTCTGTGGCTCACCGCCATGTTGCGGCTCAGCGGGCTGCAGGTCGCCGATGAAGTCGAAAACGGTCTCGCCTATTTTTGCAGCACTTTCCTCAGCGAGTTGCCGCGGCTCTACGCGGAGATCGAATCCGCGCTGTGCGCGGAATTCAGTCTCGCACGTCGGCCGTGGCTCGCGCCATTTCTGCGCGTAGGTACCTGGATCGGGGGCGATCGCGACGGCAATCCGAATGTCACGGCGGCCGTTCTCGGTGCTGCGTTGCAGACGCAGGCGCGTCTCGTATTCGGGCACTATCTGAACGAAGTGCAGCGCCTGGCGGCTGAACTCTCTCTGACCGCACGCTTGTCGGCGATGCCGCCAGAGCTCCTCGCATTCGCCGCGGATTCGGGCGACCCTTCACCGCACCGGCGCGATGAGCCCTATCGCCAGGCGTTGTTTGGGATTCACACGCGGCTCGCTGCGTCCGCAGCCGTGCTTGCCGGCATGCCATTGGCGGACGCAGACGTGAACCGTGAGCCTTACGCAGCGGCCGAGGAATTCACAGCCGACCTCGAATGCATCGCGCGCGCACTCGCCCAGCAGAACGCCGGTCTGCTCGCAGAGGGGCGCCTGCGGACGCTGCAGCGCGCCGTCAGCGTATTCGGCTTTCATCTGGCGCCGATCGATTTGCGGCAAAGTTCCGAGCAGCATGAACTGGTGGTCGCGGAGTTGCTAGCGAAGGCCGGAGTCGCCGCGGATTATCGCGCGCTCACCGAAGATGAGCGCGTGGCGCTGCTGACGGGGGAGCTCGCAACCGCAAGGCCGTTGCGTTCGCAGCATCTGACTTATTCGGCGCATGCCGAGTCCGAGCTCGCAATCGTTGCGCGCGCGGCGCAGGCGCAGCGCGAGCATGGCAAAAACGCCGTGGCGCGCTACATCATCTCGCATTGCGAATCGCTGTCGGATCTGCTCGAGGTCGGCGTGCTGCTGAAGGAAGCGGGGCTGCTCATGCCCGGAGTGCCGCCGGGCATGGCGCTGGATCTGGTTCCCTTGTTCGAGACCATACCGGATCTCAGGGCCTGCGCCGCGATCATGCGCGCGGCCTTTGCGTTGCCGCTCTACCGCGACTGGATCGCTGCGCGCGGCGATTCCCAGGAAATCATGCTCGGCTATTCCGACAGCAACAAGGACGGTGGATACCTGATGTCGAATTGGGCGCTCTACCAGGCGCAGGTGGAGCTGTTCGAGCTGTGCCGCGGGCATGGCATTCGCCTGCGGCTTTTTCATGGCCGCGGCGGCTCGGTGGGGCGCGGCGGCGGCCCGAGTTACGACGCGATCCTTGCGCAGCCGCCGGGCAGCGTCGGCGGCGCGGTGCGGCTGACGGAGCAGGGTGAAGTCATCTCCAGCAAATACGCCGACCCGCTGCATGGACGGCGCAACCTGGAAACGCTGACGGCGGCAACGCTCGAGGCGAGCCTCTTGCCGCACCCGGAGGCGTCAGGTGACATTGCGCGCTACCGTGCCATCATGGATCAGCTCGCCGGCCGCGCCTATGAGGTCTACGGTTCATTAGTGAAAGGCAGCGCGGGCTTCTTCGATTATTTCCGTGCTTCGACGCCGATCGCGGAGATCGCAGATCTCAATATCGGCAGCCGGCCCGCATCGCGCCGCGCGAGCGGTCACATCGATGACCTGCGCGCGATTCCCTGGGTGTTCAGCTGGAGCAAGTGCCGGCTGATGCTGCCCGCCTGGTACGGCTTCGGCAGCGCGGTCGACGGCCTGCTTGCCGGCGGGACCTATACGCTCGATGAGCTGCGCAGCATGAAAGCGAGCTGGCCGTTTTTTCGCGTGGTGATCGCGAACATGGAGATGGTGATGGCCAAGTCTGACCTGGGCATCGCATCGCGCTATGCTGAGCTCGTCGCCGACGCCGCGCTGCGCGAGCGTATTTGGGAGCGGCTGCGCGGCGAGTGGGAGTTGACGCGGCATTGGCTGCTTGCCATTACGCAGGGCGCCGATTTCCTCTCGGATAATGCGCCGCTGGCGCGTGCAATTCGCGAGCGCTGTGCTTACATCGATCCGCTGAACCACCTGCAGATCGAATTGCTCAAGCGCTATCGCAGCGGGGACAGCGAGGAGCGTGTGCAGCGCGCGATCCACCTAACGATTAACGGCGTCGCTGCGGGCCTGCGCAACAGCGGTTAGCAATATGTAGTGATGAGAAAGGTTATTGAGCCTTACACGTTGCTGACCCTCACCCCTATCCCCTCTCCCAAGGGGCCCCCGCGACACGTTAGCGCGAAGCGCCCGCTTGCGGGAGCGGGGGCAAAGGCGCGCTACCCGCAAACGGCCGCCTTTGTCGGCAACGAGTCCGCGCGCCAGGGGAACGTCGAGCGAAACCAGCTTGTCAGCCGGTTTCGTAATTCTAGATTGGCTCTACGGTCACTGCGACCGTCAGCGTTTGGGTAGCGGCGCCGAGCACCACGCCGCGCAGCGGCGTGACATCTGAAAATTCGCGGCCCCAGCCCAGCGTGACGAACTCGATGTCGGCAAGCTTGCCATTGGTTGGATCGAACGCCATCCAGCCGCGACCCGGACAGTGGCTGGCGACCCAGGCGTGCGAGGCATCGGAGCCGGCGAGCTTGTGTTGATCCGCGGGCACGCGGTTCAGCACATAGCCGCTGACGTAGCGCGCCGGCAGCCCGATGGAGCGCAGGCAGCTGATCATCAGATGCGCGAAGTCCTGGCACACGCCGCGGCGGTGTTCGAGCACTTCTGCGACGCGCGTGGTGATGGTCGTGGCTTCAGAGTCATAGGTGAAATCTGCATAGATGCGGCGCGTCAGATCCAGCATGGCTTCCCGCCAGTCACGGCCCGGCGCGAAGCTGGTGCGGGCGTAGGCTGCCGCCGTGTCCAGCAGCGGCACCATCGGCGAAGCGATCCGATATTGCTCCACATCCAGATCGTGCGGTTTGCCGATGGCATCGTGCGCCGCCAGCGCGTGCTCCCATGGCTGCACATTGCCCGTAGTGGCATCTGCGTATGTGCTCACCGTGACCTCCGATTCCGAGCGCACCAGGAGTTCGTCGTGCGGGTTGTTCACGGCGAAGTGCAGCACGCCATTGCCGAAATAATCCTCATCTTCACTGCGCTCAGTCGTGGCAGGCTTGATGTCGATGCGATGCGCATGCACCTCCTGCCACGGCGTGGCGCGCGGTTTCAGATGGGCGAGCTGGCGCGAGCCGGTCACGGTGCCTGAATAGAGGTAGCGCGTTTCGTGCACTACGCGGTAGCGGGTGCTGGTGGGCATTCGAACTTAGATCCCGAACATCGTCCGCGTACTGACGTGGACGTGGTTGAAGAAGCGTTGCGTCAGGAGATCATTGATCTCGAATGCGGCGCTGCGCAGCCGATCGATGGTGTCGCGCAGTTCCGCATTCTCGGGATCCAGCTTGCCGGCATCGAGTTCCTCCAGCGCGCGCACCACCGGTGCAAACATTTCGCTGCCGCACGGGCCGTAGACGCGCTCGAGCTTGATCACATAGCCAAGAATGCCGCTTGCCTGAAATATCACCGAACGCGGATTGGCGGAGTCCATCACCAGCAGATCGAGCATCGGCAGCCATTCGGGGCGCGCGAGATAGCGCGCGCGATAGGTGACCGTGGAATCGGCGAGTTCGAGCAGCCAGCTCAGCCCGGACCCCAGCCCCTGATTAAACGCGATGCGCAATGCGAGGCATTGAAACGCCAGACGCTCGAGCCGCCGGCCGATGGATAGCAGGTGCCAGCCGTCGTCGCGCGTCATGCCGTCCAGCGCAAAGCCCGACAGCGTCATCATGCTGGTGATGGTGCGGTCGAGCCAGGCGAGCGTATCGGACAAGGTGACTGCGCGCCCGAAGACCGGATCCATGATCAGCGCGTTGATCGCGCGCCAGTTGTCGAGCGACATGCGGTCGCGCAGGTTGAAGGCGACGTTTTCGAGGGCGCGCAGGTTGGTCGGCAAGCCGAAGGGATTCGAATGCAGCGTGGCGGCGGCGAGCAATGCGCTGTCAGTATCCTCTGCGTCCTCATCGAGGATCTGAAAGGCGCGCGTCAATGCGAGCACCGGTGTCCGCGCATTGTCCTCCGCGTAGCCTTCTTCCAGCGTTAGTTTAAGCGCGACACGCAGCAGCCGTGCAGCGTCTTCGCAGCGCTCCTCGTAGCGCCCGAACCAGTACAGATTTTCCGCGAGCCGCGAGGGAATGCCGGCACGCATGCGCACCAGGTCATCCGCTGTGACCGTGCTGCGCAGGAGGCTGAACGCAGTGTCCACCGGCCCTGGCGAGAGCACCCATGTATCCTTGGAGCCGCCGCCGCGCTGCATGGACACGACACGCGCGTTCTCCATGCTCGCCACCCGCGTCAGCCCGCCCGGCATCACGACGTAACCCATCGGGGAGGCAACGGCAAACACGCGCAGTCCGATCCCGCGCGCCGCGATCTGCTGATGGTGCACTCTGCCCAACACTGGCGCCTGAGACACCCGCACCAGCTCCTGCGCCACATAGCGCTCGGGATGAGCCGACAGCTTTTTCCTGAGATCTGCAAGGCCCTCGGCATCAAGGTCCTGACCGAAGATCACCTGGAATCCCTGCGCCGGATCAGCGGGCTTGAATACCAGGTGCTCGACCTGTTCCAGTGCATCTTCCAGTGCCGCAGGCTCGCCGCACCACCAGGTGGCGATCGACGGCAGGCGCAGCGCTTCGCCGGTCAGGCGTTCGGAGATGCGCGGCAGAAAGCCCAGCAGCGCCCCTGATTCGATCACGCCCGAGCCGAGCGCATTGGCGATCAGCACCGTGCCGCGCCGCGCACAGTCGACGAGCCCGGCGATGCCGAGCGCTGAATCGCCGCGCAGTTCGAGCGGATCACAATAGGTGTCGTCCTGACGGCGCAGGATGGCGTGCACGCGTTTTAGTCCGCCGATGGTCTTGAGCCACACGCAGCCGTCGCGCACTGTCAGGTCGCCGCCTTCGACCAGCGGGAAGCCGAGGTAGCGTGCCAGCAGCGTGTGCTCGAAATAAGTCTCGTTGTACGGCCCCGGCGTCAGCAGCACGGTAAGCGTAGGCCCGTCGCCCCTGGGCGCAAAATGCATGAGCGAGTCGCGCAGCGTTGCGAAGAAGTGCGCCAGATGCTGCACGTGCAGATCGCGAAAGAGTGCGGGAAAGGCGCGTGAGACGATCAGGCGGTTTTCGAGTGCATAGCCGGCGCCGGACGGGGCCTGCGTGCGGTCTGCCATCACCCACCAGCGGCCGTCGGGAGAGCGCGCAAGATCGGCGGCATAGACGTGCAGGTGTATGTTGCCCGGCAGTTTCATGCCGTGCACCGGACGCAGGTAACCGCTCTGCCCCAGGATCAGGTTAGGCGGGATGAGCCCGCTCTTCAACAGCGACTGCTCACCGTAGAGATCGCCGAGCGCGAGGTTGAATACGTTGGCGCGCTGTATGATGCCGGCCTCGATTTCGCGCCATTCCTCCGGCGCGATCATCAGTGGCAGCACATCGAGATCCCATTGGCGATCGTGGCCTTTGGGATCGGCATATACGTTGTAGGTGACGCCGCTTTCGCGGATGCGTCGCTCGGCGGCTGCCAGCCGCTCGCGTATTTCCTCGGAGGAGGTCTGCGTCAGTTCGGAGTACAGCCGCGACCAGTGGGCACGCGGCTGGTACGGCTCTTCGAACAGTTCGTCGAAGCGCCCCTCGGCAAACGGGTAATTGGAAAGCATTTCTTCCGGCTTAAGGTGCGGCTTGGGGGTTGGGGTCATCTGGGTTATGTGACTATCCAGTGGCCGCTATTATGCCTCAGGAACCTCTGATTAACTTCCCCGCGGATTGCGTTGTGGCAAAATGCGGATGGATGCGAGACGCGCGACGAAGGTCGTAGCACGTCTACGATGCCGAGGAGCGCGGCGAAGCAGACGCCGCATTTTGCCGCAACCCATATTGGACGGGGGCTTTGCGGGCGATCTGCTTTGTCGCTCGGCTTGCGAATGGAATCGACCATTAGCTGCACCTCGCTTCGCGCATCTCATCCCGCAAAGCCCCCGTCGCAACCGTGTGGAAGTTAATCAGAGGTTCCATAGCGCCGTACAAGGGGGGCGCAATTGCGCACATGCGGTGCGCACTAGGTGCGTCGAAGATCTAATGTGAACGGATGGTCCGTATCACGCGGCACCGAACGCGCCTGTAGAGTGCCTGGTGTATGACCGATGCGGAAGAAACGCGCCAACCGCCGCGCCTCCGCCTCGTATGCATTGACCGGAAAGGTGTCGTAATTGCGGCCGCCGGGATGCGCGACGTGGTATTGAAATCCTCCGCGCGAGCGGTTCATCCAGGTATCGACCAGATCGAAAGTGAGCGGCGCGTGCGTGCCGATCGTGGGATGCAGGCCGGAGGGCGGCGCCCACGCGCGGTAGCGCACGCCGCCGATAAACTCGCCGACCTGGCCGGTAGGCTGCAGCGGCAGCGCTTGTCCGTTGCAGGTGATCACGTGCCGCTCGTCGATCAGTCCCTGCGCCTTGACCTGCAGCCGCTCGACCGATGAATCGACGTAGCGCACGGTGCCGCCGCCCCCGGATTCCTCGCCGAGCACATGCCATGGCTCCAGCGCCAGCCGCAGTTCGATGTCCACGTTGTGGGCGGCGAAGTCGCCCAAGCGCGGAAAGCGGAACTCGAAGTGCGGCGCGTACCAGGCTGCCTGCAGGGGATAGCCGAAATCGTTCAGCTCCTCGATCACGTCGCCGAAGTCGTCCCATACGAAATGCGGCAGCATGAAGCGATCGTGCAGCTCGGTGCCCCAGCGCTTGAGCCGCGCGGGTTGATAGGGGTGCTGCCAGAAGCGCGCCACCAGCGCGCGCAGCAGCAACTGCTGCGCGAGGCTCATGCGCGCATGCGGCGGCATCTCGAAGGCGCGCAGTTCGAGCAGGCCGAGGCGGCCGGTCGCGCTGTCGGGCGAGTAGAGCTTGTCGATGCAGAATTCCGCGCGATGCGTGTTGCCGGTGACGTCGACCAGCAGATTGCGCAGCATGCGGTCGACCTGCCACGGCGTGGCGCCGAGTCGGTCCTCAGCGCGCAAGCGGCGCATTTCGCGGAACGCCAGTTCGATTTCGTAGACTGCATCGTTGCGCGCCTCGTCCAGGCGCGGCGCCTGGCTGGTGGGGCCGATGAACAACCCGGAGTACAGGTACGAGAGCGCCGGATGGTTGTGCCAGTAGGCGACCATGCTCGCCAGCAGGTCCGGCCGGCGCAGGAATGGCGAGTCTGCAGGCGTCGCGCCGCCGAGCACGAAATGATTGCCGCCGCCGGTGCCGGTGTGGCGTCCGTCCAGCATGAATTTCTCAGCGGTGAGCCGCGTCTGGTGAGCGGACTCGTAAAGGAATTCGGTCTGCTCGGTGAGCGCGCTCCAGTCGCGCGCCGGCTGGATGTTGACTTCGATGACGCCTGGATCGGGCGTCACGCGCAACTGCACGAGGCGCGGGTCGCGCGGCGGCTCATAACCTTCCAGCACCACCGGCAAATGCATTTCCGCGGCAGTGGCTTCGACCGCCGCCGTCAGCGCCAGATAATCCTCGAGCTTGGTAACGGGAGGCATGAAAACATAGAGGCAGCCGTTGCGCACCTGTGTGCACATTGCGGTGCGCGTGATCCAGGCGGCAGATTCAAAGGGCTGCGGCTGAGTGTCCGCAGCCGCGCTAAGGTTGGGTTGCGCATCAGAATCGGCATGCGCACTAGCGTCCGGATGCGGCAGCGGCGGACGGATCTCGGGATGTGGCGGCAGCGGCGGGAAGGTCTGGGTTGGGTCCTGCGGATGCACCCACGGGTAATCGCTCTCCGTAGCCCACGGCTGTGAATCGAGCGGCAGCCGGTAACCGAGAGGAGAATCGCCGGGTGTCAGGTAGCAGCGGTCTTCGCGCAGAAACCAGCGCCCGCTCTGCCAGTGCTCCGTCTCAGGTGCGCGTGAGACCGGCAGCACATGCCCGACCACCGCATCCAGCCCCTGCGTGAAAATATTTCGCAGGCGCGCGCGCTCGAGCGGATCGTCGAGGCGAGCATCGAAAGGATCGACGTTCGACGGCAGGCGGCGCTCTCGCCACAGGTGGTAAAAGACGTCTTCGTACGCCGCAAACACGAACTGCGGATCAAGTTCGAGGTGGCGCGCGACGCCGGTCAGAAATTCGCGTGCCTGCGCTTCGGTGATGCCATAGTCGTGCGCTTCGTCGGCGTAGAGCGCAGGATCAGACCACAAAGCGAAGCCGTCGGCGCGCCAGTACGCGTTGAGCGACCAGCGCGGCAATTGTTCTCCGGGATACCACTTGCCCTGTCCGTAATGCAGCAGCCCGTGCGGCGCATAATGCGCTTTCAGGTGCGCAAGGAGTTCCGCGGCAAGGCCGCGTTTGTCGGGGCCCATCGCATCGGTGTTCCACTCTGCGCCGTCCCGATCATCGACCGAGACAAAGGTTGGCTCGCCACCCTGCGTGAGCCTGACATCGTGCTTGAGCAGGTCGGCGTCGATGCGATGCCCCAGCGCATCGATCTCCTGCCACTGCTGGTCGCTATAGGGTTTGGTTACGCGCGGCGCCTCCCAGATGCGCGTGACCTTCATGACGTGTGAGAACTCGACTTCGCATTCGTCTACCGCGCCAGTGATTGGCGCCGCCGACGAGGGGTCGGGCGAGCACGCGAGCGGGATGTGGCCCTCGCCGGCGAGCAGCCCTGAAGTCGGGTCGAGGCCGATCCAGCCCGCACCGGGAAGATAGACCTCGCACCAGGCGTGCAGGTCGGTGAAATCCGCGCTCGGTCCGGACGGGCCGTCCAGCGCTTTCACATCTGCTGTGAGCTGGATCAGATAGCCGGATACGAAGCGCGCAGCGAGCCCGAGGTGGCGCAGCAGTTGCACCAGCAGCCAGGCGCTGTCGCGGCACGAGCCTTCGGCGCGCGTCAGCGTTTTCTCCGGTGTCTGCACGCCGGGCTCCATGCGGATGAGATAGGAAATGTCCTTCTGCACACGCCGATTGACGGCGACCAGAAAATCGATGGTACGCGCCTTGGCCCTTGGAATCGCGGCAAGATATTGCTCAAAGGCGGGGCCGGGCGCGCGCCGGATCAGGTAGGGCATCAGCTCCGAGCGCTCGTCGGTGGTGTAGCTGAACGGATAGTCCTCTGCGTGCGGCTCCAGAAAAAAATCGAAGGGGTTGAACACCGACATCTCGGCGACCAGATCGACTTCGACGCGCAGTTCGCATGTTTTCTCCGGAAACACCAGCCGTGCCAGGTAATTCGACTGCGGATCCTGTTGCCAGTTGATGAAATGGTCGGCCGGCGCGACGTTCAGCGAATAGCTCAGGATGCGGGTGCGGCTGTGCGGGGCAGGGCGCAGGCGCACGATCTGCGGGCCCAGCTCGACCAACCGGTCATAGTGGTAATGCGTTAAGTGATTCAGTGCGACGTGGATCGACATTCTGGCTACCGCTCGAGTTGAATGGGCGCTTCAGGCACCGGCCAGCGCTTCAAGCGGGGCGGGCTTCTGCTCGCAGAATTTGAAGTACTCGGTTGCGATCTCTTCGTGCAGGTGCGCGAGGTCCGATTGCACGGCATCGAGGTACTCGTGGCGCTGCGCCGCCGTCAGGCCCTCGATGCGCATGGCGGCGAGGCGGCGCTGTGCGATGCGCAATAGCTTGAGCGGGCCGCCATGGTGCGGAAGCTGCGACACGCTGGATTCGAGTTCATCCAGGCAGTAGCGCACGGTGCGCGGGAAGTGCGTGTCTTTCAGCATGAAATTGACCACCTCGGCGCCGCGCACGTGGACCGACGCATGCCGACGGTACATCTGATAGGCGTGCAGCGAATTGAGCACGCTCATCCATAGCAGCGCCATCGACGGATCTTCCGGAACCTGCTGGCGCGGCACCAGCACCGCTGCATTGATGTCGAGGATGCGCGTGATCATGTCGGCACGCTCGATGTAGCGGCCGAGCCGAATGAACTGGTATGCAGCATCGTGGCTCATGCCGTCCGTGAGCAAGCCCACCACTGATTGCCGTCGTTCGATAATTTCCTCTAGGATGGTGTAACGGCGGGCGCGGTCGACGGCATCGGCAGCGCGGTTGTTGGTGTAGAGGTACATCCCATTGATGCGCTCCCAGGCTGCGCGCGGCAGCACTTCGCGCAGGGTCCGGCTGTTCTCCCGCGCACTGCGTACGCAGGATACGATCGATCCCGAATTGCGCTCGTCGGTGATCAGAAAGCGCATGACGCTGTTCTCGTCCGGGGTGGTGTAACAGCGGCTGAACAGCGCGTCGAGTCCGACGACCTTGATCAGCACGTCCCAGCCGAAGGATGCCTCTGGCGGCAGGTCGAGCAGCACCTGGCTGGTCGCATTGATCAGGCGCGCTGTATTCTCTGCGCGCTCCATATAGCGCGTCATCCAGTACAGATTTTCCGCTACCCGCGATAACATCAGCGCTGCTCCTCCACGATCCAGGTGTCTTTGCTGCCGCCGCCCTGCGAGGAATTGACGACCAGCGAGCCTTCGCGCATGGCCACCCGCGTGAGTCCGCCGTTGGTCACATACATGCGCTCCGATTGCAGGACAAAGGGCCGCAGGTCGAGGTGGCGCGGTGCGAGTTTGCCGTCGATCAGCGTCGGTGCAGTCGACAGAGTCAGCGTCGGCTGCGCCATGTAATTGCGCGGATCGGCGCTGATGCGGCTGTGCATCGCATCGCGCTCGGCTTGGGTGGAGCGTGGCCCGATCAGCATGCCGTAGCCGCCGGACTCATTGGCGGGCTTGACCACCAGTTTGTCCAGATTCGCCAACACGTACTCGCGCTCCTTGCTGTTCATGCACAGGTAACTCGGCACATTGGGCAGGATCGCATCTTCGCCCAGGTAATAGCGAATGATCTTCGGCACGTAGGTGTAGACCACTTTGTCGTCGGCGACGCCCGCGCCCGGTGCGTTGGCGATGCCCACCTTGCCGCGCCTCCATGCCCGCATCAGGCCGCGCACGCCGAGCGCGGAGTCCGGACGGAAAACGTCGGGGTCCAGAAAGTCGTCGTCGATGCGTCGATAGATCACGTCGACCCGGCGCAGGCCGTCGATGGTCTTCATGTAGACGCAGTCGTCGGCGCCGACCACCAGATCGGAGCCTTCGACCAGCATCGCGCCCATCTGCTGTGCGAGATAGCTGTGCTCGAAATATGCCGAATTATAGATGCCTGGTGTGAGCACCGCGATCATCGGCCGCTCGTCGCGGCGCGGAGAAAGTGCGGCGAGCGATTCATACAGGCGCGTCGTGTAGTCGTCTACCGGCAGAATTCTGCACTGCTCGAACAGTTCGGGAAACAAGCGCTTCATCAGCATGCGGTTTTCCAGCATATAAGATACGCCGGAGGGCACGCGCAGGTTGTCTTCCAGCACGTAGATGGTGCCATCCTTGTCACGCACCAAATCGGTGCCGCAGATATGCGCCCAGACACCAAAATGGGGCGTGTGGCCCTTGCATTGGGCACGAAAATTCTTCGAGCCGGCCAACACATCGATCGGAAACACGCCGTCTTTGACGATCTTCTGCTCGTTGTAGAGATCGTTGATGAACAGGTTGAGCGCCATCAGGCGCTGTCGCAGCCCTGCGTCCACGCGCCGCCACTCGCGCTGTCCCATCACCCGCGGTACGATGTCGAAGGGCATAGCGCGGTCGATATTGGAGCCTTCGCTATAGATGGTGAAGGTAATCCCCATGGTCATGATCGCGGCGTCGACCTCGGCCCGCCGTGCGTCGAGTTCGGCCAGCGGAAATCGCGCTAGGCACTCGAACAGGGTCCGGGCCGCGGGCCTGGGTATGCCATTGGCGTCGATCAGCTCGTCGAAGCAGTGCGCCGAGGAATAGTTCGTGGTGAGGTTCAAGGTCAGCAATCAGTGTGTGCTGACAGCGTAACAGCAAGAATCGTGCTTGGGTCCGGCAGCGCCGCAATACCCCATGCAAATCTGGAAATTCCCGTACTTCTTATGTTGGAACTGCTGCCTGCCGGGCGGCTCGAGCAGCCTAGAGGAGACCGGCCCGTTACTTCGACGCAAGCCGGAATGACCAGAGCCTTGCGTGAGCGCATTTGCATCAAGCTACCGTGTCATGCGCGGGCGCGGTGTCGCCGGGAC
Source organism: uncultured beta proteobacterium (assembly GCA_903905655.1). Taxonomy (GTDB): domain Bacteria; phylum Pseudomonadota; class Gammaproteobacteria; order Burkholderiales; family SG8-41; genus PALSA-1004. The sequence goes on along the minus strand of CAIVHG010000040.1, from coordinate 12,908 downwards.
TGTTGTGCGAGGTGCGCACCCGGTTGCGGCCGTCATCTTTGGCCTGATAGAGCGCTTCATCGCTAAGCTGCAGCAGGGTGGTCAGCTCGGCAACACTTTGGGGGATGCAGGTCACTGCGCCGATGCTGACGGTATAGCTCAGTCCGGCAGGCAATCCGGCATGTAGCGTTTCGGTGGTTGCGCGAATGCGCTCCGCGACATTTAATCCGCCGGCTTCGGAATCCATCATCAGGACCGCAAATTCCTCTCCTCCGATGCGACCGAACACGTCATGCGGCCTGATATGCAGGCGCACGTTCTTTGCGAACGATGCGAGCACCGCGTCGCCGACGGCGTGTCCATAGGTGTCGTTCACATTTTTGAAGCGGTCGATATCGATCATCAGAAGGGTCACGGGTGTTGCGTTGCGTATGGCGAGATTCAGCGCGATTTCGGATTTTGCGAAAAAGGCGCGGCGGTTCAGAATGCCGGTAAGCGAGTCGACGGTTGCCGCCGCGATCAGCTCTCTCTCGAGATCTTCGTTCATCAGCAGCAGGAAGCCGAGGCCGCCGATTAGGGTTAGTCCGAACGCGGAGAGGAATGTCAGCGACTGTATGGCGGTCGTGGACAACAGCGCCAGCCCGTGCGCGAACGCGGAGTGCGCGCGAACCACATGCGCAGCACAGGAGGCCAGGAAGAAGGCGCCGATCATCACCTGCAGCCGCGAAGCGTTTTTGGGCACGAGCAGGACCACTGCGGTCGGGGCGTAGATGCCTATGGTCGCGATGCTTGCGATAGCAACCCAAAGGCTGGGATCCGGAAATATCCATACCAGGATGCTGGCGCATGCCGTGATGGCAGCGAATGCCAGCTCCAGGGGGCGGCGCACCTTGGTCAATCTGCTGAATGCCGTCATCTCCAGGGAAAACCCGATCAGTAGCAGCAGATTCCCCAGGTGCGCAGAGAGCAGCAGCGAAATTTCGCCGCGCAGGCTGAGCAGCAGCCAGGCAATCGACTGAAAAACTTTGGCGAGAACGAATATTCCTATGGAACGCTTCTGCTCGCGATGCTGCGTGTATGCGATGAGAAGCACTGTGGCCGCCATGTTGCCGATCATCAGCAGGCGCATGGTGGTGCGAATATCGAGGTCGAGTAGCGTCATTGCCAGGAAACCGAAAGCGTAGTCGGCATTGTTGTGATTATTGTTTTTAAGTTTGCCATATTTTCCGGGGCGGTCGCGTGAATGACGGGCTTCAGCCGCGTCATCTGCTCGAGCTATCAGCGCACGCGATGGCCGCGTATCGCGCTTTGTGTTGATTCTGCCAGAGCCCGGAACCGGGACACTGCGCTGCATCAACGTATAGAGGAGGCGGCGTTCCGGTGCATTGGCTTGGGACACGAAGTCGACGGCCGCTCGCCGGGTCGGAGCGATTGCAAAGGCGCACCTCCCGCGTACGCGTGGCTTTGCGCCCCGCTGATTTCAGCAGAAGTTGATGTTATCATCTGAGATATTTATATGAGCTGACCACGGCACATCGACGTGCCAAAAGAGTCGGGCATTTAAACCAAACTAGCCGAAGCTAACTTACATCCCTGATGGTGAGATTATGGGTTTGACTGCGATAGAAAAGGTTCTTGCCAGAACCTCTGGCAAAGACGTGGTGCGTCCGGGTGACATCGCTGTATGCCGCCCCGACATGGTGGTGCAGGCGGATCTGTTTTTTTCCGTGGCGGGCTCCTGGCATCGCCCGAAAAAGATCTTCGATGCCGATCGCGTGGTTCAACTGTTCGATCATGCGGTGCCGGCGCCTAGCATCAAAGACGCGGCGGGCATGGTCGAAGCACGAAGATTCGCGAAGGAGTTCAAGCTCAAGAACACGTTCGACGTCGGTGTGCACGGCATCAGTCACGTGATCGCCGCGGAGCACCGCCTGGCGCGCCCCGGTGAGCTGCTGGTGTGTTCGGATTCCCATACCTGTGCATCCGGCGCATTCAACTGCGCAGGGCGCGGCGTCGGGCTGACCGACCTGCTGCAGGCGCTGACCAAGGGACTGGTCTGGTATCCGGTCTCGCCCACCATCCGCTACGAAATCAAAGGCAGCAGCCTGCCGCCGGTGGTGAGCGGCAAGGATGTGTTCTTTCATATCGCGCACACCTACGGGGCGCATACAGCGCACAGCGTCGAATTCGGGGGCGAGGGCCTGCGCGCACTGGACATGTCGGCGCGCCGCACGATCTCGACCATGTGCGCCGAGCTCGGAGCCGAGTTCGCCATGTTCGAATGCGACGACATCACCATGGAGTTCATGAAAAATGCACCGAAGGGCGCTCCGACCCGTCCTATAGTTCCAGCGAACCCGGATAAGGATGCGGATTATGCGGATGTGCGCACCGTAGACCTGGCGGACGTCGAGCCGTACGTCATTCTGCCGCATTCGGTGCCCAAGAACGGCGCCCGACTTTCGGTGTTCGACCGCAAGGTGCCGATCAACCAGGCGTTCGTCGGTTCATGCGCCAACGGGCAAATCGAGGACCTGCGCGTGGTCGCGAAGGTCCTCAAGGGGCGCAAGGTCGCTGCGGACGTGCGCTTCATCATCACCCCGGGTTCGCAGGCGATATATCTGCAGGCGGCACGCGAAGGCCTGCTCGAGACCATCGTCGAAGCGGGCGCGGTGGTGACGAATTCCACCTGCGGCGCGTGTTATGGCGGCCACATGGGACTGGTAGGCCCCGGCGAGGTTTGCATCACGGCCAGCACGCGCAACTTCAAAGGCAGGATGGGAAGTTCCGAGGCCGAAATCTACATGGGCTCGCCCGCGACTGTGGCGGCTTCTGCCGTTGCAGGAATCATCACTGATCCCCGGACCCTCTGGCGTTAGCCGTTACTTTATACAAGGCGCAAATTCCATGGCTGAAAAACTGGAACTTACACATACTGGACGCGTCTGGAAGTTTGGCGACCAGATCAACACCGATCTCATCATGCCGGCCTGGTCATTCAGGCTGACGGAGGTGGAGCGCAATAAAGCCGCGTTTGGCGCGATCCGCCCCGGCTGGGCCGACCTGGTCAAGCCTGGGGACATCATCATCGGTGGGCAGAACTTCGGGCTGGGCTCAGGGCGACCGATCGGATCGGTGCTGCGCGGTTGCGGCATCGTCGGGCTGGCGGCGGAGTCGATCAACGGCCTGGCCCTGCGCAACTGCGTCAATTTCAGTTTGCCCGGGATCGATTGCCCCGGAATCAGCGCGGCTTTCGAGGAAGGCGACATCGCGCGCATCGATTATATTTCCGGCACCGTCGAGAATGTCACGCGCGGCAAAACGTTGAAAGGCAAGCCGTTGGAAAAGCTGCTCGCTGAAATCGTACTGGCCGGCGGAGTGATTCCAATGCTGGTGCGCGAAGGCTATATCGAAAGCGAGCCGACCGAGGCAGGCTCGGAATAGCCGGATTTTGTAAACGGCTGTGTGCCGGGATGCATGCTTCACGCTGCGCTGGCGGATAGTGCAGGGCAGACATAAAAAAAGCGCGCGCCCTGAGTGCGGGGCTGACGTCAGTCCTGCAAGCGAGTTGCGCAGGCGGCGGTGCGCTGCAGAGAAAATCTAACCTCAATAAAAAATCAGGGATCTACAATGTCACAACAACAGTCAGGCAATCCGTACACGCGCGGCATGGCCGAGTTCGTCGCGGGCTTAACTTATGATGCGATTCCCGCTGATGTCATTCAGAGAGTCAAACTGCTGATGCTCGATGCGCTGGGCTGCGGGATCTATGGCGCGCGCCTGGAATGGAGCCAGATACTGCAGAACATGCTGCGTGGCATCGACAGCACGCGCACCTGCCGCGTGTGGGGTACGAATCAGCGGCTGTCGGCGCCGCACTCCACGCTGGTGAACGGCACGCAGGTGCAGGGCTTCGAGCTCGACGATGGGCACCATCGCGGGCACATACACGTGGGCTCCGTGGTGCTGCCGGCACTGATGGCTGTGATCGAGACCAAGCCCGGCATCAGCGGCAAGGAATTCCTGGCAGCGGCGGTGGCCGGCTATGAAACCGGTCCGCGCGTCGGCAACTGCATGAACCCGGAACACATCGCTCAAGGCTGGCATTCGGCCGCAACGGTTGGCGTGTTTTCCGCCGCCAGCGCCGCCGCGCGCGCCCTCAAGCTCAATGCCGATAAGACGGTGCACGCGCTGGGCATCGCCGGCACTCAGGCGGCGGGGTTGATGGCGGCGCAGTACGGCGCCATGGTCAAGCGCATGCACGCGGGACGCGCCTCGCAAAGCGGATTGTACGGTGCACTGCTGGCAGAGCAGGGGTTCACCGGCATCACCAGCGTATTCGAGAGCGAATACGGCGGCTTCTGCACCACGTTCTCGCGCTCGCAGGATCGTTTTAAGATCAAAGAACTTACCGCGGGCCTGGGCTCCGAGTGGGAAACCTTCAACACCTCGCTCAAGTTCTATTCCTGCGTATTCAGCAATCACAATGCGCTGGATGCGCTGCGCGTGATACAGCGCGAGCGCCCCTTCAAGGCGGCCGACGTGGAGAAGGTCGTGATCCACGGCGCGCAGATCACGGTTGACCATGTGGGCTGGAAATACAAGCCGGAGGGCATGACTTCTGCGCAGCTCAACATGCCGTTCTGCGTCGCCACGCTGATACTCGAGGGCGACGTCTTCGTGGATCAGTTCAATGACGATAGCGTCATCACCGACCCGGCGCGCATGGCGCTTGCGGACAAGGTGGAAGTCATCAACGATCCGGCGATTACCGCGGCGGGCGCCAAGGAACGCTTCACGCTGCGCGTCCAGGTATTTTTCAAGGACGGCACGATGATCGAGCGCACGGGCAAGACCGAGCGCGCTAACAAGAACAACTTCGCGACCGAGCAGGTGGTAGTCGACAAGTTCGACAAGCTTACCCGGCACGCGCTGCCACAGAAGCAGCGCGACGAGCTGCGGGATGCGGTGCTCGGCCTGGAGAAGCTCGACGACGCCGGTAAACTGGCGGGGTTGCTGGGCGTCGCATGATGGCGCCAGTCTAAATACACGGGAGGAGTGACAGCATGAGCCAGGCGGCTAAACTAAGGGCAGCAATCAAAAGCGGACCGCTGATCGTGGCGCCGGGCGCCTACGATTGCATTACTGCGCGGCTGATCGAGGGAACGGGATACGCTGCTGCCTACATGACCGGTGGCGGCACCGCAGGCATGCTTGGGTTCCCAGATTACGGGCTTACTACGATGACGGAGATGGTGGACAACGCCGGGCGCATCGCGAATGCCATCAACATTCCGCTGATCGCGGATGCGGACACCGGGTTCGGCAACGAGCTCAACGTCACGCGCACCATCCGTGAGTACGAGATGCGCGGCGTGGCGGCGATCCAGCTCGAGGATCAGGGCTTTCCGAAGCGCTGCGGCCATCTGGAAGGAATAACGATCATTCCCCTCAATGAATTCGTCAGAAAGATCAGCGCCGCAGTCAGGGCACGGCGCAACCCGGACACGATCATCGTGGCGCGCACCGATGCACGCGGCGGCGGCGGCTTCAAGGAGGCCGTCGATCGCATGAACGCCGCGCTCGACGTGGGCGCCGATGTGGCGTTCCTCGAGGCGCATCACACGCAGGAGGAAATGGAGCAGATCCCGAAGCTGATCCATGGCCCCTGTCTGCTAAACGTCGGGCGCTTTGGCAAGAGCGCGCCGCCCACGCTGAAACAGGTTGCGGACGCGGGCTACCGCATCGCGATTCTTCCGGGGATGCTGATAACGCAGGTGATCGGCGCCTGCGAGCACATCCTGAAACAGGCGCGCGAAACGCAGACTGCACCCGTTCCATTCAAGGAGCTGACGATCCACGAGCTATGGGCATGCTGTGGCTCAAAGAGCTGGGACGAAATCAAGGAAACTATCAAATAACTTCTGTAACTGCTGCTGAGCTACGCTGACGGTCCTACCTGCTGCTACGTCCAATCAATTGGAGGGAACCATGCTGATGACACCACGTCGCTACTCACGAACGCTGCTTGCTACTGTACTCATGGCCGCCGCGGGCGCGGCCTGCGCTCAGGATTATCCGAGCAGGCCGATTCGCGTCAACACCGCCTCGACCGGGACCGGTGTGGATTTTGCAGCGCGTCTGATCGCGTCAAAGCTCTCGACGGTCCTTGGTCAGCAAGTAGTAGTGGAAAACCGGCCCGGCAGCGGGATCGTTGCGGGTGATGCAGTTGCCAAAGCGCCGGCGGACGGCTATACGCTGCTGTTCTACGGCACCGGGATCTTTCTGTTGCCCTTCATGCGCGACCAGATGCCCTTCGATCCGGTGCGCGATCTCGCGCCGGTATCGTTGACCAACAGCTCGCCCAGCGCGCTGGTAGTGCATCCTTCGGTGCCCGTGAAATCGGTCAAGGAACTGATCGCTTTCGCCAAAGCCCGGCCGGGGCAGCTCAATTACGGCTCGATAGGATCCGGCACTTCATCGCAGATCGCAGCGGAATTGTTCAAGTACATGTCGGGCACCAATATCGTGAATATCGCTTTTCGCGGCAATCCATTGATGATCCCGGCCCTGGTCGCTGGTGAAGTGCATCTTACGTTCGGTACGGTTACTTCGATGTCGACGTTTACCAAGTCCGGAAAGCTGCGCTTCCTGGCAGTGACCAGCGCCAAGCGGTCGCCGCTTGCACCCGGGATACCCACGGTCGCGGAAAGCGGGCTGCCGGGATATGAATCCTCTTCGACCAACGCCATGTTCGCGCCCGCCAAGACGCCGCCGGCTATCATTACCCGTCTCAACCAGGAAATCGTGCGCATCCTGAACCAGCAGGAGGTGAGGGACCAGTTCTTCAACGCCGGCCTGCAGATCGTCGCAAGTTCGCCGGAAGAGCTCGCGGCCGCGATGAAATCCGACATGGACAAGCTCGGCAAAGTGATCAAGGCTGCGGGCATTCGCGATGAATGAAACCGCGTTTAAGGATCGAGAGTGGCACCGCTGCCGTGTTGCGTAATGAAAGATCTGGCGCGTAGCTTCACGCAGCTTTTTTATCTGAAGGAGGATACATGTTTGCAATTCGTCTGTTTCTGTTGATGGCGGTTGCCAGTGCTGGCCTGGCATCCGCTCAAAATTATCCGAACAAGCCGATACGCGTCATCACCGGGGCGGTGGGCGGCGGCGTCGATTACAACGCGCGTGCGGTCGCGCAAGCGCTGACCAATGCGCTGGGCCAGCAGGTCATCGTCGACAATCGCGGCGGTGGCGGCGGCATCATGGCGGGGGAGATGCTCGCCAAGGCTGCGCCAGACGGCTACACCCTGATGGCCTACAGCAGCAATATCTGGCTGCTGCCGCTGTTGCGCGAAAGCGTGTCCTTTGATCCGCTCAAGGACTTTGCGCCCATCACGATGGTATCGACCGCGCCCAATATCCTGTGCGTGCCGCCCTCGCTGCCGGTGAAGTCGGTCCAGGAACTGGTCGGGATGGCCAAGGCCAGCCCCGGCAAGCTCAACTATGCGCATGCCGGGATCGGCGGCGCGGTGCACATGGCGGCGGAACTGTTTCTCTCGATGGCCGGGATCAACGTCGTGCCGGTAGCCTACAAGGCCAACGGTCCGGCGTATACCGACGTCATGAGCGGCCAGATCCAGATGATCTTCGCGGTGGGCTTTACGGCGATACCCCTCGTGCAGTCGGGTAAATTCAAGGCGCTGGGGGTATCGACCGCCAAGCGCACGCCGCTCGCCCCTGGCATGCCCACCGTTGCGGAGCAGGGCGTGCCCGGCTATGAATACGGAGCGATGAACGCGGTGTTCGGCCCGAAAGGGCTGCCGCGCTCCCTGGTCATGAAGCTCAACGGGGAATTGGGGAAATGGATGCGCAGCGCGGAGACCAAGGAGAGATACTTCAACTCCGGTGCCGAAGTCGTGCCCAGCACGCCAGAGGAACTCGGTGTGATCGTGAAGGCCGACATGGCCAAGTGGGGCAAGATCATCAAGGAGCGCGGCATCCACGGCGAATAGCATCCACGGTTTATTGCGAGTGCCCTGCAACGAAGGCTTAAGGAGAGAGAATTGCCACGGCTGCCTGAAATATTCGAACGCGACCAGCTGCCTGAGGACAAGCGCTGGGTCCACGATTACTTGATCGAGACCCGCAAGAAAGTCAGCAACGGCTACGCGCCGTACATGAACGCCCCGGAGTACGTGGCGGCGATCGCCCACCTCGGCACCTACATCCGTTTCGGGTCGTCGCTGCCACAGGAGGTGTACGAGCTGCTGGCGCTGACCGCGTCCGCCGAGTGCGACAATCCCTATGAGGCCGACAACCACGCGCTCATCACCACCGGCATGGGGATCGCGAAGTCGACCATCGACGCCATCTGCAAGAAGGCTGCACTCGACGGCGTGAGCGAAGAGCATGCGCTGCTGATCCGCTGCGCGCGCGAGCTCATCCGCGAGCACCGGCTTAGCGATGCCGCCTTCGATGCGGCACGCAAGCGCCTGGGCGAGCGCGGCGTGTGTGAGCTGATCGGCACCATCGGCTACTACTCCATGCTCGCTTGCGTGCACAACGGCATGCAGGTGCGCGGCCCGGCCTGATCACTGGGCGGGGGCGGGCATCCTCTGCATGCGGCGTTGAAAGATCGCGTTTCCGAATCTGATATCTGAGATGCACGATTAAGGTATAACGATGAGCCAGCAGTTCCCGCACCTGTTTCAGCCAATCCGCATCGGCGCGAAGCAATCGCGCAACCGCATCATGCAACTCGCGACGACGACCGGCACCGGACAGAACGGGGCCCCGAGCGAGCGCACCATCGCCTATCACCGCCGCGTTGCGCGCGGCGGCACCGGCATCATCGTTTCGGAGACGATGCGCGTTCATCCCAGCAACGCGGGCCACAATGCGAGCGCGATCCTGCTCTACCGCAAGGAGACCGTGCCGGTGGTCGCGCGCATGGCCGCTGCTATCAAGGAGGAAGGCGCGTTGTTCGTCGTGCAGTTGAATCACGGCGGCCGCCAGCACCACAGCCAGGTGCTGCCCACGATGGCGGGGCCGTCGGCGATTGCCTGCCCGCACAGCGGCGGCATTCCGCACCAGATGAGCAAGCAGGAGATCGCGGACGTCGTCGCCGGCTTCGGCAAGTCGGCGCTGAACGCGAAAGAGGCGGGCTGCGATGGCGTGGAGATCCACGGCGCGCAGGGACACCTCATCCAGGAATTCTTTTCGGCCTTCTCCAATCAGCGCGACGACGAATACGGCGGCAGCCTGGAAAACCGGCTGCGCTTCGTGAGCGAGATCATCGCGACGGTGCGCGACCAGGTCGGCCCCGATTTCATCGTCGGCTACCGCATGGGCATCGAGGAGTTTTCGCCCGAGGGCATCACCGTCGAGCAGAGCAAACAAGGCGTGGCGCACCTCGCCAGGCTCGGTATGATCGACTACCTGTCGCTGGCGCAGGGCAACTTCGATTCCATCGATGCGCATCTGCCGGACAGCCACTTTCCGCCGATGACCTATGTCGACCTGCAGTCGCAGGTCAAGCCCTATGCGGGCGGACTGCCGGTGATCGTCAGTGCGCGCATCTCGACGCCTGAGCAGGCGGAAGGGATCATCGCAGCAGGCAAGGCCGATATCGTCGGGCTGTGCCGGCCGCTGATCGCGGATCCCGAGTGGCCGCAGAAGGCGCTGGAGGGGCGCAGCGCGGATATCTGCCGCTGCATCTCCACCAGCTACTGCTGGAGCGGCGGTGGGACCCGGGCGCTTTCCTGCGAGCTCAATCCTACTGTGGGCAATGAGCTCGATCCGCCGATCACCAAAGCGGCTGCGCCCAAGCGCGTCGTCATCGTCGGCGCGGGACCTGCCGGGATGGAAGCGGCCTGCACCGCGGCGCAATGCGGGCACCAGGTGGTGCTGCTGGAGAGGGGTGCGAAGCCCGGCGGCAAGCTCAACTTCGCGCACCACTATCAAGAGTTTCACGAATCGGGTTACGCGCTTGACTACCTGCTGCGCCGCGTCGCCAAAGCGGACATCGAAGTACGGACCAACACGCCAGCCACGCTCGAGTCGGTGCTCAGGGAAAAACCCGACGCGGTGATCGTCGCCGCCGGCTCTGAGATCTACGCACCCAAGATCGCGGGCGACGGCTCGGTGCCGGTGGTGGTCTACAGCAAGCTGGAAAAAGGCGCAACGGTGGTGGTGATGGACGAGGACGGGTATTACTGGGCCTCCTGCGTCACCGAGCAGCTGGCGCGCCGCGGCTGCAAGGTCGTCTACGCGACGCGCTTTCACGAGCCGCTGCGGGAGCTCGCCGAGGTGTCGCGCATCAGCGCGCTGCGCGTGATGGACGAGTTGGGTGTCGAGTTTCTTACGCACATGTACGTGGAGCGTTCAGATGGCGGCGACGTGGTGCTGCGCCATTATCTGAACCGCAAGCGCGAGCTGCGGGTGAAAGGTGCGGGCAACATCGTGTGGGTGGGCGCGCAGCGCGCCAACGACCGGCTTGCCCATGAGCTGCGTGCGGCAGGCGTCAAGGACGTGAAGCTGATCGGCGACGCCTACATGCCGCGCCGGCTTTCGCATGCGTTCGCTGAAGGCTACCGCGCGGCGCGCTCAATTTGAGCCGGGCTGACCGGCTACGGATTGCGTGCTCATAAGAACTTACACTTAAGGATTGCAGAATGAAGATTGCAGTGATCGACGATTATTCCGACGTGTTCCGCAACTGCACTTGCTATGCGCGCCTCAAGGATCACGAGGTCGTGATCTTTCACGACATCGTAAAAGACCTCGATGTGCTGGCGGGCCGCCTGAAGGACGCTGACGCCCTGGTGCTGACTCAGAGCCGTTCGAAGTTCCCGCGCGCCATCATCGAACGGTTGCCGAAGCTCAGGATGATCGCGCAGACCGGCCGCACCACCACTCATCTGGACGTGGCCGCGTGCACTGAGAAGGGCATCATCGTGGCCACCGCCGGCGCCGACGCAACGCGCGCGGTCGCCGAGCTGACCTGGGCTCTGATACTGGCGGCGCTGCGCCACATTCCGCACGAAGTCGCGCAGCTGAAGCAGGGGGCCTGGCAGTCCACGGTGGGCACCGGTTTGAATGGCAAGACGCTCGGCCTTTATGACTTCGACAATGCAGGCGCCATCGTTGCCGGCGTCGCCAAGGCTTTCGGCATGAAGGTGATCTGCTGGGAGGGGCCGGAGCCCAATGCCAAGGCGCGCGAGGCGGGTTGTGAATCAACGAACCGCGATGCCCTGTTCGCGGACGCGGATGTGCTCAGCTTGCACGGCGCCCTCACCAAGGATACGCGCGGCAGCATAGTCGCCGCGGATCTCGCTCGCATGAAACCAACGGCGCTCTTGGTCAACACTGACCGCGCTCAACTGATTGCAGACGGGGCGCTGGTCGAGGCGCTCAAACGCGGTTGCCCTGGCCACGCTGCAGTCGACGTCTACGAAACCGAGCCGGTGCTCGGCGGCACCCACCCTTTGCTGGGGCTGCCAAACGCAGTGTGCACGCCACATCTGGGCAACGTGGAGTGGGGCGTGCTCGAAAAGCTCTATAGCGGCGCCATCGACGGCTTGCTGGGTTTTGCATCCGGCAAGCCGGTCAACGTGCACAATCCAGAAGTACTGCAGAAGAAATGAGTTTCGTCGCCATCGCTCGCCTATCCGGAGGACCTATGTCTAAAGCACGCTTTGCAGTAAGCGCGATTTCGCTGGCCATCATGATGCTGGGAGCGGGCGCGGTATCCGCCCAAAGCTATCCGAACAAGGCAGTTCGCATTGTCACCTCTGAAGCCGGCGGCGGCACCGACCTCGGGGCGCGACTGGTGGCGCAGGGGCTGGCGCCGCTCTTAGGGCAGCCGGTGATCGTGGAGAACCGTGGCGGCGCCGGCGGCGCGCTGGCCGCGGACATCGTGGTGCATGCATCACCGGATGGCTACACGGTGCTGTATTACACCAATGCCTTGTGGCTGGCGCCGTTCATGCGCGACAGCGTAGGCTACGATCCGGTCAAGAGTTTCGTGCCGGTCATATTGATCGCGCGCTCGCCTTCGGTGCTGGCGGTGCACCCCTCGGTTCCGGTGACCAGCGTGAAAGAGTTGATCGCTCTGGCCAAAGCCAAGCCGGGCACGCTCAACTATGGCTCGGGCGCGGCAGGGATGATGGCCATGGAGCAGATGAAGGCGATGGCCGGAATCAATATCGTGCGCATCAGCTACAAGGGCGCCGGGCCCGCGCTCAACGCGGCTATTGCCGGCGAGGTGCAGATATTGATGGCGGCCTCGGGTTCAATCGGGCCGCAGATCAAGGCCGGGCGCGTGCGCGCATTGGCGGTCACCGGCCCGACGCGATCGCCGGCATTTCCTGATCTGCCGACGGTAGCGGAAGCGGGCGTGCCGGGTTACGAAAATGCGGCGGTGTTCGGCGTGCTCGCTCCCGCCAAGACGCCCGTTGCGATCGTCAGCCGGCTCAACCGTGAGATGGCCCGCGTGCTTGCTCAGCCTGCAGTGAAAGAGCGATTGCTGGCCGGCGGCATTGAAGTTGCCGGCGGTACACCGCAGGATTTTGCGACGGCGATTAAAAACGAAATGGCGACCATGGGCAAAGTCATCAAGGACGCGGGCATCCGCGACGAATAGACGCGCAGCAAACGGATCGCACGTTCTTAGGACAGAGTTGCGCCGCGGGTAATGCCTGGCGCCACAAGAACGTCGCAGCGGTGGCACTGGCGAACAAGAACGTGCGCACGATTTGGGCGCTTCTGGCTCATGACCGGGCCTACGAGGCGGGTTACGTGAGGGCGGCGGCATGAAAAACCTTGCCCCATAGCGATACGACGAGAACCGAGTTCGAAAGGAGAACCTCCACCGATTGCACAGGCACTCATGACGTGATGGCAAGATTGGTCAGACCGAGGTC
>CAIVHG010000039.1 GCA_903905655.1 uncultured beta proteobacterium | reverse complement strand
CACGTGCCCTGCGCACTATTGGCCGTGTAGCTCGTGATCGCGATACCCGCCAGACTGCTGCTGGCGTTCGTGCCACCCAGCGCAGTCTGGTTATCCGCCGTGTCGCTGAAGTTCGCGCTGAACAAAGTCGACACCGTGCTCACCGTCACCGAACCGGTCGCCGTGTCTTCCGCATCCGCGGCCAGCGTCGCGCTGCCGCTCGCTACCGGCGCATCGTTCACCGCAGTGATGGTTTCGGCCAGCGCCACCGTGCCTGACGAGTAAAACGTCGAGCCCCCCGTCCCACCGCTCAGGTCCACCGTGCCGCCGCTGGTGATGGTCGTGCCGCTTTCAATCAGATTGATGCTCAGCGCCGTCGCCGATCCGTTGAAGTTCGACGCTGGCACAAAGCGCATCATGTCCGTCGTTTTCAGCGTGATCGCGCTCGAGGTCGACGCACTGGAGAGCGCAGTCCAGCTCGTGCCGCTGTTGGTCGAATACTGCCACGCGCCCTTCGCATCCGAGGTGTAGCTACTGATCGCCACCCCCCCGAAGGTGCTGCCGTCTATAGAACTATAGTTGCTGCTGAACAGCGAATTCACCGTCGCGCCCGTCGGGGACGCCGTGTCTTCGTTGATCGACCCCAGAGTCTGGGTGGTACTACCTGTGACCACCGGCGCATCGTTGGTCGCGACGACCGTCACCACATAGCTGTCCGTGGCCGAAGTCAACGTACCCGGACTTGCCTCGGTGACCGTCATGTTGAAGGTCCGCGTGCCGGCCGTGGTGGGCGTATCCGAGGTATTGTTATAGCGGAAGGCATCGAGCAGCGCTTCAGCCTGCGCAGTGGAGACACTACCACCCCCGCTGAGGGTAAACGTGATGGTGTTCGTCGTCCCGGTTACGAGCACCGCCTGGTATGTGGTCCCGCTAAGCACAGGCGCATAAGTCCCGGCCGTAGTAAGTGCAATCGTCCCACCGCTGGTCGCCCCATTGATGAGCAGCTGCTCCTTGGTTGTGTCCGCGATATTGGCGGCCGTGTAGGTAATCTTCACGTTGGCAAACGAAGTGGAGTCCACGTCCACCAGATTCGTCGAACCGCTTAAGCCCAGCGCAATCGCATTCGCCCCGGTGTCCGTCCCGGCCATCTCGGTAAAGGTCCCGCTCGTGCCCCCGGTAAGCGTCACGATCGGCGTGTCATCGACGCCTGCGGCGATCTTTGCCTGGAAGGCCTTGGCTGTTAACGTTCCTCCGGAAATCGAGAAGGTCTGGGTAACGGCAGCAGCAGCGGCTGTCCGCGCATTGACGGCCACTGCATCCGCCTGGTACCTGAACGCGCCTGAAGTCGTGTTCAGGTACATCGTCCCGTACGATTGCGTCGATGCTACGTTGTAGCCCGCCACTGACGTATCGGCAGTGGAGGAGGTAAGACTGTACGTGCCCTGACCCGTCGTAGCCGTGCCCGTCACTGCGGCGAAGCTATCGCTCGCGGCCGTATCGGTAACGGTCGTGGCAGTGGCGCTGAGACCGATGGCGGCGAGCACATCGTGGTAAGCGGCACTGCTGTCGGCGCTGAGGAACGGGGTTGCCAGCACCGTGCCGGTCGAAAATTCCAGTGTCCAGTCTCCGCCCAGGGCGGCCGACCCGGTTTCATCCGTGGACGCGGCGACCACGGCGCCGGTCAACTGGCTCAGGCGGGTGACGAACTGCTCGCCGTCCGTTCCGAGCGCGACATCGCAGGCATACAACAGCAACTCCGCGCCCGGAGCAAGATAGGGGCGCCACGCGGCGATCTGCTGCGCGTAATCTTTGATGTTCGAAGTGTCGATCTGGTCCGCGCCGAGTTGGAGTGAGGCTTCAGAACCGTGCGAAACCAGGTAGATGACGGAGGTCGGCTTGGCGCTATGCGCGAGGGTCTCGGTAATCTGGGCGATCGTGCTCTGCGTGGGATCCAGTATGACCACCCGGACGCCGGGATTGATGCCGGCCGTCAGCACGTCGATATCCGAAACGTCGCCGACGATGAAGACGATTTCGGTCGAAGGATCTATGCCGGAAAGGTCGTAAGCCGTGCCGGTCGCATAATTGGCAGCGATCGCGGTCGCAGTGGCGCTGTTGCCGGCCGCGTCTTTCTCCGCCACGGTGACGGTCGCGTGCGCAGTGAAGCCGCCGGCAGGCACTTTGCCGCTGTCGGGCACCGCGCGCGCCGTGTCTACGCTCCACATGCCGTCGGATTTAACGGTGGCCTGATAGGTCACCAGATCCGCAGCGCTCGCGCCGTTGCTCGCATCGACGGTGACGGTGATCACAGAACCCGTCGGCAGATCCGAAGTGCCGATGATCGTTCCGCTGGCATTCGCCGCAACGATGGAAATGGTGGGCGGCGTCTGATCCAGAGTGACGGCGGTCGAGTCGCTGGCGTGACCCGCTTTCGCAGTCACCTGCAGATTACCGTCGTTGAGGCTGGACAAATCGATGCCATTAGCCGACCACGCACCGTCGTGCACGGTGGCGGTGCCGGTCACCGCTCCATGCACGCCATCAGAGACGGTCCAGGCGACCGCAGTGCCGTCGGCAATGCCGGTGACGCTGCCGGAGACGGTGACCGCTTTGGCTTCGCTCGCCGAGAGATCGCCGTCGCCGATCGGCCCAATCGCAATCGTCGGGGGGCGTACTGCGATCGGCGCGGTAAATGCGCCGGAGGATTCGAAGGTCGCGCTCTGGTCGTGATTTCCGCTGGTGCCGACTAAGTTGCCGTCGAGCAGGCCCGACTGCGTCCCGGTGCTGGCGACGTAGCGTATGCTGGTATCTTCGTTGAAGCCCTGGATGCCGGCGGCGCCGCGCGCACCGACCACACCCGAACCATCGACCGCCGAGGGTTTGGAGAGCACGATCGCGATGTCGGAGACCGGCACACCGAAGGTCACGAAGGTATCGGTCCTGCCATCACCGCTGATGCTGGTGGTGCCATTCCAGTTCGGATCGCTGGCAGCGGAGACCGCCACCACCGAATAATTCGCAGCGCTTTCCTGATAAATGCCGTCGTTGGCAAGCCAGCCCTGCGGCAGCGCAGCGCCGGACGTGGTGCGCGGAGAAATGCTTGCGCCGCTGCCCGGATCGAGCAACTGCACCGTGTGCGTTCTGCCGTCGACCGCGACCAGCAGATCGATGCGGCCGTCCTGATTGGCGTCGATGCCGATCGTCGCCACGCCGCTGAAGTCGGATGCGCCCGCAGCGCCGTCGACGCGCACGCGGAACAGCAGCATGTCGTCGGTCGTGGTAACGGTGCCGGCATCGTTGAGCGCGGTGTAGAGCGAAGCATGGGTCGCGTCGCCGACGATCACCGGGGCCGCGCTGTCCTCGTGAGGCGCACCGTCCCGCCCCATGATGACCGGAGTCCATTTCGGCGCCTTGGACGACTGCTCGTTCAGGCCCAGGTTGTTGACGATGTTGCGGTCGCTGCCGGCGGAAGCCTGAGCATCGGCTGGCGTTACTGCAGCAACGGATGATTTATCCGCAGTGATGTGCGAAGCATCGACCAGCGTCTGTGCAACATCTGACTTGATGACCACGCTTGCGGCATCGTGCACGTCGACGACTGCGACGCCATCGAACAGCATGCGCGGTTCAAGCGCGAGCAAACGCATGCGCGTCGAGCGGGCGCGCGGCTTATTTTTCGGGTCGACCGGCTTGGGCGGTTTCTTCATATTCGTGCAATACTTCCTGACTGCAAAACAACACTGCTCTGGAGCGGCAGAACCGATTGGAACTTAGTCGGCAAATCTCTTACGTTCGTTCCTGTTTTCACGTAAGACAGCCTCCTACCTCTTTGCGCACGAGTATGCGTCCTGCCCGCTTCACCTTGCGTGGGATTACGTCACACTTTCAAAGCTTTATATCTGCGCAAACCCATCGCTTAATTCTTGAACGAAGCGTACGGTTCAGGCCCCGATTGAACATGAGCAGTACCTCCCTATTTATTCAGGAGGTTTATCCTATAAAAATGCAGGATGTTTATCCTACGTCTGAAACCTGCATTCAGGAGATATTGAAGATCTTGGAGTGAACCGCGGAACGACACGGCAGGGCCGCTGACTTTTCAGACGCTACGGCGCAAGCGAGTGCTAGCGCTCGCTTACGTTTATATTATTTTATAATCAGTTATTTAATTTTTATGGATGGCGCCCATTGTGGTATTCCGAAGGCGACAATTAACTGGACGCGCGCCGCCCAGCTGAGGCGACTGATCCGCTAAGCACTGCACCCCATGCAGGGCGCAGCGCAACTGGGACTCAGGGCCGGAATCGGTTGACGCCGATTTTTTGCGCGAACGCGAACAGCTCGAGCCGGTTGGCAACGTCCAGCTTCTCGTAAATCGACGTGAAATGATTGCGCAGCGTGTGTTCGCTGATGTTGAGTCCATCGGCGATTTTCTTGGCGCTCGCTCCCGCACTCATCACGATCGCCGCCACGACTTCCCGTTCGCGCGCGGTAAGCTTGGCGATCCTCTGCACATCGAGATCGGCGCGCCCCGCAGCCTTGTCGATGGAGAGTTCCAGCACGCGGCCGACCGCGCTGCGGCCCAGCCACAACTCGCCAGCATTGACCGCCTTGATCGCGTCGAGTATCACCTCGGCGCGCTCCTCCTTCTCGACGACGCCTTTGGCGCCCGCGAGAATCGCCTGATCATGAATGGAGCGATCGCGCATTCCGGTCAAAACCAAAATCTTGGCATTGGACCGCGCAAGAAACTTTGGTATCAGATCCAGTCCGCTCTCCGCGCCCAGATCCAGATCAAGCACGATTACATCCGGCGCATGCTGCTCCACCAGATCGAAGGCGGCGGCAAAATTAGTCGCCTCGCCCACCAGGGTCATCTGCGATTTCTCGCCTGCGATAAGCCGCTCGAGACCCCACAGTACGCTGCGGTGATCGTCGACGAGCAGTACACGAATTGGACGTTGATCAGTCATGATGCGAGTTGGGTGGCGTTCGGAATGTTGATCTCCACCGTAGTATAACCGTCAGCGCTGGTCGCCGCGACTGCCGTTCCATTCAGGCTGCGCGCGCGCTCGAGGACCGAGCGCGGCGTGAACACTCCCGCCGCACCCTTCTGCGCCTCGTTCCGGATCTTGATGATAAGATCGGAATTTACGCATCTGATGTCGATGGTGGCGCGTTTGGCCCGGCTATGTTTCAGGACGTTGCTCAGCCCCTCCGAGACGATCTGAAACGCTTCAGCCGCGATCCTGCCACTGACGTGGTAGGTGATATCGGCAACAACCTCGACGTCCAGTCCATAAAACCTGGAAAAATGCTGCGCCTCACGCTGCACCGCCGCAACCAGGAATTCGCCCGGCACCACCGGCTTCTCGCGCAGATTGTTCGCATAGGTGCGCAAGCCGCGCACGGTGTTGCTCACCATCTCGACAATCTCGTTCACGCGGTTCGCAATTTCGCCGCCCGCAGGCGCTTCGCGCGACAAGGCCTCCAGCGCGAGCTTGATGCCGATGTAGGGCTGAATGGTCGTATCGTGTATGTCTCTGGAGACGTTGAGCCGCTCGTACTCGGTCGCGCGCGAAATGAGTTCATCCATCAGGAACATGTTCTCGGCGACGCTCGACAGCGCCCCCGAAGTCTGCGCCAGAAAAAAAACATCGGAGGGCAGGAAGAGCGGCCGGTCGGCCGTCAGGAAAATGCGGCCCACTGTGCCATCGCGCTGCCCGTAGGGCACGCTGACAAAATGATCAGCTTCCAGCAACGCGCCGAGGTCCGCGCTGCCGGTGCTTTCGGTGACGCGCGCACCGGTCTCTACGTCATACTCCGTCGTGCGCGGCGCCCACAGCCTGCGCAAACCACGGTTATCGCTGTACAGCAAACCACAGGTCTGCGGCAGGCGCAACAGTTCAGACGCCGTTTCGTCGGTGATTTCACGCGGCAGCATCGACTGTCCCGGTATGCCGGGCATTGCGGTATACATGAGAAGCCGCGGTGCAGTGCCTCCTGAGCGCAGTACCATGATGCAGGAGCGTGCGCCATAGAATGCAATCAGCCGGTCGAGGTTGGCGCCGATCGTCTGGTCGATGCCGAAACGCGGGTTCCATACGTTACTGACTTCCTGCAACAGCCTGAGCCTGCGCTCAAGCCGTATTTTATTTTCGCCCCAGTACGCCATCAGATATCCCACAGGCAGCAGATACAACGGCTGGACCATGCTGGAAGTGAGGGTCCATTGGTCGGCAGCGGGCGTGGCAATGACGCGGTCCAGAATGAATCCCGCAGCGCACACCACCGTCACCTTCATGCCTTCCTTGAAACCCCAACAGAACGAAGCAATCAGGATCGCGTAGCAGGGCAGGAGCAACGCAATGACACTGCCGCCGCCCGTCAGGGCGGCCAAATAGATATAGAAGACTACATCGATCCAATGCGCGGCCCGCGTATCGGCAAAGCCGCTACGCTTGCCCCCAACCGCGATCAGCGCCACGCTATATATGGCGTAGACGGCCAGCGAACCGTGAACGAGCGGCAAATAGGCGTGCGACGCGCTCCAGATCACGAACCACATGCAGGCCGTGAGCACGAGTCTCACGACCAGGCTGACCCGTTGGTGTTCCGGTCTGAGCTGTGTCAACAATTGTGGCCCCTCGCCTGCCCTCTGCCGGCGGCACTGCCGGCCTGCGCATTATAGTAGCTTGCCACGGCGTAATTCACAGAGACAGAGCGCCCCGCGCGTTTCCGGCCCGGCCTTCAGGAGCGTCCGGGCGTCCGCGTGCCCAGCCCAGACTGGGGCTTCCAGGCCCGTAGCGGCCACACGCGCCGCCGCCGGAGGCCCCAAGTGGGGCTAAAGGGGACGATGAGGTCTCTAGGAGGTATAGTTCATTGACGCACACGCGCACACCGTGGTATCAGGTGCATCCTTAGGAAGGGAGCGCTGCATCAGCCAAATGTCGATTCAGGATTTACCGATGGGCTACGACCCTACAAGTGCGCCTTCCCCGGCGCGCTCCGAGCGCATCTATGCTCAGCAGGTCAGAATGCTGTACGAAAGCGCGCCGATTTCCCAGGCGGGCACCCTGCTGGTCGCGGCGATACTCGCATGGAGCGAATGGGGAAAAAGCGACCACCTGATGATTCTGGTGTGGCTGCTGTCGCTGACTACAATAGCGATCGGACGGCTGCTGCTAACGCTCGCCTATAGAGGGGCGCAAGCGGGCCAGTTGGAAAAAGCAGGCATGTGGAGCCTGCTTTTTGTCGGGTGCGCGGCGCTCGCCGGGGCGGCATGGGGATGCGCCGGGATTTACCTGTTGCCGTTGCCGGACCTCGTCTCCCATCTCATGGTGATCTTCGCGCTGGGGGGCATGGCGGCCAGCGGCGTTGGCTATCTGGCCCCGGTAGCGAGCGCCTACATTGCATTCAGCGCGCCGATGCTGTTGCCTGTCATAGTGCGCCTGTTGCTGCAGTCCGACCCCACCCTCTTCAAAATGGGCATCGTGTCGGTAGCCTATCTGGTCGTCATGACATTTCTGGCCTGGCGCACCCACAGGACTATCAAAACGATCCTCACGCTACAGCACCAGAATGAAGATCTCGTCGAACATCTGGAATCATCAAACGCCAAGCTCAGCGCCGAGGTTCTCGACCGAAAAACAGCGCAAAGAACCCTGGGCGAATCGGTTTCGGTGCTGCAGGCGACACTCGACGCCACCGCCGAGGGCATACTGGTGCTCGACTTCGCGGGCCAGCTTGTGAGTTACAACCGCCGTTTCCTCGACATGTGGAAGGTGCCGGAAGAGTTGCTGGATTCCAAGCGCGCGGAGATTCTGCTTCATCACCTCGCGAATCAGTTGCGCGAGCCCGAGGTGTTTCTGGCGCGCGTGCGCGAACTCTACCGCACCAAGAGCGAGGAGCCGCGCGTGCGCCTGGAATTCAACGACGGCAAGATATTCGAGCGCCTTTCCGTGCCCTACAGCGTCGATGGCGCCGCCGTCGGCCGGGTGTGGACCTTTCAGGTGGCGACGGAACGCCGCGGTAGCACACGGGTCTAGACCCGCTCTCAGCAGCGTGGACCTCAATACGCGCTATCTATACGCAGCGGATGAGGGCAGGTAAAATACCCGGACCATGCAGAAGCACTCCGCACTACACCCGTCTGTCGCATTACGCTGGCGGCCCTAGCCCGCCCTGGACAGACGCTGCCCGGCTTTAGCCGCTACCGCGCCGGGCACCCCTCAAAATGGTGCTAAATTTGCGGAGTAAACTGATGAAGCACAATTGCATATCCTGTAGATTCCCCATCAGCAGACATATAGATATAGGCCAAATATGCTGTTGATGATCGACAATTACGATTCCTTCACCTATAACCTGGTGCAGTACTTCGGTGAGCTGAACGTAGAAGTCGCGGTCTACCGCAACGATGAGATCACCGTCGAGCAGGTAGGCGCGCTGAAGCCGAGTCAGATCGTGATTTCGCCCGGGCCGTGCACGCCGAATGAAGCCGGCATTTCAGTGCCGCTCATCCAGCGCTTTGCCGGCGCAGTGCCGATCCTGGGCGTATGCCTGGGACACCAGTCCATCGGACAGGCCTTCGGCGGAAAAATCGTCCATGCGAAACAGGTGATGCATGGCAAGACCTCCGCGATTCACCACCACGCACAGGGCGTATTCCGCGGGCTGCCCGATCCATTTCTGGCAACGCGTTATCACTCACTCGTCATCGAACGCGAATCGATGCCCGATTGCCTCGAGATCACGGCATGGACCGACGACGGCGAAATCATGGGCGTGCGGCACAAGTCCCTGCCCATCGAAGGGGTGCAGTTTCATCCGGAATCGATATTGACCGAGCACGGTCACGCATTGCTTGCCAACTTTCTTAAACAGGCCCGCCCATGAAACCTCAGGACGCACTTGCCCGCATCATCGAGCATCGCGAAATCTTTCACGAGGAAATGCTCTCTCTCATGCGCCAGATCATGAGCGGCGAAGTTTCGGCCGTATTGATTGCGGCGATCATCAGCGGCCTGCGGGTGAAGAAGGAAACCGTGGGCGAAATCGCGGCTGCCGCGCAGGTCATGCGTGAATTTGCGACGCGCGTTCCGGTCGCCAACGACGAGGGGCTGCTCGACACCTGCGGCACCGGCGGGGATTCTGCGCACAGCTTCAATATCTCGACGGCAGCCGCGTTCGTCACCGCGGCCGCCGGCGCCAGGGTAGCAAAGCATGGCGGGCGCTCGGTATCGAGCAGTTCCGGCAGCGCGGACGTGCTCGAAGCGTTCGGCGCGAACGTCAACCTGAACCCGCAACAGGTCGCATGGTCGATCGATGAGGTGGGCGTCGGTTTCATGTTCGCACCGAACCACCACAGCGCGATGAAATACGCCGCGCCGGTCAGAAAAGAACTTGGGGTACGGACCATCTTCAACATCCTGGGACCGCTCACCAACCCGGCGGGCGCCAAGAACCAGCTGATGGGCGTGTTCCATCCCGATCTGGTCGGCATCCAGGCGCGGGTGCTGCAACGGCTCGGCAGCCGCCACGTGATGATCGTTCACGGTCGCGAGAGCCTCGACGAAATCTCGATCGCCGGCCCGACCATGATCGCCGAACTCAAGAACGACGCGGTGCGCGAGTATGCGATCGAACCCGCTGATTTCGGGTTTGCAACTCACGACAGCGTGAAAATCCAGGTCGATGGCGTTGCGCAGTCGAAAGCGATGGTCATCGAAGCGCTCGACAACAAGCCTGGCGCACCGCGCGACATCGTCGCTCTCAACGCCGGCGCCGGCATCTACGTGGCCGGGCTTGCGGCCAGCCACGCTGAGGGCGTTAAGAAAGCGCTTGCTGTGATGGCAAGCGGCGCGGCGCGCGAGAAACTTGAGAAGTTCATCGCGTTCACGCGGCAGCACGCCTGAGGATAGCTGCGCATGAGCGATATCCTCGGACGCATCGTCGCGACCAAGCGGCAGGAAATCGCCGCCGGCGAGGCGCTGATTCCGATCGCGGCTTTACGGACGTTAGCCGAAACGATGCCAGCACCGCGCGATTTTTGCGGCGCTTTGCGTGCCAAAATGACGTCCGGTGCGTCAGCGGTCATCGCGGAGATCAAGAAGGCCAGCCCGAGCAAGGGCGTGCTGCGGGAAGACTTCGATCCGGCGGCGATCGCGGCGAGCTACGCGCAGCACGGAGCGGCCTGCCTGTCGGTGCTGACCGACGCGCAGTACTTCCAGGGCAGCGCCGACTACCTGCGGCAGGCGCGCGCCGCCTGCCAACTGCCGGTGCTGCGCAAAGATTTCATCATCGAAACTTATCAGGTGTACGAGGCGCGTGCGATGGGCGCCGACTGCATATTGCTGATCGTGGCCGCGCTCGAGCCCGCGCGCATGCGCGAACTCGAAGTGGTGGCGCACTCCCTGGGTATGGGAGTGATCGTGGAAGTGCATGACGGCGCCGAACTGGAGCGCGCCCTCACGCTGCAAACTCCGCTGCTCGGCATCAACAACCGCAATTTGCGGACCTTTGAAACAAGGCTCCAGACCACGCTCGACCTGCTCGCGCTGATCCCGGGCGACCGCATGGTCATCACCGAAAGCGGCATCCTGAAAGCGCAGGATGTGCTGCTCATGCGCGAGCACAACGTCCACTGTTTCCTGGTGGGTGAAGCTTTCATGCGCGCGCCCGATCCCGGCGCAGAACTCGCGCGGCTGTTCAGCGCTCAGTAATTTCCAACCGGAAAAGACCATGCTTAATTTGGACCGATTCATCGTCGCATTCGACAATGGCCTGCGCACGCTGCTCGCGCCCGCGCACAGCGCGCGCCCCTATCCGGCGCGTAACGTCCCTGATGCGGCGCTGGCGCCGGAGGAAGCTGAACTCGCTACGGCGCTGATGCGCGTAGATCACAGCGGCGAGATCTGCGCGCAGGCGTTGTATCAGGGCCAGGCGCTCACCGCACGCAATGAAGATGCACGCGCAGCGCTTGAACAGGCGGCGGCGGAGGAGAACGATCACCTGGCGTGGACGGCGCAGCGCATCGCGGAGTTGGGCGGCCGCACGAGCGTGCTTAACCCACTGTGGTACGCGAGTTCATTCGCGTTGGGCACCGCCTTCGGTCTGCTCGGAGACAAGTGGAATCTGGGTTTTCTCGCCGAGACTGAGCGCCAGGTCGAAGGTCATCTCGCAAGCCACCTGGAGCGGCTGCCGCGAGCCGACGCGCAAAGCCGCGCGATCCTGCAGCAGATGCAAAGAGATGAAATGCGCCACGCACGGGTGGCCATCGAGCACGGCGCCGCGGAACTGCCCGCCCCGGTCAAGGTCGCCATGAAGCTGGGCTCGAAAATCATGACGACGGCGGCGCATCGCATCTAGCAGTGATGGTCGCAGTCCTGCCGAGCAGGGGTGGACTGAGAGGCATCGCTGTCAGGCGTCCTTGATTTCGAAGTCGTGCGTAATCGTCGCGGTCTTGGCAAGCATGATCGAGGCCGAGCAATACTTCTCCGCCGATAGATGGACCGCGCGTTCGACCTGCTCGCGCTTCAGGCTTTTGCCGGTCACAACGAAGTGAAAGTGGATGCTGGTAAATACTTTAGGATCCTCCGCGGCGCGCTCAGCTTCGATCTCGACCACGCAATCGGTAATGGCAGCGCGCGACTTCTTGAGTATGTGCACCACGTCATACGCCGTGCAGCCGCCGGCGCCGATCAGTAGCGTCTCCATCGGCCGCATGCCAAGATTGCGGCCGCCGCCTTCAGGCGCACCGTCCATGACCAAGGCATGACCGGATTCAGATTCCCCCATGAAACACACGTTTTCCACCCATTTGATGCGAGCTTTCATAACGCCCCTTACTTGTTCATTCAGAAACGACCGCAACGATACCAGATGAGCACGGCCATCCTGCGCCAAGATCTGGAAATTTCTGGCTGTCCCCTGCGCTGGCTCTGCCCTAGCCAGCGCGCACAATCCGCGACGCCGTGCTGTTGCCAGTGAGTGGTGGCGCGCGGCCAGCCAGCGCCAGAAAGTCGTTCTAAATCAAAGCGCTAAGCGCGTGAAGCGCTGCCAGCTGCAGCGCCGGGCAGCGGCACGGCGGAAGGAAGACGCTGCCCGCGAGCGGCGGGCCAGACTGGGTTTGACACTCGACAAATTTTTGCCATATAATCCAAAGCTTTCCGTCTTGCGGGTCGTATCGCCGGACAGCATCGGGACTGCAGATTCGATATGAAAACTTATACGGCGAAAGCCAATGAAATCACGCGCGACTGGTATGTGGTCGACGCGCAGGACAAGGTCCTAGGCCGCCTTGCCGCTGGGCTTGCTCATCGGCTGCGCGGCAAGCACAAGCCGGAATTCACGCCCCATATGGATGTCGGCGATTATATCGTCGTGCTAAACGTCGATAAGCTGCGCGTCACCGGAAACAAGGAAAACGCCAAGCTTTATCATCGTCACTCGACTTATCCGGGCGGCATCCACACCACGACTTTCGGCAAGCTGCATGCTAAGCACCCGGGACGCGTGCTCGAGATCGCCGTCAAAGGCATGCTGCCCAAAGGGCCGCTCGGCTACGCCATGCTGAAAAAACTCAAATGTTATGCGGGAACGACACATCCGCATACCGCCCAGCAACCTAAAACTCTCGAAATCAGGGGCTAAAACCCATGCCAGCATTCCAAACGTCGCCTTATCACTATGGAACCGGCCGCCGCAAGAGCGCGGTAGCGCGCGTGTTCATGAAACCCGGAAAAGGCGATATCGTGGTCAACGATAAGCCAGTAGACGTGTTCTTCTCCCGCGAGACGGGACGCATGGTCGTGCGCCAGCCGCTGGTGTTGACTGAGACGCTCACGACTTTCGACATCCTCGTGAACGTCAGCGGAGGCGGTGAATCGGGCCAGGCAGGCGCGGTGCGGCACGGCATCACGCGTGCGCTCATTCAGTACGATGCGAATTTGAAGTCGGCGCTGAAGAAGGCCGGACTGGTGACGCGCGATGCGCGTGAAGTCGAGCGTAAGAAGGTCGGCTTGCACAAAGCGCGGCGCCGCAAGCAATTCTCGAAGCGCTAACCCGTAGCCATCGAAGAAAAGGCCGCCTGCGGGCGGCTTTTTCATTTGTAAATTACAATATCAGCAGTCGCTGCCAGGACGAGAGACAGACATGGCAAACAAGATGATCAGAATCGGGGTCGTGGGCGGCACTGGCTACAGCGGGGTAGAACTGCTGCGCCTGCTGGCGGGCCATCCCCATTGCGAGCTTGTGCTAATCACCTCGCGAGGGGAAGCGGGAACGCCCGTTGCGAGCATGTTTCCGAACCTGCGCGGCCGCGTTGACCTCGCGTTCAGCGCGCCTTCGGATGCCGCGCTCAAGCAATGCGATATCGTGTTCTACGCGACTCCCAACGGGGTTGCCATGCAACAGGCGCGGATGCTGTTCGATGCCGGAGTACGCCTGATCGATCTGGCAGCCGACTTCCGCCTCCGGGATGCGGCGACCTGGGAGCGCTGGTACGGCAGCCGCCACGCATGCCCGGAACTGCTAAAGGAGGCCGTCTACGGATTGCCGGAAATGCATCGCGAGCGCATCAAGACTGCGCGCATCCTCGCCAATCCGGGCTGCTACCCCACCGCGGTACAGCTCGGCTTCTTGCCGCTCATGCGCAACGGACAGGTCGATCTAGCGCATTTGATCGCAGACGCCAAGTCGGGCGTAAGCGGAGCGGGACGCAAGGCGGAAGTCCACACGCTTTACTCCGAGGCCAGCGACAATTTCAAGGCGTACGGCGTGGGCGGACACCGGCACCATCCCGAGATCGTGCAGGGACTGCAGTATCTCGCGGGGCGCGCGGTGAGCCTCACCTTCGTGCCGCACCTCACGCCCATGATCCGCGGCATACACGCAACGCTTTATGCGCGCCTGAACGACGACGCAGACCTGCAGGCGCTGTATGAAAATGCCTATGCAGCGGAGCCGTTCGTCGACGTGCTGCCGCCAGACAGCCATCCCGATACGCGCTCGGTGCGCGGGAGCAACTTCTGCCGCATCGCCGTGCATCGGCTCGAAGGCAACACTGCCGTGATATTGTCAGTCATCGATAATCTGACCAAGGGGGCGGCAGGCCAGGCGATTCAGAACATGAACCTGATGTGCGGCCTGGCGGAGACCACCGGCCTGGAGCAAATCGCATTAATACCCTGATCAGAAAACTCAGGCGCGTCTTTGGCATCTCGGCGCCACGCATGGCGGTGCGTCTCGCGCTGCCCTGGCACTGGCGCTGGCTGCTGTGGCTGACGATCGCGCTCGTGATTGCGATCGTTTCGCGCGCGGCTTACGATTTTGGCAGGAATTTTACCGGTCTGGACCCCGGCAGATCGGCGCGCGAGATCGAGTCGCTCACCGCGGCCAATGGGAAGCTGCAGCAGGAAATTGCGCAACTCAGAGGCGAGCTTGCCAAGGGCGAACGCCGGCTGCAGATCGAGCGCGCAACTTATGCGGACTTGGGCACGCAGGTGAAAACGCTCACCGAAGAGAATGCGGCGATCAAAGAAGATCTCGCATTCTTTCAGAGCCTGATGTCAGCGGGCGGCAAGTCCGAGGGCGTGGCGATCAGCCGCTTTCAGGTGCAGCATGACGCCACGGCAGGCGTCTACCGGTATTTGCTGCTGGTGACGCAAACGGGGCGCCGCAACACGGACTTCCACGGCAGCCTGCAACTGGTTGTAAGCTTGCAGAAGGACCAGAAGCCTGAGATCATGACATTGCCTGCGGAGTCCGCGGAAGGCAAAGGTTTCAAACTCGGTTTCCGCTTTTATCAGCGCGTGGAAGGCACTTTCCGGGTGAGCACGGACGCGCGCATCGTAAGCCTGCAGGCGCGAGTATATGAGGACGGCAGCACCGTCCCGAAACTCACGCAAACTGCCAATACCACGTGACAGGGAGGCTGCACATGTTCGGAAAAAAGGCGACCAAGCCGCAGAACCGCATCGATTGCCTGATCGGAGCCGGCACTCTGATCGAAGGAAATATCACATTCAACGGCGGCCTGCGGATAGATGGCCACGTGCGCGGTAATGTCATTGCCGCGGAAAGCAAACCCAGCGCGCTCGTGCTTTCCGAAGAAGCGCGCATCGAGGGCGAAATTCGCGCTTCGCACGTCGTTCTTAACGGAACGCTGGTGGGCCCGGTGCACGCCACGGAATACCTGGAACTACAGGCCAAGGCCAATGTCACAGGGGATCTCTATTACCGCACCATCGAAATGCACCTGGGCGCCGTGGTTCAGGGCCGGCTGCTCCATCAACCCGAAACCAGATCCGAGAACGTCGTGCTGTTGAAGCAGGACAGCAGTGCGCTACAATGATCGTCAAAATTAGGCTCCAGGAGTTCTCATGAACGCATTCACGGAAATGCCCGCACCGCTCGTTTTCACCGACCGCGCGGCGGACAAGGTCAAGCAGTTGATCGAGGAAGAGGGCAACACGGAGCTCAAGCTGCGCGTATTCGTGAGCGGAGGCGGTTGCTCGGGATTCCAGTATGGCTTCACCTTTGACGAGGCGATCAACGACGACGATACGACGCTCGATAAAGGCGGGGTCAAACTGCTCATCGATCCGATGAGCCTGCAATACCTCACCGGTGCCGAGATCGACTATCAGGAAAACGCCGAAGGCTCCCAGTTCGTCATCAAGAATCCGAACGCCACCAGCACCTGTGGCTGCGGATCATCGTTTTCCGCATAGCGACTGTCCTCGACCTCACGGGCGCCCGGCCTACGCGCGATAAAGCGCACCCAGTATGCGCGGACCATGCGCACCGGTCACTGCCGGCAGGTTTGCGGATCGTCCGGCACAGGCCTCGCCAGCGAGCCACGCAAACGCCAGCGCCTCTACATGCTCGGCGCTGACTCCGAGAACGTCGGTAGTCGCTAATTTGCGCGGCGCAACGGCGCATGCGAGCGCATCGCTCAAAGCCACATTGCGCGCCCCGCCACCGCACAGATAGACCTCTCCTGTCTGCGGAGAGAGCCGGCATGCCGCGTCAGCGATAGTACGCGCAGTCAATTCCATCAAGGTCGCCTGCACATCGGCAGCCTCCTCGCGCCCGATCAGCGCGCAGCTCAGCCAGTCCATGCCGAAGGTCTGCCGGCCTGCGCTCTTGGGCGGCAAGCGTTGAAAGTATTCTGCCGCCAGCAATCGCTGCAAGAGTTCAGGCAGCACGCGGCCGCTTTTTCCCCACGCGCCGTCGCGATCGAATGGCTGGCCCGTGTGCCGCTGTGCCCATGCATCGAGGAGCACGTTCCCTGGCCCGCAGTCAAAACCAGTGACCGGCCCTGACGACGGCAGATCGGTGACGTTTGAAATGCCACCGATGTTGACGATGACCCGGTGCACCGCGCCGCCGGAAAATATCGCGTGATGAAACGCCGGCACCAGAGGAGCGCCCTGGCCGCCCGCCGCGACGTCGCGGCTGCGGAAATCGCACACCACATCGATACCGGTGAGTTCGGCAAGCAAGGCGCCGTTCATCAGCTGGATGGTGTACCCCGCAGCGGGCTCGTGCCGCACGGTTTGGCCATGGCAGCCGATCGCGGTAATGGCATCGGCATGCACCTCACAGTCGGCGAGCAATGCGCACACGCCGGCCGCGTAGGAACGCGTGAGCTCGTTGGCGGCCAGCGCCGCGCGCCGCAGCTCATCGTTTCCCTGTTGATTAAGGGCGAGCAGTTCGGCTCTAAGGTCGGAGGCGAGCGGCAGATGAAGACTGCCTTTGACGACGGGCCCGGCGGCACCCACATCCCCGAGCACGACGTCAATGCCGTCGAGGCTCGTGCCCGACATGAGCCCGATGAACAGGCCCGGCGACCGAGTCACCTTAATCGAGGCGCGCGAGGTTGACGCTGTGCAACAGCGCAAGCCGCTGCTTGTACTGGCCGGCAATCTGATCGAAGCCTTGCCGTTGTGCGGGACCAATCGGCGCCGCAGCCGGCATAGCCATACGCAACGGGTTCGCAGACACGTTCCCGACGCGAAACTCGTAATGCAAATGCGGGCCCGTGGCGAGGCCCGTCTGACCGACGTAGCCGATCACGTCGCCCTGCGTCACACGCTGACCGCGCTTGAGGCCGCGCGTGAATGCCGAGAGGTGCCCATAGTAGGTCTCATAGTTTGAACGGTGGCGCAACATGATCAGGTTGCCATAGCCCCCGCGCGGACCGGCGAATTCAACCACGCCGTCGGCCGTTGCGCGCACTCGGGTTCCGCTAGGTGCGCCGAAATCGATACCGGTATGCGCGCGCCACTCGCGCAGTAGCGGGTGAAAACGCGCATTGCTGAATCCCGAAGTGACACGCGAGAACTCCAGCGGCGAGCGCAGGAACTGCTTGCGCAGGCTCTTGCCGTCCATCGTGTAATACGCGCCGCCACCATCGGAATCCTTGAAATACAACGCCTGATAGGTCTTGCTGCCGTTTGTGAATTCCGCGGCAAGCACCCGTCCGTACGCGACGAGTTCGCCGTGATGGTAGGACGCCTCATAAAGCACGCTAAAGTGGTCGCCTTTGCGCAAATCGCTGTGGAAATCGATGTCGGTCGAGAAGATATCGGCAATCTGCATGGCCACCGAGTCAGGCAGCCCGGCCGCGTCGGTCGCACCGAACAGCGAACTCGTGATTTCCGCCGATTTCATGAGCACCCGCTGCTCCAGCTGCGCCGGCACCTGCTTGATGGTGTAGTCACTGCCGTCGTGATCGACGGTGAGCAGCTGGTTGCCGTTCAGATAACGCAAACTGACGAGGCCGCCCTGACCATTCGTGACCGCCTGCAGGGTTCTGCCAGGCACCAACTGGCGCAGTGCTTTCGCCTGTGCGTCGCCCAGCACGCGGCGCAGTGCAGCCGCATCTTCGATCTGCAGCCGTGCGAACAGGCTGGCGACCGTGTCTCCGCGCTGGATGCGTTCATCGCGCGTGAACGTAGCGTTGGGCTCTGTGAGAGGCGTCAACGGCGGCAGGCTCAGCTCTTCGAGCGAACTGCTGACGGATATAGGTTCAAGCAGCGTAGCCGGCGCGATGCCAAACGCAGCAACGACGCCAAAGCATGGCACCGCGATGACCGCCGCTGCAATCCTGTGCCGCAGCGGAATATCGCGTATCAAATAGAGTAGTTTCCGGGCTAAAATCATGCTATTAGCTGAGCTGCGTTCGGCCTATTACAGCCACGCGCGAAGCTTATCCAGAATGCTCGATATGCGCAACCCAATATTTCACAATATAAAATACGGCCGATCCCCTATATGCCCACATTAAGCGAACAAACTGAGATCATCAGGCGGGGATGCTCGGAACTGCTGGTTGAAAGCGAGTTCGAGCAAAAGCTCAAGCTCGGCCGCCCGCTGCGCGTCAAAGCAGGTTTCGATCCAACGGCGCCCGATCTGCATCTCGGGCACACCGTTTTGCTCAACAAGCTAAAGCAGCTCCAGGATCTTGGGCACCACGTGCTGTTCCTGATCGGCGATTTCACCGGCATGATCGGCGACCCGACCGGCAAAAATACGACGCGGCCGCCGCTTACGCGCGATGAGATCGAGCGCAATGCCGCCACCTACAAGGAACAGGTCTTCAAGATACTGGATGCGGAGCGCACCGAGGTGGTCTACAACTCGACCTGGATGAACGCGCTCACCCCCGCCGATATGATTAGGCTCGCAGCGTGCTATACGGTCGCACGCATGCTGGAGCGCGACGACTTCCAAAAGCGCTACAAGGCCAATCAGCCGATCGCCATCCACGAATTCCTCTATCCGCTGGTGCAGGGCTACGATTCGGTCGCGCTCAAAGCCGATCTGGAACTCGGGGGTACCGACCAGAAATTTAACCTGCTGATGGGACGGGAGTTGCAAAAGCACTACGGCCAGCCCGCGCAGTGCATACTGACCATGCCGCTGCTCGAGGGACTCGACGGCGTCAACAAGATGTCGAAGTCGCTCGGAAACTACGTCGGGATCACCGAAGCACCCGCTGATATGTTCGGCAAGCTGATGTCGATTTCCGACGAGCTGATGTGGCGCTACATCGACCTGCTATCGTTCGCGACGCTTGCGACTATCAGACAATGGCGGGCCGAAGTGAAAACCGGGCGCAATCCGCGCGACATCAAGGTGTTGTTTGCACTCGAGATCGTCGCGCGCTTTCACAGTCCCGCCCTGGCACAGCAAGCGCTCACCGACTTTGAAGCGCGCTTCCAGAAACACGAGCTGCCCGCCGAGATCCCGGAAGTCACCGTCAATGCAGGCGCTGAGGGCATTGCCATCGCCAACCTGCTCAAGGAAGCGCATCTCACCGCCAGTACTTCCGAAGCTCTGCGCATGATCGCGCAGGGCGGCGTCAAGCTCGATGGCGAAAAGGTGAGCGACAAGGAACTCCGGCTGCCTAAGAACACCGAAGTCGTGGTGCAGGTCGGCAAGCGCAGGTATGCCCGGGTGCGCGTAGTCTGACGGCCTCTTAGCAGACGCGTGCTGCGCAAGATACCCGCTGCGCACCCGTGCCGGGTGTACGGCGGCGCTTTTCACCGGGCACCTAGCCCCCCACCCCACCGGAGAGT
Source organism: uncultured beta proteobacterium (assembly GCA_903905655.1). Lineage (GTDB taxonomy): Bacteria > Pseudomonadota > Gammaproteobacteria > Burkholderiales > SG8-41 > PALSA-1004. The sequence continues at coordinate 16,233 of CAIVHG010000039.1, read as the reverse complement.
AACCGGTTATTTGCCGCGGTAGAGGGACGGAAACTGCCGCTGCAAATTGGCGACCTTAGGCAAATCGTTGAAAACGATGTATGGCTCGTCCGGGTGGTGCGCGACGTAATCCTGATGGTAGGCTTCCGCTTCATAAAACGCCGTGAGCGGCGTGACCTGGGTTACGATGGGCTGTCCAAACGCGCGCGCCGCCTGTAGCTGCGCCATGTACGATTCGGCCACCCGCTTCTGCTCGGCATTGGTGTAGAAGATCGCTGAGCGGTATTGGGTTCCGGTGTCGGGACCTTGCCTGTTGAGCTGGGTGGGGTCGTGCGCGACCGAAAAAAACACCTTCAGCAATTGGCCATAGCTAATCTGCGAAGGATCGTAGGTAATACGCACCGACTCGGCGTGTCCGGTCGTGCCGGTGCTCACCTGCTCGTATTTTGCTGTACTTGCGCTGCCGCCCGCGTAGCCTGATGCCGCCCTGACCACGCCCTTCACATGTTTGAAGACGGCGTCCACGCCCCAGAAGCAACCTCCGGCAAACACCGCCGTCTGAGGCCCATTGGCAGCTGCCAAGGGCACGTCGATCTTCGGGTCGGGCAGCGCGGCAGCAGCGTAAGATTGCGTGCAGAGAGCGAGCGCAACTGCCGCTATCGTCCCCAGCACGAAGACCAGTTTCCCGGTAGACAAGCGAACCATGACATCCCCTCCTTATAAGTCGACCTGAAGCATTTATGATTCTAACGCCTAACAGCATACGGGCAGGCTGAATCATTATAATTGGTCGCCCGGCCCTCGCCTAAAGCACGACGCCACCTGTTGCCAGCTCGTTAAAGGAACTTGGACATGACCAATACCCCTGAAACCGCCACCGTCGCCGGCGGGTGCTTCTGGTGCCTGGAAGCAGTCTACGCTGCGCTGCAAGGCGTTACTGCAGTCGAGTCCGGCTACTGCGGCGGAAGCGCTCCGAATCCCAGCTACGATGCGGTTTGCCGCGGCCACACGGGGCATGCGGAAGCGGTGCGCATCACGTTCGATTTGAACGCGATCTCGTTCCGCGAACTCCTCGAGGTGTTCTTTGCGATCCACGACCCGACGACCCTGAACCGGCAGGGCAATGACGTGGGCACGCAATACCGTTCGGCCATCTATTATCGTAGCTCCGAACAAAAGCGCGCGGCGGAACAACTCATTGCCGAACTCGAGGCCGCGCACGCGTTCGACGCCCCAATCGTGACCGAAGTGACGCCAGAGGCCCCGTTCTACCCGGCTGAAGACTACCACCAGCGCTATTTCGCCCAGAATGGCAATCAACCCTACTGCCAGGCCGTGATCGCGCCCAAGCTCGCGAAATTCCGGAAACTATTCGGGCAGCGCCTGAAGGGCTGAATCGCACTCCCGCACATCAACAAGGCCATCGACGACGAGTTCGGGAACAGCCTGATCGAATCGAACCATCAATAGCGCAGGCCTCAACGCAGCTCGCCACAGGCCTGGCAGAACCAAGGGGAGCACATTGAAACCGACTAGTCCCGTGCGCAGGGTTTCGGGCACCAAGCAGGGGCGTGCCGCTCCGGTCGCTGCGCGCTACGTGCAGATACGTGCGGTGAGTGAGCGCCTGGCGCAACCGCTAAGCGCGGAGGATTGCACGCTTCAATCCATGCCCGATGCGAGCCCGGTCAAATGGCATCTCGCCCACACCACCTGGTTTTTTGAGACCTTCGTGCTTGAAACCGCGGTGGCCGGCTATCGGCCGTTCCACCCACAATTTCGCACCTTGTTCAATTCCTACTACGTCGGTGTCGGCGCACGGCCCCCGCGCGCCGAGCGCGGACTGTGGTCGCGCCCCTCCCTGGAAGAAGTCCATGCTTACCGGCGCCACGTCGACCAGTGCATGGCCAAGCTGCTCACCGCTTCGGCCTTCGCACCTAGCTTGCGAGCGCTCGTAGAACTCGGTCTCCACCACGAACAGCAGCATCAGGAACTGATGCTGACCGACCTCAAGCATTTGCTGTCGCGCAACCCGCTGCGTCCAGTGTATGCGCCCCCCAAGCCATACCCGCGGGTGGCCCCCGCAAAGCTGGCATGGCTCGCATACCCGTCAGGCCTGCGCCGAATCGGGCATGCGGGAAGCGGCTTCGCTTATGACAATGAACGACCCCACCACCGCGTATACGTCGACGCCTACGAAATTGCATCGCGCCCGGTCAGCAACCGCGAATATCTAGAGTTCATCGCTGCCGGCGGCTATGAAAAACCCGAATTCTGGCTTGCCGAAGGCTGGGACGTAAGAAGCGCGCAGCACTGGAATGCCCCACTTTATTGGGAGCGGCATCGAACACTGTGGCGAGCCTTTACACTGCACGACACACAGGCGATCGACCCGGATGAACCAGTATGCCATGTAAGCTACTTCGAAGCCGATGCCTACGCGCGCTGGGCGGGCGGTCGGCGCGCCCATCGCCGGTAACCTGCTGGAGGAAGGCAATTTTCACCCGCGGCGCAGCGCCGCGGCCGGCACCATATCAGCGCACCAGGTCTATGGCGATGTCTGGGAATGGACGCAAAGCTCATATGCCCCCTATCCGGGGTTCCGGACTGCACCCGGCGCAATTGGAGAATACAACGGTAAATTCATGGCCAATCAATACGTGCTGCGCGGCGGCTCATGTGCAACGCCGGCCAGTCACATACGCGCCACCTATCGCAATTTCTTCCCGACGCATGCGCGCTGGCAGTTCAGCGGCCTGCGTCTCGCACGCGACCGAACTTGAGCCGCGGCACTTACACCACCATGACAAACGGCAGTAACGAGGCCTGCCACCGCAGCGTGGCTGCCCCCCTTACAGCAGGGGCATTTTCTCTCTACAGTTGCACTATGCAGGGGAAGTTTGGATTACAATCATCGCAGCCCAATCGTATTGGGTGACACCCCCCTTCAACAAAGGAGAGCACAAGATGGCCGCAAAGAAGAAAGCCGCAAAGAAACCTGCAAAGAAAAAATCTGCGCGCAAACCCAGTGCAGCGTTCATGAAGCCGATGCAAATTTCCGCCGCCCTGAGTCCCGTCATTGGCGCCGGCCCGTTCCCGCGCACTGAAGTGACGAAGAAACTGTGGGCCTACATCAAGCGCCACGGCCTGCAAGACGCAAAGAACAGACGCAACATCAATGCCGATGAAAAGCTGAAAGAAGTTTTTGGCGGCAAGAAGCAGGTATCGATGTTCGACATGACCAAGCTGGTAAGCAAACACCTGAAGTAATCGCAGGCGCCCTGCTCCCCGCTCGGTCACGCTTGCAGCTTAAAGCAAACGGCCGGTTCCGCGCATAGCGGAACCGGCCGTTTTGTTTGCTGGATTATTTTTGCGCCTGCAGTGCCGCGATGCGCGCTTCAAGTGGCGGATGGCTGGCGAACAACGCCATCAGTCCGGAGCTGCTCATAACACCGAGCGTCGCGACCGACGGCGGCAGACCACCTGCTTGAATCGCGCCCAGGCGCGCCAGCGCATCGATCATCGGACGTGGACCGCCGAGCAAGCGCGCCGATCCCGCATCCGCGCGATACTCGCGCCAGCGCGAGAACCAGGCGACGATGAGCGACGCCAGGATGGAAAATAATATCTGGCACACGATCACGGTGATGTAATAGCCGGGCCCGATGCCGCGCTCGGTTTTGAATACCGCCTTGTCGACGACATAACCGATCACGCGCGACAGGAATACGACAAAAGTATTGACCACCCCCTGAATTAGCGTGAGGGTCACCATGTCGCCATTCGCAACATGCGACACTTCGTGGCCGAGCACCGCTTCCACCTGCTCCTTGCTCATCGAGTCCAGCAGTCCGGTCGAAACCGCAACCAGTGCCGAATTCTTGAACGCTCCGGTCGCAAAGGCGTTGGGCTCGCCTTCGTAATAGGCGACTTCCGGCATCGCGATGCCAGCCCTGCCGGCAAGCTTATGCACCGTCTCCACCAGCCAGCGCTCGTTCGGCCCCTCGCTGCCATCGATCACGTGCGCGCCGGTCGACCACTTCGCCATGGGCTTCGACATCAGCAGCGAAATGAACGACCCGCCGAATCCGACCACCAGCGAAAACATGAGCAGCGTCCCGACGTTGATGCCGCTCTCCGTCAGAAAGCGGTCGATGCCCAGCACGCTCAATACCACCGAGAGCACCAGCATGACCGCGATGTTGGTAATCAGGAACAACACTATCCGTTTCATAGATCAGTCTCCTTGCAGGTAAAAGCGGCGCGGCGCGCCACGCCAGATTAAAGCATATCACTGGACTGTAAAACACGCCGTTGGTTCCGGCGCACGCCGACACGCCTCACGGTCGGCGCAAAAAATAGACGGCGCCGCCCAGCAGCAGCCCCATGGTCCAGAACACAGGGGCCATGCCGAGCACGCCGCCGAGCAGCCCGAACATGAGCGGCACCCCCGCCTGGCTCATGCTAATGAAGAGGGTGCGCAGGCCGATCGCTTCGCCGGCGCGTCCCGCTGGAGCGTGGTTATACAGCAGCGTCATGATCATCGGCTGCGCGCCGCCCAGCGCCATGCCCAGGACAAATGCGAAGAATATCAAAAGCGGCAGTGTATGCACGAATGGAAACAGCACGTACATGACAGCCGTGCAGGACATTACCACCAGCAGCAACCGCCACTCGTTCACGCGTGGCGCCACCAGTGGAAACAGCAGACGCGCAAAGAATATCGCAACTCCGTACGCACCGAGAATGAGCCCGATTTGAGAAGCGCTGAGGCCGATCCCCGAGCCATGGATCGGAATCACAAAGGTGAACACGTCCCACGAAACCGAAAGCAATGCGCCCATCACAAACGCGCGCCGCATACTCTTGGTCTTCAACAAGTCGACAATGCGCCGCCGCTTGCCCGGAGCAGCGGCGACTGCGTGCTGCGGCACGACCGGGCTGCGCAGGCACACGGCAATCAGCCCAGCCGTTGCGCTGGCGCCGAGCAACAGAAAAGATGCACGGTAACCAAACCCATCGATCGCAAAACCGGTGATCAGCGGCCCGAGAAAATTTGAAGTTGAATACGCGATCGCCATGATGCCGAAGTTCTTGACCCGGTCCTGCGGCAGCCCGATCATGCCCGTAGCGTGGTTCACCGCGATCTGAAACAGCATAAAGCCGCAGCCGAGTAGCGGACTGACCAGGAACAAGGTTTCCAGGCGCGGCACCACAACTGCCAGCGCGAGCCCTGCGATTACGATGGCCCCGCCCGCCAGCATCGGTTTGCGCACGCCGATGCGGTCGATCATGCGCCCGACGCTGATGACGAACAGCATCGGGAACAGCCCCATCAGCGAGACGATGACGCCTACCGTAAACGGCGATGCGCCGAGCTTAAGCGCGAACAGCGGCAGCAGAACTCGGGAACCCGAATTCGCGATGTGCAGCAGTATGCTGGGCGGCACGAAGAGGTAGACCGGCAAATGCTTCCCCCCGCAGCGCCTGCTAAAAGTTCAGATTCTACCGCGTTCGCGCGCGCGGCGCAGATTCGACCGTGCAAAGAACGCGCCGATTCGATTCCACTGCTGATTCCACTCCTGCGAGAAAACGGCTAAACTGCCGCAAAGAAGAAAATGCATTGTCTGCTGGCCCCCAGGATTGGAGAAAAAGATGTTCGGACGCCTATTGCCACGCGAAGGACGATTCTTCGATTTTTTCAACGAGCACGCCGAACAGGTTGTGATCGGCAGCCGTGAACTTGCGGCATTGATGGTGAGCGGCGACGACCTCGAGCACCGCGCGCACAATATCGAATCCATAGAAAAGCGCGCCGACCGCATCACCCGCAGCACGATAGAGCTGCTGCACAAGAGCTTCATCACGCCCATCGACCGCGACGATATCCACCAGCTGATTTCCAAGATGGACGACATCCTCGACCTGATCGAAGATTCGGCGCAACTCATGTTTCTATACGATGTGAAGCCTACGCCCGAGGCGAAGAAACTCGCCGACATCTGCGTCGGCTGCTGCGAACACGTCAAAGACGCGGTTGCGCTGCTTTCGAACATGGACAATGCCGCCAAAATCATGGAAATCTGCGCTGAAATCGACCGCCTGGAATCCGAAGCGGATCACGTGATGCGCGCCGCCATCGCGCGCCTGTTTCGCGAAGAGCCCGACGTGCGCGAATTGATCAAGCTGCGGTCGGTATACGAGCACCTGGAAACCGTGACCGATCGCTGCGAGGACGTCGCGAACATCATCCAGGGCATCGTGCTCGAGAATTCATGAGCATCAGCCGCGCAGCAAGAGGAATACAGCGACCATGACCCTCTACACACTCGCGCTGCTCATCGTGGTGGCGCTCGTGTTCGACTTCATGAACGGCTTTCATGACGCCGCCAACTCGATCGCAACGATCGTCTCGACCGGCGTCATGCGGCCGCAGTGGGCGGTGGCATGGGCGGCATTTTTTAACTTCATTGCGTTCCTGGTATTCGGACTGCTGGTCGCAAGCACGGTGGGTAAAGGCATCATCACCCCGGCGATCGTCGATCCCCACGTCATTTTCGGCGCGCTCGTCGGCGCCATCGCCTGGGACGTGATCACCTGGTATTACGGGATTCCGTCAAGCTCGTCGCATGCGCTGATTGGCGGGCTCGCCGGCGCCGCCGTCGCGAAGGGCGGAATGAGCACCCTGATTGCGAGCGGTTTCCTCAAGACCTCGGCGGCCATCGTGCTCTCGCCTGCACTGGGGTATGTGCTCGGCTCCGTGCTGATGGTCGCAGTCTCGTGGATCTGCGCAAACACCACGCCGCGCCGCGTAGACCGCTGGTTTCGCCGGCTGCAATTCATTTCAGCATCCCTCTACAGCCTGGGCCACGGCGGCAACGACGCCCAAAAAACCATGGGCATCATCTGGATGCTGTTGATCGCCGCGTCGGCAATCGGGACCAACGATCCGCTTCCGTTCTGGGTAGTGCTGGCGTGCCAGACGGCGATGGGCCTCGGAACATTGTTCGGCGGGTGGCGCATCGTGCGCACCATGGGCATGCGCATCACCAAGCTCAAGCCGGTAAGCGGTTTTTGCGCGGAGACCGGCGGCGCCATCACGCTGTTTCTGGCAACTGCAATGGGCGTCCCGGTGTCCACCACGCACACCATCACCGGCGCCATCGTCGGCGTGGGATCGGTGCAAAAGGTATCGGCAGTGCGTTGGGGTGTAGCCAGCAGCATCGTGTGGGCATGGATATTCACCATCCCGTGCTCGGCGTTTGTCGCTGCAATCGCCTGGTGGATCAGCGAGCACAGCTTCTAAGCGCGACCCCGCGCGCGTCTTAGGGCGCCAGCCGCACGATCTCCCAGCGTTCGGTGCCGCGCGTATAGAACAGACGGTCGTGAAGGCGGTGGGCGCGGCCCTGCCAAAATTCGAGCGCGGTCGGAACCACCCGGTATCCGCCCCAATGCGCAGGCCGCGGCGGGGCCTGGTCGTGCTGCTGTTGCACGCTGTCGTAGCGGGCCTGAAGTTCGGCGCGATCGCGCAGTACCGCGCTTTGCGGCGAAGCGATCGCCGCATAGCGGCTGCCGAGCGGGCGGCTCGCAAAATACGCGTCGGATTCAGCGGTAGATACTCTTTCCGCGCGGCCCTCTACCCGCACCTGGCGCTCCAACTCGTGCCAGAAAAAAAGCAGAGCCAGTTCCGGATTTTCCGCCAGCTCGCGCGCCTTGCGTGACTGATAGCTCGTATAGAACACGAAACCACGCGCGTCCGCATCCTTCAGCAACACCACGCGCGCCGAGGGCTTGCCCGCGGCAGACGCGGTCGCAACGGTCATTGCGTTCGCAAACGCGATCTGCGCCTGCACCGCCTCGGCGAGCCATTTATTGAACTGCACGATGGGATCTCGCTCGACATCCTGCTCGTCGAGGCTCTCGCGCATGTATTCATGACGCAACTGGGAAATGTTCATATTGTGGGGTGCGCTGGTAAAGGTCGCGCATGCTGCAAGTATATCAGCCAGCGGGCGACCGGGTCGCCATGACGAATGCCGGTATGCCGCCGGGACCCATTGGCCGGCAAGCGTGACACAGCGTGCGCGCACCCGTCCCTTCAGTGCGCGATTGCGCTACACTGCACGCGTCCGCTGTTTCCGAAATAATGCTGCAGGTGCCGGCAGCGCGCGCCTACACCACCTACTGCAAAACGACCTCATGCTCGCCTATCGACACCAGTTCCATGCCGGAAATTTCGCCGACGTGTTCAAGCATGCGCTGCTCGCCCAGCTCCTGCTCGCGCTGCAAAAGAAAACCGCGCCCTATTTCTATCTCGATACCCATGCCGGCATCGGCCTCTATGACCTGAGCCACCCCTGGGCGCAGAAAAACGCCGAGCATGAGGCGGGCATCGCCCGCGTCTGGAAGCACCCGGACGCGCCGGCGGAAATTGCACCTTATCTCGACGCGGTGCGCGCTGAGAACCCCGGCGGCACGCTGCGCTCCTATCCCGGCTCGCCTTGCATTGCACGCAGGCTGATGCGCGCGCAGGACCGCATCGGCCTGATCGAGCTCAACCGCAAAGATGCCCAGGTGCTCGCAGATCTGTTTGTCCGCGACCGGCGCGTAACCGTCGAATGCGCGGACGGATATCAGGCGCTCAAGGCGCTGCTGCCGCCGAAAGAGCGGCGTGGATTGATCCTGATCGATTCATCCTTTGACCGCGCGCGTGAATTCGACCGCCTCACCGATGCGTACGCTGCGGCGTACCGAAAATTCGCAACCGGCATCTTTGCGCTGTGGTATCCGCTGATGGAGCCGGCGGCCATGAGAGCGTTCGAACGCGGCATTGTGGCGACCGGCATCCGAAAAATCCTGCAGCTTGAAATTCGCGTGCATGCAGACGATTGGAAGGCCACCATGCGCGGTTGCGGTTTGCTGGTGACCAACCCACCCTTCGGATTCGACGATACGGCCGCCAGCATGCTGGCGTGGCTTGCGCCGCTTTTGTACGAGGACGATCCGGCCGTCGCCAGAACACTGCGCAGCCGCAACATGCAAACCTACGAGGTTAAATGGCTGACTGGAGAATAGAACGCACTGCGCACGCGCAGCGTGGCCAGCCCGCTTTAACGCGGTCTAGCGCCATACATTAAGCTAGTACGACCGCCGCAGTGAATTCAGATACGGCGCGGGCGTGGTGATATGCCCAAGATAAGGATGCACGCGGGTCTTGTAGACGCTGGTGATCTTCTTCACGTAGGCGCGCGTCTCAGCGTAGGGTGGAATGCCGCGGTAGCGTTCCACCGTCTGCTCGCCGGCGTTGTATGCGGCGAGCACCAGAGAAACATCGCCCTTGAAGAAGGCCATCAGCCACTGCAGATAAGCCAGCCCGCCCTTCAGGTTTTCTACGATGTCGAAACTTTGCTTCACGCCGAAGCGCTGCGCGGTCGCGGGTATGAGCTGCATCAGACCCTGCGCATTCTTGGGCGAGACGGCCTGGGCGTTAAACGACGATTCGGTGGCGATCACCGCCATCACCAACTTCGGATCCACCGAATACTGCGGCGCCAGCTGCTCTACGAGCGCTGCGATCTCCGCGTTATCCTTGCTTGAGTCGGGGGCGGCAAACACCGGCGGCGCCTGATCCAGGCATGCCGGCATGACGGTCTCCGCACGGCGGCTCACATGTAGCAGCAGCTCGCGCGCCTGCGCATCGCCGCGCGCCGCGGCGCGGCTGAACAACTCCGCAGCAACGCCTTCGTCAGCGATCACTGCACGTCCGCTCGAATAGATCAGCCCCAGGCGCACTTCAGCCTGAGGACTGCCCAAAGCGGCCGCCTTGCAATAAAGCTCGTTGGACTTGGCGTAATCCTGCGCAACGCCTTCTGCATATTCATAGCGGGTGGCAAGCTGCATGATCGCCGACACGTCGCCACGCGCGACGGACGCCTGCAACGCCGGCAATGGCGTTTTCTGCTGTGCGGCGGCGTGCCCGCAGGAAAGCAGGCAGACTGCAGCGGCAGCGTAGAGGATCCCGTGATTTTTCATGATGTCTCGTGTAGCCCAGCGAATGCCTAGGATTCCGCAACCTGATTGCGTCTTTCCTGAGTGCACCTTTGCACTGGGCGCAATTCTAGCATTAGCCCAGGCTGGCGCAAGCTACAAACCACCCATGACTCCCCTCATAACCTCCCATGAGGTTTAGGCCAGATCGCCCCGTAATCAGCCTCGCGGCTTGCGCTCGTCGCGCGGTTTGGGCGCGCGCGGCCAGGTCCACCAGACGATAAACACCAGAATCGCGAGCGCGAGGCCCGCTTCGAGCACCAGCCAGTACATGCTGCCCCCTTAGATCTTCGGTTTGATGTTATATACTTACCCGCACGATGTCATTCCAATCACGCCTGCGCACGATCGCCGCGTCGGCCGCGTTACTCGCGCTCGCAGCCTGCGAGACGATCAAGCCCGCTCCGCCCGAGGTTCCCCAGGTCCCAGCTCCTATCCCTGCGCCTGCGCCAGTTCCCACTCCTGCACCAGTTCCTGTTCCTGTGCCGGCAGTCCCGGCACCCACGCCACCCGCCCCGCCGGTGGCACCCGCTCCGCCAACGGCCGCTCAACCCGCGCTGCGTGCGAGCGACTGGAAAGCGGTGACCGGCTGGCAGGAAGACGATCTTGCCCAAGCGTGGCGGCCGTTTGTCGAAAGCTGCGGCGCGCTCAAGAACCGGCCGGCATGGCAATCCGTATGCGCGATTGCGGGCGCACTAAGCGAACCTACGCCCCAGAGCATACGGCGCTTTTTCGAACTCGAATTTACGCCGTACCAGGTCATCAACGCGGACGGCAGTGATAGCGGCCTCATCACCGGCTACTATGAACCGCTGCTGCATGGCAGCCGCACGCGCACTGCGAAGTACCGTTATCCGGTCTATGGCGTGCCCGACGATCTGCTGGTCATCGAATTGGGCGAGCTCTACCCAGAGCTGAAAAACATGCGGCTACGCGGACGCCTCGATGGCCGCCGCGTCGTGCCTTACTTCAGCCGCGCCCAGATCGACGACCGCACCGCGCCGCTGGTGGGCAAGGAGATCGCATGGGTTGATGATCCGGTCGAGCTCTTCTTTTTGCAGATACAGGGCTCGGGCCGCATCCAGATGAACAACGGCGAGATCATGAGAGTCGGCTATGCCGATCAGAATGGTCACCCATACCGGTCGCTTGGCAGACTGCTGGTGGACCAGGGGGAATTACCGCTCGAGCGCGCATCGATGCAAGGCATCAAGAACTGGGCAAGCAGCAATCCGGGCAAGCTCCAGCAAGCGCTCGACTACAACGCGAGTTACGTATTCTTTCGCGAAATGCCCGAGAGCCTGTCAGGCCCCCTGGGCGCACTCGGCGTCCCATTGACCGAACGCCGCAGCGTCGCCGTCGACGCGCGCTATGTCCCGCTCGGCGCGCCGGTCTTTCTGGCCACGACGATGCCGAATTCACGCGTCCCGCTCAACCGCCTGATGATGGCACAGGATACGGGTGGTGCGATACGCGGAGCGGTGCGCGCTGATTTCTTCTGGGGTTACGGCAATCAGGCTGCGTCTCTCGCCGGCCGCATGCGCCAAAGCGGCCGCCTGTGGGTGCTGCTGCCCAACGGCTATCCACTGCCTGAGCAAGCGCCGCCACCCAACTAGCGTCACTGCATGGAGCCTTGGCGCTCGCCATAGCTGTAGCGCACCTGCACCAGGACCCTGCATTTGACGGCACGCCCGTGACGCATCCCTGGGACGAAGCGCACCACGCGAAATACCTGGTGGGCGGCGTCCTCGAAATAGCCCGCCGGGTCGGCTTCGACAACTGAGGAATCCGTGACGGCACCGTACTCGTCGATCAACAGCAACAGCACGACGCGGCCGTCCAGCTGCGCAGCCTGTGCCGTTTCCGGATAACCGATGACGACCGGGGTCAGCGGCTGCGGGTAGATATCGAGCAGCCGCGCGGGGTAATACGTGGGATCGGGCGCAAGCGGCAGCTCAAGTCCGGGCGTTGCCGGCGATTGCGCAGCGGAGGCCTGGGCCTGCGGGGCACTCGGTAGTAGTGTTTCTTCCCGCGCCTCCTGCGGCGTCACGCTCTCGGCCGCCAACTGCGGCGCAGCCAGTTCACGTACTGCGTCCGCTTGCACTGCGCGCATCCCGGCCTGCAATCGCACTTGCAGAGATGATCCTGCACTCAGACTTGCGCCACGCTCAATGACAGGCACCCCATACAGAAATGCGAAGTGCATGATGCAGGACAGCGCGCCTGCCAGCAACATGCGTTGACCCGATTGCTGGTGGTAGACGGAGCCTGTTGTACCTAGCTCGGTCATGGTCTGGATACGGCGACCTTGCCGCTGCGATCACGGGCGCATTGATGGCCCGCGCCAGCGCGCTACTTCGGCCGTGCCGAGGCGAGATATTGCTCGATTTGTTCCGTGGGTATCGCCCCCGGAACGCGGGCACCATCGGCAAAGATCAGAGTAGGCGTGCCGTTGATGTTGTGCTTGTTGCCGTAAGCAATCAGCTTGTCCACCGGATTGTCACAGTTCGGCTCTGCGACCGGCAGGATGCCGCGCTGCATGAGGTCGTCCCACGCCTTCGCGCGATCGGGGGAACACCAGATGCGTTTCGCGCGCACGCTGGCCTGAGGATGTATGGCATCGATCGGAAACAGGAACATGTAGATGGTCACGTTGTCGATCTTGGTCAAGTCGCCTTCGATGCGCTTGCAGAAGGGGCAATCCGGATCGGAAAATATAGCCATCTTCCGTTCACCCTTGCCCTTCACTTTCTTGAACGCGAGATCGAGCGGCAATTGATCGAACTTGATCGCCGTCAGCTTGCTCATGCGATCAGATGTCAGGTTCGATTTCTTGGCGGTATCTATCAGGCTGGCGCTGATAAACAGATACGATGCCTTCTCATCGGTATAGATCAACTGCCCGTCGGTAAACACTTCATAGATGCCGGGCAGCGGCGTAGTGGTCACGCTCTGGATCGAGATCCCCGGGTAAGCTTTCTGCATTGCCTGCCTGACCGCGGCCTCTTTGTCGGCGCTAGCCGCCTTCACCGGCGCGCCTTTCTGCGCCGCCGCGCCGCCGGCATCGACTGCATAGCCCACGGTCGCCGCACCGGCGAGTACCGCTAACGCGGCACAGATAATCCACAAATTCTTGCGCATGATTAATCCTGACCCCAGAGAATAATTGACGTGCTGTGCTGCTGCCTATCCGACCGCATGCTGCACCAAAAGGTTCTTCAATTGCTGTTGGCTGTTGGCGATGCGCAGGGCGAGATTGCCCAATTGCGCAAGCCCCCGATAGGGACTGCTGAACACCTTCTGCAATCCATCGGTCGCCCATTGCATGACCGCGATATCTTCGCGGCGGGCGCGCTCGTAGCGCCGCAGCAGCGCATAGTCGCCGCAGTCGGTCTCCAGTCCGCGCTGCGCGAGAACCTCTGCAAGAACGCGGGCGTCGCGAAAGCCCAGGTTCACCCCCTGTCCGGCAAGCGGATGCACGAGATGCGCGGCATCGCCCACCAATGCCACGCGTGGCGCAACCAGACGCTCGACGCGTTGCAAGCGCAATGGAAATGCGGCGGCCGGGGTAATCACCTCGAGTTCCCCCATCACGCCGCCGGTCGCTTCGGTCACGCAGTGCGCCAACTCGGCCGCGCTCATCTCCGTCAGGCGCGCGGCCCAGGGATTTGCACATGACCAGACCATGGACGCGCGCGCTCCCGGCAGCGGCAATAACGCCAGTACACCATCGCCGCGAAACCACTGGTAGGCGACGCCGCGATGCGGGATGTCTCCAGAAAAATTCGCGACCACCGCCCGCTGATGATAAACGTGCAGATCGACTCCGATCTGCGCTTGCGCGCGCACCCAGGATTCGCCACCGTCCGCGCCCACCACCAGGCTGGCGCACAGCGTTTTTCCATCACCGAGTTCCAGCACCGCTTCCTCGGGGGTCAGCCTCAGCGATGCGCATTTCACGGGTGCGATCACGGTGACCGCGGGTTCGTCCGCAAGTGCCCGCCACAACGCGGATTGCAGGCGGCCGCTTTCTGCGATCACGGCGAGTTCGGGCAAGCCGGCGTCGTATGCGCTGAAGTCGAGTTCCGGACCATCCTCAGCGCCGAAAATGTGCATTTCCTCGATGGCGGCCAAACGCGCGACGTCGAGCCCCGCCCACGCCCCACAACTCGCTAGAAAGGCTCGGCTGCCAGGGCTGATGGCGTAGACCCGGCTGTCCCAGGCATCGGTATCCGGACGCACGGCCTGCGCGTCGACCAGCGCAATTCGCAATCCGGTTTCGCGCAGGGCGAGCGCAAGGCTGGCCCCCACCAATCCGCCGCCGACGATGACCACATCAAAGTTCATTGGCTGATGATACCTAAACCTGACACAATCTTGACAAAATCGAGGCTCAAATCTAGACTCCCGCGCCTTCATGGCGAATTAGCTCAGCGGTTAGAGCAGCGGAATCATAATCCGTTGGTCCGGGGTTCAAATCCCTGATTCGCCACCAATTCCACGCCCGCGCGCGATGCTTTCGAGAGGTATTTCGCGTGCGTAGCACCAGCCCCAATGCGGCGCCTCCGCAAGCGGGCCGCGAATCTTTGGCTTCTCCTAAGCTCTGCATCGGGGTCTAGATTATGCTCACAGGCAACGGCGCCAAGCGCAAAGTAGCGCCCCATTTCCCCGCCTTAGCTGCACTACGCACGCTAGCTAGTAACACCATACGCCCCCGGTTGCCCCTGTGATAGGCTCGACTGGCCTGATCTCATAAAGCACCGCTTACCGAAGCCATGTCCCGCCGTCCCTGTCTGAGCGTCTGCGGAATTGCTGCATTAACGGCCGCGCTGTGCACGTGTGCGCCGGCTTGCGCCGCTGAGTCCGCAACTATCGTGCGGCCAGCCGTGTGCGAGGGCAAGCTCGAGCCTGCCACCGCAAGCGTGCTACCGCAGCCGGTGCGCTACACCATCGACCGCTCGCAGGACGTGCGCGCGCTGAGCGAGCAGGAACATATAGGGCCAAACCAAAGGATGCTCGGCCGCACCGTCACCAAGTTTCAGGCTGCGACCAGCATGAGGATGAATAACGTTCGGCTCGCGGACGGACGGTTCTGTATAAGTCCGTCGATCACGGTGCGCGCCTCCCTCGAACCTGCCACCATTTATGTTGCGAGCGACTATGCAGAGGGCTCCTGCGAATATCACCTGATCCTGGAGCACGAGCAGCGTCATCTGGCGGTGAGCGAGCGTCAACTGGCGGAGCTTGCGCGCGCGCTGGAGGCCGACCTGAGTGGCCTGTTCGCAGGCGGAGCGGTGAGCGCTGACGATGTAGATACAGCGGCAAACCTCATCACCCGGCGCACCGGCGAAGCGACCCGCGCCCGCGTCGCTGCCACAGCAGCAGAGAGCCCAAGCCGGCAGGCGGTAATCGACTCGTCCGATGACATCGCACTACACATGCGTACAAGCTGCGGTCGCCGGAATCCGTAAATGGCGTTGCGCTCGCATGAAAACGCGCCCGTCTGACCCTGCGCCCCGCCGATGGTAGTAACCGGCCCGTCTACAGGGTGCAGGCTGCGTTGGGATATAATCCAGAACCTAGCCATCTGATTTAAAAGAGTTTGCACTTCCATGAAGCTACGCCATCTCATTGCATCGATTGCTGCCGCGTGCCTGCTGCACGCGGTCGATGCGCAGGCGCAGTTTCGCACTCTGCCCGCGGACGCCAAGCGCGCAACTACCGGCGAACCCATAGCCATGCCGTACGTGAAGCTGGCCGGCAAGACGATGAAGCTTGCTCCGGGCGCTGTCATCTATGACCAGAACAACCGCAGTCTGATACAGGGCGCGCTGCCGCCAGGCGCCGCCGTGCTGTACACGACCGATCTGCAGGGCGACGTCGGGCGCATCTACATACTGTCCGACAGCGAGCAGCAGCAGCTGGCTCGCAAGCGCTAGTGTCCTGAGTCTTTAGTTCGTTGAAGAACAGTTTCCTTTCGTGAATACGTTACAGGACAAAAATGGCGAAATTGGCGCCAGACGCGAAGCAAACCACAGCCGGGTTGGGCACCCGGCGCGGATTTGCGACAAAGTATGGCGTCAATTCTCGACATCTTTTGTTCAGCGAATTAAGGACTCAGGACACTAGCCGCATGACGCAGAAGATCTACATCAAGACCTTCGGCTGCCAGATGAACGAGTACGACTCGTCGAAGATTGCCGACCTGCT
>CAIVHG010000038.1 GCA_903905655.1 uncultured beta proteobacterium | reverse complement strand
GCGCTTTCGAAAAACGCGATCACCTCTGAGATCTCGCGTGTGCCTTTCATCGGCGGCATGCTGCGCAGTATCTTCCTGCCGTAGCCCTTGGTAAAGAGCCGCGGGTCGCAGATCATCAGCACGCCGCGATCGGTTTCGTCGCGGATCAGGCGTCCCGCGCCCTGCTTCAACGTGATCACCGCCTGCGGCAACTGAAACTCCACGAATGCATTGCCGCCCTCGCGGTTGATCTTGTCGATGCGCGCAGCGAGCAGCGGGTCGTCGGGAGCGGCGAATGGCAGCTTGTCGATCACCACCAGCGACAGCGCCTCGCCGCGCACGTCGACGCCCTCCCAGAACGACTGGCTGCCGATCAGCACCGCATTGCCAAGCCGCCGGAAGCGCTCGAGCAATTCGGTGCGCGAGCCCTCGCCCTGCAGGAGCACCGGAAAATCCAGCCCGCGCCGCGCGAATGCATCCTTGATCAGTTCGTGGCCCTCGCGCATGGCGCGCAGGCTGGTGTAGAGCAGGAATGCACGGCCGCCGCTCGCCTCGAGCACCGGCAGCGCCGCGGCGACCACCGCGCGCGTGTAATCGGGCGTGTTGGGCTCGGGCATGCCCTTGGGCACGTAGAGCAGCGCGTGGGCTGCGAAATCGAAGGGGCTTTCCCACGAGCGCGCATCGGCACCGGCAAGCCCCATCTGCTTGCTGTAGTGACTGAAATCCCCGCCCACCGAGAGCGTGGCCGAAGTGAAAATCCACGAGCGCGGGCGCTCGGCAAGCTGCGCCGCGAAAATCTCGGCGATCGACAGCGGGGTCGCATTCAGATGCAGGCCCTGGCCATAGAGCTCCGCCCAGCGCACGAACGTTGGGTCGTGCTGATCGCGCCAATGCTGCAGCTGCTCGCTCAACACGTGCGCGCGCTGCCGGCACTTCTCCAGCCCCTCGCTGCGTTCGGCCTGCGACTCGAGTGCGGCGACCAGCGCGGCGAGCCGCTCGCACAGTGTCTGCAGCGCCGGCGCAAAATCGCGCACGCGCTCCAGCGCCTGGAACGGGAAGCGCCCGCTTTCCTCCTTAAAGACCAGCCGCAGGTCGCGAGCCGCCTTGTCCAGCACGTGCGCCGCGTCAGGGAGCGCTGCATATTCCCGCGCGCCGATGACCGCTTCCATGCGCGTGTCGCGTGCCAGCTCGATCAGTTGAGAGGTCGCGACCGTCTGCCCGAAGAACAGGCTCGCGGTCTCCGGCAGCTGATGCGCTTCGTCGAACACCACGGTGTTGGCCGAGGGCAGCAGCTCGGACACGCCCTCCTCGCGCAACACCACATCGGCGAAGAACAGATGGTGATTGACGACCACCACGTCGGCGGCGAGCGCCTGCTTGCGCGCCTCCATCACGAAGCACTTGCCGTAATGCGGGCACTCAGAGCCCAGGCAATTCTCACGCGTCGAGGTGACGTATGACCAGATGCTCGCGTTCTCAGGCACCGCGGGCAGATCGCTCTTGTCGCCGCTCGCGCTGTGCTTGGCGAAATTCGCGATCACCGGCAGATAGCGCGCGTCCTCGCGGCTGGGAAAGCGCCCTTCGCTCTCAGCACGCTCCACGTAGTAATGGCACACGTAGTTGGCGCGACCCTTGAGCAACGCCACCGTGACCGGCACCTTGAGCGCCTCGCGCACCACGCGGATGTCGCGGTCGTAGAGCTGGTCCTGCAACGTCTTAGTGCCGGTGGAGATGATCACCTTGCCGCCGGAGAGCAGCGCCGGCACCAGATACGCAAAGGTCTTGCCGGTGCCGGTGCCCGCCTCCGCGACCAGCACCGCATTGTGCTCGATCGCATCTGCCACCGCGTGCGCCATCTCGAGCTGCCCCTCGCGCTGGCGAAAGCCTTCGATCGCCTGCGCGAGCGCGCCGTTGGGGGAAAAAACCGAATCCAGTTGGTGCATCGTCATGAGTCAGCGTGGCGCCGCGCAGGCGCGCCGCAGTGCGGACTTGGATCGGATGCCACAGGGACAGCAGTGATGGAGTGTCGCAATCTTCAGGCCTTCTTTAACCGACATTATAGTCCCTCGGGCACCTGCGAGCCCGCCCGCAATGGCCGCAGCAACGCAAAGGCACCAGAAGCAAGAATCGGGTGGGAACCGCGCGGCCCCGGCATTAGAATCGGCGCATGAACGATTACGAACGCATCGCCCGCATCATCCGCTATCTGGCTGAGAGCCACACCGAGCAGCCGGACCTCAGCACGCTGGCGCAGCGCGCGGGCCTGAGCACGTTTCATTTTCACCGCCTGTTCAGCGCCTGGGCCGGGATCACGCCCAAGGATTTTCTGCAGTGCCTCACCGTCGCCCATGCGAAGCAATTGCTGCATGAGGGCGCGAGCGTGCTCGATGCCGCGCTCGCTGCGGGACTGTCGGGACCGGGGCGGCTGCACGACCTGTGCGTGAGCCTGGAGGCGGCTTCCCCCGGCGAACTAAAGGCCGGCGGTGAAGGATGGACGATCACTTATGGCTATGCGGCAAGCGCATTCGGCAAATGCATCATCGGCGAAAATCCGCGCGGTATCTGCCGCATCGCATTCGTCGAGCCTGGAGATGAGGACGCAGCGGCGGGCGCGTTGCATTCGGACTGGCCGCGGGCGCGCCTCAAGCGCGACGATGCCGCTGCAGTGCTGCGTGCCGCGCAAATTTTCCAGCGCACCTCCGACAGGCTCATCCCGTTGCGCGCGCACGTCAAAGGCACAGCATTCCAGGCCCAGGTGTGGCGGGCGCTGCTGCACGTAGAGCGCGGCGTACTGGTGAGCTACGGACATCTCGCCGCTGCAGTGGGTGCACCGGCTGCCGCCCGCGCCGTCGGCACCGCGGTCGGCCGCAATCCGCTCGCCTATCTCATCCCTTGCCATCGCGTGATCCGGGAAACCGGCGTGGTCGGCGAGTACCGGTGGGGGCAGGTGCGCAAGCGTGCGCTCATCGCCTGGGAGAGTGCTGCGCGCATTCCTTGAGCAGCGACTTTCCACTTCTGCACTGCGCGGAGCGCTCGCCAAAAGCGCCGATCTGATACACAATCCCCCCTGATCGAGGGTTCATCATCAGAGGCGCGCCATGTCTGAAATTTTCGGTTTCGACGCTTTTGCTCCCAGAGAAATAGCCGAACGCGTGGAAACCGTCGGCGTCACCAAGGCGCGCCTGCCGCTGCTCTCGACGCTGATGCTGGGCGTGCTTGCCGGCGCCTTCATCGGCCTGGGGGCGCTGTGCTTCGTGCTGGTCAAATCCGACGCCACCCTCGGCTTCGCCACGGCCCAGTTGCTGGGCGGCCTGGTATTTTCACTGGGACTGATCCTCGTCACCATCGCCGGCGCCGAACTCTTCACCGGCAACAATCTGCTGGTCATGGCGTGGGCCGATAACAGGATCACGACCTACGAGCTGCTGCGAAACTGGATCATTGCCTGCAGCGCGAACTTCATCGGCGCCGCCGGACTCGCGCTGCTGGTGTTTCTGTCCGGCCATCTGGAGATGAACAACGGCGCGATCGCGGCGCAGTACCTCAAAATCGCCGCCGCCAAATGCACGCTGCCATTCTGGGACGCCTTCTTCAGGGGCATCCTGTGCAATGTGCTGGTGTGCATGGCGGTGTGGATGGCGCTCGCCGGGCGCAGTGTCATCGACAAGGTGGTGGCGATCGTGTTTCCGATCACGGCATTCGTCGCCGCCGGCTTCGAGCACAGCATCGCCAATATGTATATCATTCCGCTCGCCATGCTGGAAAAGGCTTTCGGCAAAGGCGGCCTTGGCGCCGACGCCATCACGTGGATGGGATTTATCGGCAACCTGGTGCCGGTGATCCTGGGCAATCTGATCGGCGGCAGCGTGCTGGTCGGGCTGGTCTACTACATCATCTATAGGCGCGTGCCCGGCCGCCTGGAGGGACGCTGAGCAGCGCGCCTCGATAACTGCGTTATGCAAAGGACGCCGGCGCAACGACCGCAGGCGAATTCAATCTCGGCAACTTAAGGGGCAATTATGTCAATCCGACTCATCATTACAATCACGGCAGCCCCTGGCAGGGGCTCAGAACTCGCTCAGCTATACAAGGGACGCTGCGCGCAAGTGCAGGCCGAGCCCGGCTGCGAACAGTACGAAATCTTCCAGGGCGTGGCAAATCCCGACCGCCTGACGCTGCTGGAGCGCTGGGCGGATGATGCTGCGCTCGAGACCCACGCGCGTGTGGTCCGTCCCGCTCTGCCGCCCGGCCTGCGCGTGGGCACGGTCGAGCGCGAAGACTACCAATACAACCGCACCCGCTAGCAAGTGCACTGCGCGCACCGCAGCTGCGACGCCGCCCAGGACAGCATCAGCCACGGGCCGACCGCGTTCGCCCGCGACGGTTCAGGCGCACGCCTGACGGGCCGGAATATTCCCGGCTGCGGACAGCGCCCACCCGGATGCAATCCTCCATCTGCCGCCCGCGCCCGCAAATCCGGTATTATTGGAACCTCGCTGGCGCTCCAAACGCCATCGCACCGGCTCTGCAAATGCCCACTGTTCCACGAATTGTTTGCCGTAAACACGGAGGACTCACATGGTTTCTGAATTTGTCGGCCGCATGGGACGAACCGTCGTCACTCAATTAGAGCAAGGCGAAGATCTGCTGGTTGCGATTCGCGGCGTAGTGAACCGCCACAACATAAAGGCCGGAGTGGTGCACTCGATCACTGGATCGCTTACTCACGCCGTACTGCAAAAATTTGTCGAGGGGCAAAAAACCATAGGCTTGCTGGAATTAAATGGAGACATGGAGATCAGCGGCCACGGGATCGTCGGGCGCGTACACGCGCCGGGAACCGGCAAAGTGCCATTTGCGGTCGGGCGCTATGTGGATGGCGAGGCTTACGTGCACGTTCACTTGACCATCACCACTCCGTCGCAGACCGTTTGCGGCCACTTGATGGAAGGCTGCCTGATCCGTTCGGTCCATCGCATTTCCCACTTCACCATCATGATCAGCGAAATTGAAGGGGTCGCGCTTCTGATGCGGGCGGCCCTGAACGAGCCGGGCGGGCTTCATCATGAGCTAGTCCCGATCTAGACCCAGTGGCCCGCAGGACGCCCGCGCAGTCCTGCAGGGCCGGTGCAATATCCGTGTCAGTGGCAAATAGATTGAATACCGCTTATTTACCAGAGGATCAGCTATGCGTTCATTGAATTTTTCCATCCGTACGCCCATGGTTCTGTTGATGGCGCTGGCCGCACAGGCGGCTTCCGCCCAGGGCTATCCGAACAAGGCTATACATATCGTCAGCGCAGGCGCCGGTGGGGCCGGCGAGGTGGCAGCGCGCCTGGTGGGACAGGGAATCACTGAAGCGCTGGGGCAACCCGTGGTGGTGGACCCGCGAGGCGGCAGCATCGTCATCCATGCCGGAATACTCACCAAGGCCGCGCCCGACGGATACACCCTGCTCGTGCACAGCGGCACGCTTTGGATAACGCCGCTGCTGCAGCAGGTTCCTTACGATGCGGAAAAGGATTTTGTTCCGGTCACGTGGATCACGAGTTCACCCACCCTGTTGGTGGCCCATCCTTCGGTGCCCGCACACTCCGTCAAAGAATTGATCGCCCTGGCCAAGAGCAAGCCGGGCTCGCTGAATTACTCCACCACGGGCACCGCCAGCACCGGCCACCTCGCGGGCGAACTGTTCAAGGCCATGGCGGGCATCAATATCGTGCGCGTCAATTACAAGGACGGGCCGCCATCGCGCAACGATCTGATCGGGGGAAGAATTGAATTGACGTTTCAACCGGTGGAAGCGCTGCTGCCCCACGTCAAGACGGGACGATTGAGAGCGCTCGCGGTGACCAGCGCAAAGCCCTCTCCGCTGACACCCGGCATCCCGACGGTGGCGGAGTCTGGCCTGCCAAACTATGAGGCGCTTTTTATACTGGGAATGTTTGCACCCGCTAAAACACCGGCGGGCATCGTCGACCAATTGTATAAGGCTACGCAACGCACCCTCAGCCAGCCGGAAGTACAGAGGAAGTTCGCGAGTTCCGGAGCGGAGACAGTCGGCAGCACTCCCGCAGAATTCACCGCCACGATCAAGGCAGACACCGCGCGCTGGAGCAAAGTAATAAAGGATGCTGGCATCAAAGGCGATTGACCGGCCTCATTCCAGGCGACTGACAGAGCACTAGTAAAGATCATATGAATATTGAATCCGAACCGTTTGAAGTTGCAGATTTGGCCGCGGCCCACAACCTCTGTTACGAACAGCACTGGACCGATGGCCTTCCAGTCGTACCGCCCACGCGGGATGCGATCGTCGAAATCCTCGACTATCTGAAGCGCGATCCGCAGGAGGTCATCGGCATCATCCCTCCCCGCAATGGCATTCTGACGGTAGAGAAAATCGCCATCAACTCGGTGATGGCGGGCTGCAGGCCGGAGTACGTTCCCATCGTCATCGCCGCCGTCGAAGCGATGCTCGAAGACCGCTTCAATCTGAACGGCGTACAGACCACCACGCACTCGTGCGCGCCGCTGGTAGTCGTAAGCGGTGCGGCCGTCAAGAAGCTTGGGTTCAATACTCAGGAGGGCGCATTCGGCCATGGCTGCCGCCCGAGCGCCACCATCGGACGAGCGGTGCGCCTGATCCTTTGGAATGGCGGCGGAGGTTATCCCGGTGAACCCTGCAAGACAACCCACGGGCACCCCGGCTATTACAGCTTCTGCGTGGCCGAAGATGCGGAAGCCAATCCCTGGGAACCCCTGAGCATTGAATATGGATTTGGGCCACAGGACACGACCGTCACCGTCACCGCAACCGCAGGCCCCACCACTTTAGGCAGCGGCGCCGGATACAGCCCCGTCGAAGACGTGCTGTTCGTGCTTGCGGATTCGATCGTAGCGCTCGGCAGCAACAATGTTTCGGGCGGCGGGTTCATGGTGTTGGCATTAGGGCCGATGACAGCCAAGAATCTCGCGGATGCAGGGCTCAGCAAATTGCAGGTGAAAGAGAAAATCATGCAGCTGGCAACCCGCTCGGTACGGGACCTGAAGCGGCGCCGCGGCTTCTCGGAGGTGCATCCCCTGCATTGGAACAAGATGGTCGATGTCAATGACGACGAGGCGCGCGTTCCGGTCATTCGCAGCGTAGACAATCTGGCGATCTTCGTTACCGGCGGTTGGGGCTCAGGAGGCGCGTTTTGCTCGCTGTGCGGAGGATGGGGTCCGCCGGGCGGCAATACGGTAACCAAACGAGTACGCTTTCCAGAAGATCTATCCTAAACGGCGAATTGATTCGAACCTTTTCCGGGCGTCGCAGGATTGCTTATTACGACGTCCATCATTGACTGCGGAGACCACATGAGCATCGTGATATATAACCCCGTATGCAAAGTCGAGACGGTCCATGCCCGCGCTGCAAACCATCTCGACAGCCTGAGCAACAAGCGCATCGGATTGGTATTCAATCAGCATTCCTCCGTTGTTGAATTCTGGAATGCGCTCGAACGCGAAGTCGAAAAGAAACTGCAGCCTAAAACCATGCAGCGGCTATACAAGACGAATACCTGGGCGCCCGCCCCCAGCGGCGAGATGGCAGACCTGATACGCCAGACCGACTTTGCGCTCGTCGGCGTCGGCGCCTGAGGCTCCTGCACCTCCGGCGCCGTGCGCGACGGAATAGCATTGAGCAAAGCCGGTCATCCGGTGATCGTCCTGGTCCACGACAGCTTTGAACGGGCGGCGCGTGCACAGGCGACGGGGTTGGGGTACCCAAACCTGAAGCTCTACAAATTTACGCAGCCCCAGATGGAAGGGACGACTGCTCGTGAATCCGAAGCTGAAAAAGCCGTCGCTGCAGTGGAAGCGATCGCCAGGCTATTGCCGGGCTGACGTCCGGCTCGGATTCGCCTCGAATAGCACAGCCGCTAAGGTATCGTCCTGACGTAGTCAGCCGCGCTGTTGCCCGCGGTGCGTCCAGTGACCAGCGCCACCGCCAAGCCGCCCATGTAGTCGAAATGACTCATGTTCCCGGCATCGCATCCCGCCGCGTATAGGCCGGCTATCGCCGTCTGGCGGTAATCCGCGCCGATGCCAATGGAGAGAGCATCCGCATCCGTCAAGGCGCGACTGGGCGGCACGGCAGACGACGGTGAACTCCCGCCGGAACGTCGCAGCACCCGCGCGCGCTCATCGATTTGCAGGCCGCCCATGGTAAACGTGATCGATGCCTGCACACCGATGGCATAGTAAGGCGGCTTGCACAAGCTCTTGCGGTTGCGCCGCCTGGCCGGCTCGAGGTCATCGGCCTGTTGCGACGCTATCGCCCGATTGAATTCGGTGATTTCTCGAAACAGCTTCGACTCGGGCACGCCCATTGCGCTTAGCTTCCGGCAAAGCTCTGCGATCGTAGCAGCGACGATTACCGGCGCTTTGGCAGCCTGGGCCCGGCCGACGATCACCCGGGTCAACAGCGGCCTGCCCTTGATCACCGGAGAATCCATCAACTCCTGATCGATGATGTAAAACCCTCTGCCCCCAGGTTGCTGGGCGAGCCTCTGATTCAGCACCTGCTCCGCCGTTCCATCAGATTCATCGGCAAAGCGCTCACCGCGCAAATTGACGGCGATCGCCTGCTGCCCGTAATACTGGCTCATGTCCCGCAGCTCCAGCCTCGAAAACCTGGCCGGCGGAGCCGCGAGCGCATGTCCGTAATAAGTATCGAGCCCCGGCGATGCCGCCGCTCCGGCCTGGGTTGCAGCGAGGAAGCCGTCCCCCGTGCTCCAGGCGTTGGCGCGCAGGTACAAGTTGTCCGGATTGCGCACCACATAGCGCGACAACAGTTCAGGGTTGCCCTGAAAGCCGCCGGTGGCAAGCACCACCGCGCCCGCCGCTTCGTCCTGCGTGCAGGATCCGTGCGCAATGCGCACGCCTTTAACAATGCCGTCCACGACGATGAGCGCATCCAGGGCGCTCTCCAGACGCAGCTGGCCGCCCAACTTCAGGAACTTGTCAGCGAGCGCGGCGATCGCTTGCGGCGGATTGATCGAGCGCGCACGCCGCCCCTGCTCCGCGTGCAATTCCTCAGCGGCCAGAGTTACATTCTGAGTCGCGAGCCAGTCACGCGCCGCATCGATGTTGTCATAGACGAGCCATTGCAGCATGGCGTCGCCGTCCGGAATCGCAGCCCGCAGCTCCTCGAAATCGGCAAAGGCCCAGATCGCGCCGCCGGATAGCGCGGAGCTGCCCCCGACTTCGGGCGCCTTCTCCATCAGGGTAACGCAGGCGCCATCTTCCAGCGCGGTCACTGCGGCGGAGAGTCCCGCCAGGCCGCCGCCGCAGACGATTACCCTTTTTTCCAGAAAGTCAGTCATGTTTAACGCTCAATTGCTGGAACCTCCAGCGGCCACCCTGATTTCGACCAATTAGCTATTGTTGATCACGCATGCGTCTATTCAGCTTCCGAATTGAATTATAGCGTTTCGGGTGCTGCAAGAACTTGGTAGATCGACCAACGGCGATGACCCTTCACCTTGCGCACACGCCGCGTGCCGCGAAATCGGACCGTACGCGCCTCCAAAGCGCAAAGGCAGATTACAATCTGCCGCATGGATCATTCCGTCGGCACGCCTGCTCCTCAAGATTCCGTGCTCCCCGACCTGCTCGCTCCCGGTCTCGATATCCTCTTTTGTGGAACCGCAGCCGGCGACGCATCCGCGCGCAGACGCGCTTACTACGCAGGGCCCGGCAATGCCTTCTGGCCTACGCTCCACGAGGTCGGCCTCACGCCGCGCCAATTTGAGCCTGAGGAATACGCGCAGCTCATGCCGCTGAAGATCGGGCTCACCGACATCGTAAAACGCGCCTCAGGCAGCGATTCCGCGCTCGCGAAGCAGCATTTCGATCCGGCCCGCGTGCATCGCCTCATCGAGCAATTTCATCCGCGCCTGCTGGCGTTCACCAGCAAGCGCGCGGCTCAGGAATACCTGGGGCAACCCGTGGGCTACGGCCTGCTGCCTGCAATGGCCGGGTGCACGCGACTGTTCGTGCTGCCCTCGCCCTCCGGGGCCGCCCGCCGCTACTGGAGCGTACAACCCTGGCAGGAGCTAGCCCACCTGCGCAACGAACGGACCTGAAAGGCAAACATGGGTAAAGGCAGACTGGAAGCATTCAGCGATGGCGTGCTCGCGATCATCATCACCATCATGGTGCTGGAGATGAAGGTGCCGCATAGCGCCGACCTCGATGCCTTGCGCCCCCCTGCTCCCCGTATTCTCGAGTTACGTGCTGAGCTTCGTCTATATCGGCATCTACTGGAACAACCACCACCACATGCTGCACGCGGTGCAGCACGTCAGCGGCCCCATACTCTGGGCTAACCTGCATCTGCTGTTCTGGCTCTCGCTGTTTCCGTTCGTCACCGGCTGGATGGGAGAAAACCATTTCGCGCCCGTGCCGGCGGCGCTCTATGGCTTCGTGCTGCTGATGGCCGGGATCGCCTACACGATCCTTCAGGGTGCCATCATCGCCAGCCAGGGCGAGCAATCGCTGCTCGCCAAGGCCGTAGGCAGCGACCTCAAAGGCAAGCTGTCGATCGTGCTCTACGCAGTGGCAGTGCCCAGCGCTTTTCTCGGGCTGCGGATCGCGGAAGCGCTTTACGTGCTGGTGGCCCTGATGTGGCTCGTGCCCGACCGCCGCATCGAGCGGCTGTTGAGCGACCGGCAAATGTAGGAGATCGAAGTGTCCATATCGGAGCGCTACCAGCGCGGCTTGACCACCCTATACAAGATCGGCGGCGATGAAGGCCTGGCGCCGCTCAATGCCCTCGCAGAGATTGCGCCGGATCTCGCACGCTACACCGTCGAGTTCGCCTACGGCGACATCCTGTCGCGGCCCATCCTCGATCTCAGGACGCGCGAACTGTGCACCGTCGCGGCACTCGCCGCCATGGGGCGCGCGCCTACGCAGCTCAGATATCACATCCGCGGCGCGCTCAACGCAGGCTGCCTGCCATCGGACGTGGTCGAAACGGTGATGCTGTGCGTAGTCTATGCCGGCTTTCCCGCGGCGCTCAACGGATTATTCGCGGTCAGAGAGGTATTTCAGGAGAGAACTCTGAACGGCGCGGCGGCACCGGATGACGGGAGCCCAGATCGCCATGCGCGCGGCATGCTGGCCTTTGCGCAACTGCATGGGGAAACGGGCGCCGGCTTCCTGCGCGACGTCCAGGAAACCGCGCCGGAGCTCGCGCGCTACCTGATCGAGTTCGGCTATGGCGACATCCTCGCCCGCGCAGCGCTCGCGGATCGCATCAAGGCCCTCGCCACCATCGCTTTGCTCACCGCGCTGGCCACCACGCAGCCCCAACTGGTAGCGCAGATCGGCGCCGCCCTCAAAGCGGGTGCGACGCGCGACGAAATCGTCGAAGCGATCCAGCAAATGGCCCTCTACGCCGGCTTTCCGGCCGCCTTCAATGGCATCGCCGCCGCACGCGCCGCCTACGCGCAGATTCAATAAGTTTCGGCGGCCTGCCGTCAACGTAAACATGGGAACGCACGCCTCCCGCCTGCGCGTGCGGCAACACCCGAGTCCCGTACCAGGACTAGAGGATTTGGATGCGCTCCCTGCGCCCTGCCACAGCGATAATAATTTGCGGAACCACTCCAGCGCGCCTATGCTATGCGGATGTCAGCCCTGATCTCAGGCCGCCGCAGCCTGCTCTATGTCACAGGCTGCGGCATCGCGGCATGCGTGCTGTGGGCGGCGATCTGGCTTGCGCTGCAGACGGCGCAGGACCAATCGATCGCCGAGGCGAACCTCGACGGGCGGAATCTCGCGCGCAGCCTGTCCGAGCACGTGGAGGCAACGGTGCGCGTCATCGACCTGTCGCTGCTCACGCTGCGCGAGGAATGGCACAACGGCCCGCAAGCGTTCGGCGCCGCAGTCGCCCGGCAGCGGGAATTCCTGAAGCGCGAGTCGATCACGCACGTCGGCGTCGCCGGTGCGAACGGCATCGCCGCCTGGGATACCACCCCCGGCTGGAAGCCGGTCGATATCTCGGACCGCGATTACTTCAGATTTCATCGGCAGCGCGGCGCTGACGACCAACTCCACATCAGCGAACCTCTGCAGGGCCGGATCTCTGGTCAGGCGACGATTCAGTTCACGCGCCCGATCTATGACGGTCAGCAGCGCTTCGCCGGCGTGCTCGATTATTCCTTGTCTCCCCCGGCGCTGGAGCAGGTCTACATGGACCTCAAGCCGGGTGAAGGCGGAAACATCTCCCTGGTGCGCGCGGACGGGAAGTTTCTCGCGCGCTCGCGCAATTTTCTCGCTGCGCTGGGCCATTCGCTGCCGCAGAGCACGACCCCTGGACTCAGGCCCGGCGACCCGGAATCCGCAGACTACCGAGCCATCAGCGAGATCGAGAACATCGACAGCCTGTTTTCCTATTACAAGGTGCCCAGCTACCCGCTCGTACTCTACGTGCGCCAGCCGGTGGCGACGGTGCTCGCCCCTTACTACGCGCTGCGCACGAACTACGTGATCGGCGGCACGTTGATGACGGCGCTGCTGCTGGCAGCGACGCTGCTGCTGCTGTGGCGGCGGCACGACCGCGAGGCGGCCGAGAAAATCCATGCTGCGAACGAAGCGGCATTGCGCGAAAGCAATGAACGATTCGGGCTGGTCGCGAACGCTGTCAATGCCGTCGTGTGGTCAAGCGATCCTGCGGTCGAGAAAACTCTTTACGTCAGCCCCTCTTACGAACGCGTATGGGGACGCACGGTCCAGAGCCTGCAGGAAAACCCCCAAACCTTTATCGACGCCATCCATCCGGATGACCGGCAGCGCGTGCTCGAGCATCTCAAACTCCAGAACGCGGGACTGCCGCTCGACCATGAGTACCGCATCGTCCTGCCGGATGGCTCCATGCGCTGGATTTGGGACCGCGGAAGTCCGGTGCCCGGCGATCTGCCGGGGACGGTCAGGCACTACGTGGGGCTTGCGCTCGACATCAGCCGCCGCAAGCGCGCCGATGAGCTGCGCGAGAATCTTCTAAAGCGCCTGGACCTGCTTTCCGAGCACCTGTCGATCGCGCAGGAGAACGAGCGCCGCACGATCGCCTATGAGCTGCACGATCAGCTCGGGCAGGAACTCACCACGTTAAGGCTGCATCTGCAGATGCTGGGCAACCGCGCCGATGCCATCAAATCCGAGGCCCATTTCCAGGAAGCGCTCACCCTGGCGGATTCATTGCAGGAACGCATGTCCAGCCTGGCGCTCAGCACGGCGCCCCTGCAACTGGAAGATCTGGGATTGAGCGAAGCGCTGCGCACGCACTGCGCACAGCAGGCCGCTGCGCAGGACGTCACGATACACGTTGATGCACCAGATATGAAAGTGCGGGCGCCATTGGATGTGGAAAAAGCGTGCTTCCGCATGGCGCAGGAGACGCTGAACAATGTGCAGCGCCATGCACATGCCAGCGACGTGTGGGTAAGCCTGCACGAAAGCGGCGGCGAACTCACGCTCAGTGTGCGCGACAACGGCATCGGCTTCGACGTCGCTGCCATCCTCGACAGCAGGGGGAACCGCGGACTGGGATTGCTCGCCATCGAGCAACGCGCCAGGCGCCTGGGCGGGCGCATGGCAGCGCTATCCTCGCCCGGCGCGGGCACGCAAATCGACGTGGTCTTTCCCCTGCAGACAGTAGCAGCCTGAATTACACCAACGGCAGTCGCCAGACCACAAATCTGCGCCACGCCAAAGCACACCGGAGCCCATAAATTCATGTACGAATCGCGCACTGAGGAACCGCTGTCGCGTCTGCGTTTTTTGCGGCGCCTGTCCAGTCACATCCTGGTCGCCTTGGCGTTGCTCGCTCTGTCGCTGCTCATCGGAATGGCGGGCTATATGCATTTCGAGCACCTGCCATGGCGGGATGCATTTCTGAATGCCGCCATGTTGCTGGGCGGCATGGGGCCGGTGGACGCACCGAAATCCGACGCCGGCAAACTGTTCGCCGGCTGCTACGCTCTATACGCTGGACTCATGTTCCTCATCGGTGTGGGCGTAGTGCTGGCACCGATCGTGCACCGCGTGCTGCACAAGTTTCACTGGCAATAAGCGCGCCCGCGGCGGCGCTGAAGCGCGCCCTCTCCTTTGTTATACTGCGCATGCTTTACCGACACGAGGCGGATGCATGCGAGTACTGATCATAAGCGCTGATGATTTCGAAGACACCGAGTTGCTGGTTCCGCTCTACCGCTTGCGCGAAGCGGGCGTGGAGACGGATATCGCATCGCTCAAGCGCGGCAGCATCAAGGGCAAGCACGGCTATGAAATCGAAGCGACGCTGGCCATCGATGAAACATCGGTGGATGATTACGACGCGCTGATACTTCCGGGCGGCAAGGCGCCCGCGGCGCTGCGTGAGAACCACGACGTGCTAGAACTCGCACGCGAGTTCTGCGACGACGACAAGCTGGTGGCGGCGATCTGCCACGGCCCGCAGATATTGGCGTCGGCAGGCGCGCTCAAGGGCCGCAGCGCCACCTGCTACCAAGGCGTTGCCCAGGAATTGCGCGATGCCGGCGCCCACTACCTCGATCAGGAAGTCGTGGTCGACCGCAATCTGATCACCTCGCGCCACCCCGGCGACCTCCCGGCTTTCAACCGCGAGCTCATGCGCCGAATCACGGCCTGATGAAGCGGGCGTCGCAGCGCCGGCAGGCGACGGGGACACGCGCTAGTTTCACTCCATCATGAGCAAGCTCGCCCGCACTTTCTATGACCGTGATCCGGTCGTCGTCGCCCAGGAATTGCTCGGCGCCTGCCTGGTCCACGTATGCGGCGGCGTGAAGCGCATCGGCCGCATCGTCGAAGTCGAAGCCTATCTGGGTCCGCACGACCGCGCGGCGCATTCGGCGCGCGGACTCACCGAGCGCACCAAAGTCATGTTCGGCCCGCCGGGGCACGCCTATGTGTACATGATCTACGGCATGCACTGCTGCATGAACGTGGTCACCCAGGCCGCGGGTATGGCATCCGCGGTGCTGCTACGCGCCGTCGAGCCGCTTGAGAATATCGAAAGCCGCACGCAGGGCCCCGGCCTGCTCTGCAAAGCCATGAACATCGACCGCCGGATCAACGGCTGCGATCTTTTGAGCGGCGAGCTGTATATCACCGCGCGACCGCGCAGCGCATCGATATCGATCGTCAAGCGGCCGCGCATCGGCGTGGACTATGCCGGACAATGGGCGCGCCGCCTGCTGCGCTTCTACATCAAGAGCAACCCCTATGTATCCAAGCCCTAGCATCAAGGGCCTCCATTCTGTCTCTAAGCCCTAGAGTCAAGGGCCGCATTCATGTCTCCAAGCCCTAGCATCTGTTCGGAAAGCACAAGCGAGCGATGAAGATCGGCCTGATCTCGGACACCCACAATCTGCTGCGCCCGGAGGCCAAGCGTTTGCTTACGGGTGTAGCGCGCATCCTGCACGCCGGCGACATCTGCGGCCCTGCGGTGCTAAACGAGCTTGCGGAGATTGCACCGGTGACCGCGGTGCGCGGCAACAATGACCGCGGCGAGTGGGCGATGAAGCTGCCGGAAAACGAGGCGATCGAGATTGGCGGCGTGCTGCTCTATATGCTGCACAATCTGTACGAACTCGATCTGGATCCACGGGCTGCCGGCGTAGGCGTGGTGATCACCGGCCATTCGCACCGCCCGCTAATCGTGCAGGAAAACGGCGTGCTCTACGTGAATCCCGGCAGCGCCGGACCGCGCCGCTTCAAGCTGCCGGTGTCGGTCGCCACGATCGAAATATCCAACGGCACAGCGCATGCCGAGCTGCACATGCTGAGCACCGACGCGTAATACAAAGCACAGCGCCCGGCATTGCAGCAGCGCTTACTGGATGGGCGAGAACGCGGCAGCCTTCAGTATCTTATTTTCCTGGGCGGCAAGTTCGGCCCCTCTGCTCCCCGCCTTGAGCGCCGCCGCTGACGGCGGCCAGCAGCCGGCGATGCGGGCTTTCTCGCGGGTGTCCTCGCGCTCATTCAGCGTCTTGAACGGCCAGATCTGAATGAACTGGTTGAGCGTGCCAAGCTCGGAATACCAGACGCCGCACAGCGGCCCGTATGTCAGACGCTGCTCCAGCACGCGCTCCCAGGACTCGACGAGCATCGGCAGCTCGCCCTCGACGAAGGTGTAGGTGCGCATCTCGAAATAAGGCCCATTCTTGGCGGGCTTGAGCGGGGGCGAGAACGGCAGCGTCATTAGTATCTGCGCGCTCGAATTCACCAGAAACTGCGCGATGTCGGGAGACCAGACCTTGGCCTTCATCGCCTCGCTGCGCACGCGCAACCGTTCCGCAATATCCTGATACGGCCAGATGTGCACCACCTGATTGAGCGGGCCGATCTCGGTGTGCCAGAACGCGCCGAGTTCTGAAAACTGTTTGCGCTTCTCGTAAATTTCCGCGTAGCGCTTTTCCACTTCGGCCTGCGTGCCGGGCCTGACGTTCTGGGTAATCAACTCATAGATCACGATCGGTCTTCCTCGTTTTGTAATTTCAAAAGTGCACGCGGGTCAGCTGAGCGCATTGACCACGGCGAGCGCCGTCGCATTGAGGATGCGATGTGCCGTGGCCGTGGGCGTCAGGATGTGTACCGGTTTCTTCGCGCCCAGCAGCAGCGGCCCGATCGTCGTGCCCTGCGAACGCGTCACCTTGAGCAGATTGAACGAGATGTTGGCCGCGTCGAGATTGGGCCCGATCAGCAGATTCGCCTCGCCCTTGAGCGTGGACTGCGGATAAGCGAGTATGCGTAACTCCGGCGACAGCGCCGAGTCTCCGTGCATCTCGCCGTCCATCTCCAGCTCCGGGCATTGCGCGGCGAGCAGCCGGCGCGCCTCGCGCATCTTGCGCGCCGAGAGCGAATCGGCGCTGCCGAAATTGGAGTGCGAGAGCAGCGCGACCCGCGGCGTGATGCCGAAGCGTTGCACCTCGGCTGCCGCCATGCGCGCGATGCCGACGATTTCTTCGGCCGTGGGGTTTTCGTTGACGTAGGTGTCGGCGATGAACAGCGTCCGATCCGCGAGCAGCAGCGCGTTCATGGCCGCGAACACGACGGCATCGGGCCGCTTGCCGATTACGTTGGCTACATTCAACAAGTGGGATTCATAGCGGCCGACAATGCCGATCAGCGCCGCATCGCATTCGCCCATTTCGAGCAGCAGGCAGGCGATCAGCGAAGGATTGCGCAGCACCGATGCCTTGGCGACTTCGGGCGTCACGCCCTCGCGCCCCATCAGCTGCTGGTAGCGCTGCCAGGTCGCGCGATAACGCGGATCGTCGTAGATATTGACGATTTCCACGTCCACGCCCGGCTTGAAGCGCAGGCCGTATTTGGCCATGCGTGCCGCGATCACGTCGGGCCGCCCGATCAGGATCGGTCGCGCGATGCCATCGTCGACCACCAGTTGCACGGCGCGCAGCACCCGCTCGTCCTCGCCGTCCGAATAGATGACGCGCTTCACCGCCTGCTTGGCGCGCTCGAACACCGGCTTCATGATGAGGCCGGTGTGATGCAGATGCTCGGCCAGGCGCTCGCGATAGGCCTTGAAGTCCTTGATCGGCCGGGTGGCGACGCTGCTGTCCATCGCGGCCTGCGCCACTGCCGGCGCGACGCGCAGAATGAGCCGCGAATCGAAGGGCTTGGGTATCAGGTAATCGCGCCCGAACGCGAGGCCGCCTTCCGCATAGTCCTGGCTGGGCTCCGGGTGCTCGGAGCGCGCGAGATCGGCAATGGCGCGCACGCAGGCAAGCTTCATCGCCTCGTTAATGGTGGTCGCGCCGACATCCAGTGCGCCGCGGAAGATGAACGGAAAGCACAGGACGTTGTTGACCTGGTTGGGATAGTCGGAACGCCCGGTGGCGATGATGGCGTCGGGGCGCACTGCGCGCGCCAGTTCCGGCAGGATTTCAGGGTCCGGGTTGGCGAGCGCCAGGATCAGCGGATCGACGGCCATGGTCTTCACCATGTCCTGCGTGAGCAGGCCCGGGCCAGAAAGACCGAGGAAGATGTCGGCGCCCTTGATCGCGTCTTCAAGCGTGCGCGCCGCGGTGTCGCGCGCATAGCGCGCCTTATTGGGCTCCATCGACGCATCGCGCCCCTGGTAGATCACGCCCTTGGTATCGCATACGATCACGTTTTCGCGCTTGAGCCCCAGCGCCACCATCAGGTCCAGGCATGCGATGGCAGCCGCACCCGCCCCCGAAACCACCAGCCGCACCTTGCCGAAGTCCTTACCGACCACCTTGAGCGCGTTTTCAACCGCGGCGCCGACGATGATCGCGGTACCGTGCTGGTCGTCGTGAAAAACCGGAATCTTCATGCGCTCGCGCAGCTTCTCTTCAATGTAGAAGCATTCGGGCGCCTTGATGTCTTCGAGGTTGATGCCGCCAAAGGTGGGCTCCAGCCGCGCGATGGTGTCGACCAGCTTGTCGGGATCGTTCTCCGCGATCTCGATATCGAATACGTCGATGCCCGCGAATTTCTTGAACAGGCAGGCTTTGCCTTCCATCACCGGCTTGCCGGCCAGCGGGCCGATGTTTCCCAGGCCAAGCACCGCCGTGCCGTTGGTGATGACCGCGACCAGGTTGCCGCGCGAGGTCAGCGACTGCGCCTCGTTGGGGTCCTCGACGATCGCGTTGCACGCCGCGGCCACACCGGGCGAGTACGCCAGCACCAGGTCGCGCTGGTTCACCAGGACCTTGGTGGGAGTGACCGAAATCTTTCCGGGGGTGGGATACCTGTGGTATTCGAGTGCAGCAATGCGCAGTGCTTCGTCCATTCTTCTTCTCCAGTCTATGACCACCCGGCAGTCGGTGATCCGGTATCGCCTCAGTTATCGAACGGGATTCTACTCCACCGCGCAACGATTTTCTCCCATGATCCGCAGGCATCTTGAGCTAGCGCATGCGCACGCAGGAAATCGCGGGTTTGCGCCACCTAGTTTTCCGGGTGCTAAAATGCCGTCGCAGCGGACGCGATGCGGCCCGGCTGCGCCCCATTCCGCCCACATCCAGCACTCAAGGCGTGGGATTTTTTTGCTCGTAAACCACCGGCGCAATCGAACTGAAAGCGACTACGATCTCTTATGGTCAAACTCAACAGACATCCAGCATTGAAACCGCGGCGCACCCTCGCCTACATGCGCAGCATCCTCCAGGCAGGCCTGAAGCGCAGGCTGGGCGCACGCCTGCTCACGGTCACGAAAAAGAAAGTGACTGCCGAGATGCAGGTGCGGAAAGTGCACCTCAACCGCGATGGAAGGGTCAACGGCGGAGTGTTGATGGGCTTCGCGGATTCGCTGGGCGCGATGGGCACGCTGGCGAATCTGCCTCAGGGGTATCACACGACCACGCTCGAATCCAAGACCAACTTCTTCGCTGCCGGCACGGGTCCGGTGATCAAAGGCGTGTCCGTCCCGCTGCACCTGGGCCGCACCACCTCGGTGTGGCAAACCACCCTTAAGAACGCAGACGGGCGGACGGTGGCGATCGTCATCCAGACCCAAATGCTGCTGCAGGCGCGTGCAGCGGCAGCGCCGCGGGAAAAGCCGGCCCGCAAGCGCAAAGCCGGCTAAGGAACCTCAGAGGTTCCCTAAGCCGTCAGGTATTGCCCATGAAGTTGCGCTTGCCGAGCTCCACACCGTTGTGGCGCATGATGGCGTAGGCGGTCGTGAGGTGAAAGTAGAAGTTGGGCATGGAGCGGTTCTGCAGCAACTCCACGCCAGTGAAGTTCAGCTCGCGGTCGCGCATCTTCAGCACGATCGCCTTGGTCTCCGAGCCTTCACATTGCCCGGCCTTGATCGTGTTCAGGAACGCAATCGTCGTCTCCACCCGTGCGATGAGATCGGCGAGGCTCTTTTCTTTGTCCTCGGCTTTCGGCGGCTCCAGCCCTGCCAGGTGCGCGCAGCAGATCCGCGCATGGTCGGTCGCGACCTGCACCTGCCGCGTCAAATTAAACATGTCTGGGTACAGACGGTAACCCAACAGGGTCGCTTCGTCGTATTTCCTTTCCCCGTACAGCGCCTGCGCCTTCTTCAGGCAAACGGCGAGGCCGGTCAACTGGCGCACGAAGATCGGCACCGAAATCTGGTACATGGATAGAGCCATGATGATTCTCCTTGTAGAGTGAACTCTGAATATCAGAAGCAGCGCGACATATTGTAACGCTCATCACCACGAGCGCATGATTGTTTCGTGTCGCGCAACAGTCTATTGCCATTCCGCCGGTATATCTTCCGACGCTGACCTGATTAAATACACTCATCGGCTGCCGGAACGGTTCCCGCACAAAGACAAGCACTTCAAAGGAGACCGCATATGAGGACCACCACCTACCCGTACAGTGTTCTGCACGCAGAAGCGATTACTCATGGAGACTATATGAAACCGAATGCACAGCAATCAAACACCAACGCATTGACCGACGCGGCATCGCTGCTCGGACGCCTGGCGCTCGCAGCGCTGTTCCTGTGGTCCGGCTACAGCAAATTCGCATACATGACAGCCAATGTTGGCTACATGCAGGCCTACGGGGTGCCTGCGGCTGACATACTGATCTGGCCTGCGGCCCTGGTCGAATTCGGCGCCGCCGCGATGCTGGTGCTGGGTGTAAAGGTGCGCTGGGCGGCACTGGCGCTGATCGTATTCACGCTGCCCGCCACCTTCATCTTTCATGCACACTGGGGCGTGCCGGCAGACCAGGCGCTAAACCAGCAAATTCATTTTATGAAGAACATTGCAATCGTCGGCGGACTGCTGAGCGTGCTCGCGCACGGCACCGGGCGCTTTGCGCTCGACCGGTCGTAAGCGAACGCATTCGATAGACGTACTGCCTTCACTTGAGAGAGGCGCCGTCATGAGCCTGCCCACACTGTATATTTCCCATGGATCGCCAATGATGGCGATCGAGGACAGCCCCGCCCGCCGCTTTCTGCTGCAATTGGGTAAGACGCTGCCACGGCCACAGGCAATCCTCGTCGCCTCCGCGCACTGGGAATCGCCGGCCGGCCTGGAAGTGAGCCTCGCTCCACATCCGAAAACCATCCACGACTTCGGCGGCTTTCCGCAGGCGCTGTTCGAGATTCAGTACCCAGCGCCGGGCGCGCCGGATATTGCGGCGCGCGCCGCCGAATTGCTGCAACAGGAGGGCTTTGCCGTCAAACGCAGCACCACCCGCGGGCTCGACCACGGCGCGTGGGTGCCGCTGCGCCTGATGTATCCAGAGGCAGACATACCGGTCGCGCAGGTTTCACTGCACCATGGCGGCGCTCCTGCAGCGCACGAGCGCATGGGCAAAGCGCTGGCAAGACTGCGCGACGACGGTGTTCTAATCATCGGCTCCGGTTCGTTCACGCATAACCTCTATGAGTTGAGCGGCTCGTCGAGCAACACTGACGTTCCGTCCTGGGTCAGCGACTTCGAGCAGTGGATGCACGCGCGTCTGCAGAAGAATGACCGCACAGCGCTGCTCGATTACCGCAAGCAAGCGCCGTTTGCCGAGCGCAATCATCCCACCGAAGAGCACCTGCTTCCGTTGTTCGTCGCGATGGGCGCGGCGGGCGACGCCGCAAAGGCGCAGCGGCTGCACTCAAGCCATGAGTACGGCGTGCTGGCCATGGATACGTATGCCTTCTCATAGTCGCATGCAGTGCAGGCGCGTTTGCGCAGATAATAGCGGTAACCTGAAATAAGGCAGCGGATGCCATGACAAACATCGTTACGCTGAAGGGCCGGACCCGCGACCTCGGGGGATTCAATGTGCTGCGCGTGCTGCCCGCAGCGCAGCGGCAGGCGGTCGGCCCGTTCCTGTTCTTCGACCATTTCGGCCCGATGGACGTGGCGCCGGGCGTAGTGCATGACGTGCGGCCGCATCCGCACATCGGGCTGTCGACCGTCAGCTCTCTGTTCGAAGGCGCAATCCTGCACCGCGACTGCCTGGGCTCGGTGCAACAGATCGAACCCGGCGCAATCAACTGGATGACTGCCGGACGCGGCATCGTGCACTCCGAGCGCACGCCGCCCGAGCTGGTGAGCCAGGCGCGGCGCATGCACGGATTACAGCTGTGGGCCGCGCTGCCGCGCGCGCACGAGGAAACCGAGCCCGCGTTCGCGCATACGCCCGCATCTGAGATCCCGTCGCTGACCCGCGGCGGCGCCAGCGTGCGCGTGCTGATCGGGCGCGCCTGGGGCGCAGAATCTCCGGTGGCCACGCCCGCCGAAACGCTTTATCTGGACATTGCGCTGGCTGCCGGCGGCGCGCTTTCCATTCCGCCGCTGGCCGCAGAGCGCGGTCTCTATGGCGTGGACCAGGCATACCAAATCGATGGCACGACCGTCGAGCCGCACGTGCTGTCGGTCCTCGAAAGCGGAACCACGATACAGCTGCGCGCCGAAGCTCCAACGCGCCTGGTCCTAATCGGCGGCGCCCCGCTCGACGGGCATCGCTATATCTGGTGGAACTTCGTTTCCACGCGCAAGGAAAGAATCCTGGAGGCTGCCGAACAGTGGATGCAGCAGCAGATGCCGCGCATTCCGGACGAGACGGAGTGGATACCGCTGCCCGAGCAGCCGTTCAGTTAGATGCGTAGATTCCGGCTGATGACGTTGTCAACCGAAACCCCGCTGGAACGTCAATGGAACATGCAGTATCATGCGCAAAGCGGCCCGCACCATAGACCGCGCATTTGTATGCTGCTACCCAGAACAAACCAGGAGAGACCATGAAATCATTAGCACTAGCTTCGATCGTCGCCGGACTGCTGTTCACCGGTGCTGCCTACGCCCAATCCGGAGACGACCTGCTCAAGTCCAAGGGCTGCCTCGGCTGCCACGACATGCAGACCAAGAAAGTCGGCCCCGCCTACAAAGACGTCGCGGCGAAGTACAAGGGAAAGAGCGGCGCCGAAGCCACGATCATCGGCGAGCTGAAGGAAGGCAAAGGCCATCCCATGAAAGTCAGCGCCTCGGACGCGGAACTGAAGTCCATGGTCGAGCGCGTGCTGGCAGCGAAGTAATCTTTTGCAGTGTCCTGAAAGCCGGCTCAACGCCGGCTTTTTTTTGCCCATGCCCGCACTGACCGGGCTGCGCGCGATTACAAAGTGCGCGGTGCCTGCGACCCAAACTGCTTCGCCAGGTCGCTGCCCATCCGCCCGATGAGCGCTGACCAATCGCCGCTGCGCTCCTGCCGGTAGAGCGTGGCGCTCGGATACCAGGGGCTGTCCGCACGATCCAGAAACCAGCGCCAATCGGAAACATAAGACAGCAATATCCACACCGGCTTGCCCAGCGCGCCTGCCAGATGCGCCACGCTGGTGTCCACGCTGATGACCACGTCCATCAGTTCGCACAGCGCTGCGGTATCCGCAAAGTCCTGCAGTTCGTCTCCGAAGTGCAGCATGCCGGCATGTGACGCAAGCGTTTGTCGGTCCGCATCCCGCAGTTCCTGCTGCAAACTGATGTACTGATATTGCGTCGGCAGCCGCGCAAGGAGCTCGGCGAGCGCGATGCTGCGGTTGCGGTCGTTCTTGTGGCGGGCACTGCCGCTCCATGCCAAGCCGATGCGCACCCGCGTCTTTGGACCAAGTCGCGCACGCCACTTATCAACATCGATGGGATCGGCGGCGAGATAGCTGCGCGCGGCGGGTATCGAATCCATGTCCGTCTTAAATGCGAGTGGCAGGCTCAGCAACGGGCAGTGGCAGTCGAACGCAGGCAGCGCTGCGCCCCGCTCCACGAGTTGCGACACGCCGCGCAGATTCTTCAGCAGCGGCACAAGCGGCTTATAAACTTCCAGGATCACCCGCGCTCCCAGAGCGGCCACTAGTGCAACATAACGGCAAAACTGGATCGCATCTCCCAGCCCCTGCTCGGCGTGGAGCAGAATGGTCTTATCTTTTAGCGGCTCTTTGCCGAGCCACAGCGGCTGTGGGAAGTCGCGCTCGACGTTGCCCAACTGCTGGTATTTCCAGCGCCACTCGTATTCTTCAAGCCCGCGCGCAAAGTCTCCCAGCATCAGCCTGCACAGGGAACGATTCCAGTGCCCGATCGCATAGTCCGGCCGCAGCGTCAGCGCGCGCTCGTAGCTTGCCAGCGCCTCATGATAGCGCCTGAGGACCTGCCGCGTGAGGCCGCGATTGGTATGCGCCTCTGCGTGGTCCGGTGCGCATGCAAGCGTGCGCTCGTAGCTTGCCAATGCCTCGTCATAACGATTCAGATCGTGCAGCGCGAGGCCGCGGTTGTAGTAGGCCTCGGCATAGTCCGGCCGGATCGCCAGCGCACGGTCGTAGCTTGCCAGCCCCTCCTCGTAGCGCCCGAGATCGTGCAGGGCGACGCCGCGGTTGGTGTGTGCCGCCACGAAATCGGCCCTGATCGCGAGCGCACGATCGTAGCTTGCCAGCGCCTCCTCGAAGCGCCTGAGCTCCTTGAGCGTATTGCCGCGGTTGTAGCAGGCCTCGGCATACTCTGGCCGGATGTTCAAAGCGCGATCGTAGCCCGCCAGCGCCTCCTCGTAGCGCCCGAGTTCGCACAGCGCATTGGCGCGATCGCTGCAAGCTTCGGCATACGCCGGCAAGCTGCTCAGCGCGCGATCGTAGCTTTGCAGCGCCTCGTCGTAGCGCCTCAGGTGTTTGAGCGCATTGCCTCTGCTGAGTAGAACCTCGGGATGGTCTGGCCTGAACATCAGCGCATGTTCATAGCATTCGAGTGCATCGCGATAGTGCCCGAGGTCCTTGAGTATGTTGCCGCAGTGTTTGTGCGCCTCAGCGTGGTCCGGCCTGAGCGCGAGCGCGCGCTGATATTTCTCCAGCGCTACACTAGACCGCTTTAGAGCCAGCAACGCCAGCCCGCCATTAGTGTAAGCGTCGGCATAATCGGGCTGGAGCGCCAGTGCGCGATCGTAGATTTCGAGCGCCTTTTCTAAACGCCCGAGATTGAACAGCGCGGCGCCCAGATTGCTGTGCGCCATCGCATTGCCGGCATTGACGGCGACCGCCTGCGACAGCAGCTCGACGGCTTCCTCGGTGCGCCGCGTCTGCACGGCGATAATGCCAAGCAGGTTGAGCGCGTCGAAATTAGCGGGCTCGGTGGAGAGCGTCAGCCGGCAGATGCGCTCGGCTTCGGTCCAGTCCCTGCGCTCGTACGCGGCTGCCGCCTGGCGCATCATCTGCGGCAAGCTCAGTACAACGATCTCACGCCCGCAGCAGCGGCCGCAGTGCGCTCATGTTCTTGATCTTCTCGATGCTCCAGATGCTGTCGCACAGCGCCCGCGCCCGGCGCTTGCCGAGGATCGGCGCCATCAGGTCGTAGCTCTTCTCGTCGACTTCCGCGCGGCTCATCGGGTTCTCGCTGGTGCCGCGCACGGCGCGCGTGTGGTGCCGCAGCCCGCGGCCGTCGCGCAGCGTGATCTCGACTATGCCCTGCCGGCTCGGCATGGCGCGGCTCAGCGCATCGTCACCCAAGAGCTGAATGCGCTTGCGCAGCTCGAGCACCTTGCGGTCGCGCATGCGCTTCACATCGTGCGCGGAGGCGAAGCTCGCGGTGCCGTCGATCAGCATCACCGCGCACATGTGCTCCATGCAGATGTCCGGCATGTCGCGGTTGCCGGTGGTGTTGGCACCCTGATGCGATACCCGCACCACCATCTTCGCCACGTCTGCGGCCTTGACCCCATGCGCCCTGATCAGATCGAGCAGCGCATCGAGCGGCGCCTGCATCGGCGAGCCCACGGTCCAGCGCTTGATGTTGGTGTTCATGATCTCGTAGGTTTTGCCCAGGCCGCGCACGAGTTCTTTGGGATTGGGCTTGCGGCCGTAGGCCGCGAAGAAGCTGCGTTCGCCCGAGAACACGTCGTCCACCGCGGTGAATCCGTGCGCCGTCATGGCAGCAGCGGCAACGCCGTTGCGCGCCGGCATGCCGCCGAAGTCGAACGACTTCTCCACGTGCTCGGCATCGCGCATCCAGCACGACACGCCAGAGGCCTGCTGCGCGGTGTACGAAAGCAGATAGCGCGCCTGGCGCTCATCCAGGCCGGCGAGCGCGCCGGCGGCGGCAGCGGCGCCGAACATCCCGCCGAAGCTGTGGGTGGAATGCCCGTCCGCGCGAAACTCCGGAGAATTGAGCGACATGGTAAGCCGGGTGCCAATATCGTAGCCCAGCGCAACCGCCCGCAGCATCTGGGTGCCGTTGCGGCCTTCGCGCTCGGCCATCGCCAGCGCTGCCGGCACGATGCCGCAGCCAGGATGCGTGTTCGAAGGCGCGTGCGAGTCGTCGGTCTCATCTGAGTGCGCGAGCATGCCGTTGGCGAGCGCCGCATTCGCGGCCGAGGTCACGATACGGCTGCCGGCAACGATTGCTTCCTTGCGTCCGCCCAGCTCCTGCACATAAGCGATCGCCTTCAGCCCCGGCAACAGGCGCGAGCCCGATACCATCGCCGCCAGCGTATCGAGGATGTGGTGCTTGGTCTTCTCCGTCACCGCCGCCGGCAGCGGCCGGCGCAGCGTGCGCGCGATATATGCACTCACCTGCTGCATCACGGGAGAAATCTGCGCAGTCTTTTGCGTTGCCTTCTTTGCAGCCATGGTCACCTGTCCGATTGTTGCGGTCCAATAGAAAGGCCCGGCGACCCACTCCTGCTTCGACGTCCGCCCTGCCCCTGAGATCGAGAGAATATCACGACCCGGCGCAGCTACACTGCATCAGCGGCAGGTGCCCGCAGTCTGCAGCCGCGCCGCTGCGTCTATAATTCCAGCACGATTCTAGAAATCACTACGTTCGGAGAGCGTGCATGCTGAAGGCAGCGATCTACGGTATGGGGGCATGGGGCAAGCACCTCATCGAAGCAGCAGAGAAAAGCGACAAGCTCCGGATAGTCAAAGGAATCACTCGCAATCCGGCGGCCCATCGCGAGCTCGCCGCGCAGCACGGCATGACGCTCACCGACAGCTATGCCGAAGCGCTGCGCGATCCGCAGATCGATGCCGTGGTGCTCGCCACGCCGCACTCCCACCACTGCGCGCAGATCGTGCAGGCTGCCCAGGCCGGCAAGCACGTCTACGTCGAGAAGCCGATCACGCTCACGCGCGAAAGCGCGCAGCAGGCAGTCAATGCCTGCCGCGCCGCCGGCGTCACGCTCACCATCGGCTTCAACCGCAGGCATTCGCCGGCGTTCCTGGAAATGCTGCGCCGCATCCGCTCCGGCGAGATCGGCACCGTGCTGCACATCGAAGGCCAGCATTCCGGCCCCACCGGCCTTCACCTCAAGGCGGGCAGCTGGCGCGCCTCACGCTCGGAAGCGCCGGCCGGAGGCATGACGGCCCGCGGCATCCATACGATCGACTCCATGATTCAGATCGCCGGGCTCGTGAAATCGGTCTACGCGTTCAGCGAGCGCCGTGCGCTGCCCGCAGACATCGCGATCGACGATACCACGGCCATGTTGCTGAAATTCGAAAGCGGCATCACCGGCTATCTGGGCACCGTGTTCGTGACCGGCAACCTGTGGCGCCTGCACGTCTTCGGCAGCAAGGGCTGGATCGAGATCCGCGACAACTTCGAACTCACGGCGTGTGATCTAAAGGGCGCGCTGCAAAAGATAACGCTGCCTGCGATTGACATGGAAAAGGCGACGCTCGAAGCATTCGCCGATGCGGTCGCGGCAAAGCAGCCGTTCGTGGTGCCGGCCGAGCACGCCGTCAACGGCATCGCCGTGCTGGAAGCG
Organism: uncultured beta proteobacterium; assembly: GCA_903905655.1. Taxonomy (GTDB): domain Bacteria; phylum Pseudomonadota; class Gammaproteobacteria; order Burkholderiales; family SG8-41; genus PALSA-1004. Next base: position 134 of record CAIVHG010000038.1, on the reverse strand, counting down.
ATCGTCGCCTCGGCGGCGAGCGGAAGCACGGTGCGAATCAGCTGACTGCCAACACCGGTTCGTATCGATGATCGTGCAGCCTCTAGCCGCCAAAAAATAGCGTTACATTGAGCCTATAATTCGGGAAGCGATAG
>CAIVHG010000037.1 GCA_903905655.1 uncultured beta proteobacterium | reverse complement strand
GCTCGAGCTGATCGCTCACGGCGATTACAAATCCTCCCATGTCGTGGGGCGGCGCGTCGAGGAAATCGAGCTGCCCAAGGGCGCCACGATCGGCGCCATCGTACGCCATGATGCCCCCGAGAGCGCTGCGCAGGACCGCGCCGCCCTGAAGCGCAATTCGCGCGTCCTCATCGCGCATCACGACACGGTGATCGAGCCCGATGACCACGTCATCGTGTTCGTCATCAGCAAAGGCCTGGTGACGCAGGTGGAACAGTTGTTCCAAGTGAACGCGGGCTTCCTGTAAATGCGCCAACTGGTGGCCGTCGCCCACGCGCTTGGGCTCATGGCAATGCTGATCAGCACCGCGCATCTGCTGCCGATCGCCGCTGCGCTCATCTTCAGCGACGGCACGCTCATGGCGTTCGCCATCTCGATGGCGGTGAATTTTGGCTGCGGCCTGGCCTTGTGGCTGATCACGCGCGGACAACACACCGAGCTGCGTGCGCGCGACGGCTTTCTGCTGGTGTGCCTGGCGTGGGCAGGGGGCGCTGCGTTCGCAACCCTGCCACTGATGATGGTGCTGCCCGGCCTGTCGTTCACGGACGCTTATTTCGAGGCGATGTCCGGCCTCACCACCTCCGGTGCCACGGTGTTGAGCGGGCTCGATCACCTGCCGCAGGCCATCAACCTGTGGCGCAACCTGCTGAGCTGGCTCGGGGGCATCGGCATCATCGTGCTCGCGATCGCCATCATGCCGGTGCTGGGCGTGGGCGGCATGCAGGTCCACCGCGCGGAAACTCCGGGACCGCTCAAAGGCACCAAGCTCACGCCGCGCATCACCGAGACCGCCAAGAACCTGTCACTGCTGTATTTCGGCATCACGCTCGCCTGCATGATCGCGCTCAAGATCGCGGGCATGGGCTGGTTCGACGCGCTGTGCCATGCGTTCGCCACCGTGTCGCTGGGCGGCTTCTCGACACACGACGCGAACGTGGCTTACTACAATTCGGCCGCCATCGAATTCGTGCTCATGCTTTTCATGCTGGTCGCAGCGATGAATTTCGCTACGCATTTCCTCGCTTGGCGCGAACGCGGCACGACCCCCTACCGCGCGGATGCAGAGGCGAAGAACATGCTGCTGCTGGTGCTGCTGAGCTGCGCCGGCATCACGCTCTATGTCTGGCACCAGGGAGTCTACGAGAGCTTCTGGACCGCGCTGCGTTATGTCAGCTTTAACCTGATATCGATTGCGACCGACTGCGGCTTCGTGAGCGTCGATTACGGCCAATGGCCGGTGTTCGCGCCGATGTGGATGCTGTTCCTGAGCTGCATCACGGTGAGCTCCGGCTCGACCGGCAGCGGCATCAAGATGATCCGCACCCTGATCATCTCACGCCAGGCGATGCGCGAAATATTACTGCTCATCCATCCGCAGATCGTGCGGCCGATGAAGATCGAAGGCGGAGTGATCCCCAACAAGGTCGTGCTCGCGGTGCTGGGTTTCCTGTTCGTATATTTCATGACCATCGTCGGCATGACCTTCGTCCTGATGGCGAGCGGGCTGGACTTCATATCCGCGTTCACCGGCGTCATCGCCTGCATCAACAATGCGGGGCCGGGCCTGGAGGCCGTCGGCCCGGCGACCACCTACGCCGGCCTCGGCGACTTTCAGACGTGGGTGCTCACGCTCACCATGTTTGCAGGGCGCATCGAGATCTTCAGCCTGCTCATCCTCTTCACACCGGCATTCTGGCGCAAATAGCGGGCCGCGCGCCGCGCCGCATTCGAGCGGCCAAAACATTTGTGAAGGACGCCCGGCGCGGCTACAATAAGCGCGGTGCCAATCCCGGCACGAGGACGGGCGCAGGACAGACGTCAGACTATGCAGTCGGTGAATCTCACGCATCAGTTTCTGATCGCCATGCCGGCCATGACGGATCCGCATTTTTCCAAGACCCTCACCTATATCTGCGAGCACAACGAACAGGGCGCCCTGGGACTGGTGATCAACCGCCCGCTCGACATGACGCTCGAGAAGCTGCTCGATCAGGTGGAGATCAAGGCCGCGTCGCAGCAGGACGCACTGCTGCCAGTGCATTACGGCGGACCGGTGCAAATCGACCGCGGATTCGTGCTGCACGAGCCGCTCGGCAGCTGGCAGTCGACGCTCGCCATCAACCCGGAAATCGGCCTCACCACCTCCAAGGATATCCTGCAGGCGGTGGCCGCCGGCACCGGCCCGGCGCGCATCTTCATCACGCTCGGCTATGCCGGCTGGGCGCCCGGGCAGCTCGAATACGAGCTCGCGCAGAACGCCTGGCTTACCGTTGCGGCACGCGACGACATCATTTTCGAGATGCCCGCAGAGCAGCGCCTCGCGACCGCGATGCAGATGCTGGGCGTTTCCTACGCGACGCTCTCGGACAGTGCGGGACACGCCTGATTGAGCGCCATGCAGACGATGGTTCATGACAGCACGATGAGCGCCCCCATTCCAAACCGCGCGCCGGCCGGCGGCGGCACCGTCATGGCGTTCGACTTCGGCGTTAAGCGCATCGGGGTCGCCACCGGCAACACGATGCTTGGCAGCGCGCACCCGCTGACCACCATCGCTTTTGCCGATAAGGCGCGCCGCTATGCTGCAATCGCGGCGCTGATCGCGGAATGGCAGCCGGCGCTGCTGGTGGTCGGGCTGCCCTCCCACATGGACGGCACCGAGCATGAGATATCAAAGCTTGCGCGCAAGTTCGCGCGCGAACTCGGCGCGCGCTTTGCGCTGCCGGTAGAACTCGTGGACGAGCGGCTGACCTCGGCGATGGCTGAGATGGAACTCGCGCAGGCGCACGTCAAGCTCAGCAAACGCAAAGCGCTGGTGGACCAGATGGCCGCGCAACAGATACTGCAGAGCTATTTCGACGCGCGCCCAACGCGCACGAGCGCGGTATGAGCGAAAACGCCATCAAGCTGCCGGACGCCGAGCAGCTGGTCGCGGTGCTGACGGCGCAGATGCGCCCGCATGTGACGCCGCAGACCGCATTGGTAGGCATCGTCACCGGCGGCGCATGGCTGGCCGAGCGTTTGCATCGCGAACTCGGGCTAGTGCTGCCCTGCGGCACGCTCGACGCCTCCTTCTACCGCGACGATTTTCAGGAAAAGGGGCTCAAGCGCGGGGTCCGGCGCTCGGAAATCCCCTTCGATGTCGAGGACCGCGAGCTGATCCTGGTCGACGACGTGCTCTACACCGGCCGCACCATCCGCGCCGCAATCAACGAGCTGTTCGATTACGGACGGCCGGCGAGCATCCGCCTCGCAGCGCTGGTGGACCGCGGCGGACGCGAGCTTCCGGTGGCAGCGCAGTTCGTGGGCGCCGTCATCGACGTGCCGGCGCAGCTGAGCATAGAACTGCAGCGCGCCGCCGACGGGCGCCTGAGCCTCGCGCTCACGCCCGCCACCAACCAGGATCGGGCCGGCTGATGTTTCTCGCACGCAACCCACAGCTCAACAGCAACGGCGAATTGCACCACCTGCTGTCGACCGAAGGCCTGCCGCGCGAGATACTCACCCAGATTCTGGACACCGCCGCCTCCTTCACCGGCGTCACGCAGCGCGAAGTCAAGAAGGTTCCGCTGCTGCGCGGCAAGGCGATCTTCAACCTGTTCTTCGAGGCCTCGACGCGCACCCGCACCACCTTCGAGATCGCCGCCAAGCGGCTGTCGGCCGATGTCATCAATCTCGCCATCAACGTGTCGTCGCAGTCGAAGGGTGAATCGGTGCTCGACACGGTGGCGAATCTGTCAGCGATGCAGGCCGACATGTTCATCGTGCGCCACAGCGAGAGCGGAGCGCCGCACCTGATCGCGCGTCACGTGAGCCCTGAGATCCATGTCATCAATGCCGGCGACGGCCGCCATGCACATCCGACGCAGGGGCTGCTCGACATGTACACGATACGCCACTACAAGAAAGACTTTACGAAGCTGGTGGTGGCGATCGTGGGCGACGTGCTGCACTCGCGGGTTGCGCGCTCGCAGATCCATGCGCTGACGACGCTGGGCGTGCCGGAAGTGCGCGTGATCGGCCCCAAGACCCTGTTGCCGAGCCATGTCGACAAGCTCGGGGTGCACGTCTATCACGATATCTCCAAGGGGCTGAAGGACGTCGACGTGGTGATGACGCTGCGCCTGCAAAATGAGCGCATGCAGGGCTCATTCCTGCCTTCGCCCCAGGAATTCTTCAAGCTCTACGGCCTCAACGCGGAGAAGCTCGCGCTCGCCAAGCCCGACGCCATCGTGCTGCATCCGGGCCCCATGAACCGCGGGGTCGAGATCGACTCGACGGTCGCCGACGGCCGCCAGTCGGTGATACTGCCGCAGGTGACCTTCGGCATTGCGATCCGCATGGCAGTGATGAGCATCCTCGCCGGAAACTGACGGCACTCAGATGAAAATCCACATCAAAAACGGGCGGCTGATCGATCCCAAGAGCACAACCGACGCGCTGCGCGACGTCTACATCGCGGCCGGCAAGATCGTCGCGATCGGCGCCGCCCCTGCGGGCTATGTCGCAAACCGCGTTCTCGACGCGAAGGGCCTGGTGGTCGCGCCCGGCCTGGTCGATCTCGCAGTGCGGCTGCGCGAGCCAGGCTTCGAATACAAGGCGACGCTGGAATCAGAAATGCAGGCGGCAGCCGCCGGCGGCGTCACCAGCCTCGCCTGCCCCCCTGATACCGATCCCCCGCTCGACGAGCCAGGGCTGGTCGAGATGCTGAAATTCAGAGCGCGCACCCTCAATCAGGCGCGCGTCTATCCGATCGGCGCGCTGACGCTGGGCCTGCAGGGCACGCGCCTGACCGAGATGGCGGAACTGATGGACGCCGGCTGCGTTGCCTTCTCACACGCCGATGCCGCACTCACCGACAGCCAGATACTGCTGCGCGGACTGCAGTATGCCGCGACCTTCGATTTCCCGGTGTGGCTGCGGCCGCAGGACGCAGCGCTCGCGCGCGGCGGCGTTGCGCACGACGGCCAGGTGGCAACGCGGCTGGGACTGCCTGCGATCCCGGTGTGCGCTGAAACCGTGGCCGTCTCGACCTTCCTGCTGCTCGCGCGCGAGGCCGGCGCGCGCATTCATCTGTGCCGGCTGTCGAGCGCGGAAGGCGTGGACATGGTGCGCCAGGCGAAAGCCAGCGGCCTCAAGGTCAGCTGCGACATCTCTATCAATCACGCGCATCTTACCGAAATGGACATCGGCTATTTCGATTCTGCGTGCCATCTGACGCCGCCGCTCAGAAGCATGCGCGACCGCGACGCGCTGCGCGCAGCGCTCATTGACGGCACGGTGGACGCGCTGTGTTCGGACCACACGCCGGTTGACGACGACGCCAAGGCGCAGCCGTTCGGCACCGCGGAAAGCGGCGCCACCGGCGTCGAGCTCCTGCTGCCCCTCGCATTGCGCTGGGCGGAGGAGTCGCAGCTGCCTCTGGCACGCGCGCTGGCGCGCGTCACCTGCGATCCTGCCCGCGTACTCGGCATCGAGGCCGGAGCATTGACCCCCGGCAAGAGCGCGGACATCTGCATATTCGACCCCGAGCGCCATTGGAGTGTCACCTCTGCAACACTCAGGAGCCAGGGCAAGAACACGCCCTTCATGGGGCTCGAAGTCAAAGGCAAGGTGCGCTGCACGCTGATCGAAGGCCAGGTCGTATACGAATCGGCGTAAGCCGCGCTGAACCTTGCCGCGGTCGCGGCATCCAATCAAATTCCGTGCACGGATCCCTACGCATGAACCCATTGCTTGATTTTTCCGGCCTGCCGCGTTTCGAAGCATTCAAACCCGAATACGTTGCGCCCGCAGTCGATGAATTGCTCGCGCAAAACCGCGCCCTCATCGAGCAGCTCGCCACTGCGGATGCTACGCCCTCGTGGAACGCATTCGTGGCACCTCTGCAGGACGCCAACGAGAAACTGAATCGCGCCTGGAACCAGGTGAGCCACATGAATGCGGTGATGAACAGCCCGCAGCTGCGCGAAGTCTATAACGCGAATCTTCCGAAGCTCACCCAGTACTACACCGAGCTGGGCCAGGACCAGCGCCTGTTCGAAAAATTCAAATGCCTCAGCAAGGCGCCTGAATTCGCACAGCTCAGCGTCGCGCAGCGCGCGATCGTCGAGCACGAGTTGAGGGACTTCAGGCTGGGTGGCGCGGAATTGGCCACGGAGCAGAAGACGCGCTTTCTCGCCATCCGCGAGAAGCTTTCCGCGCTGACGTCGCGCTTTTCAGACAACGTGCTCGATGCAACCAACGGTTTCAACCACTATGTCGTCGAAGAACACGGTGTGGCCGGCCTGCCGCCGGATGCGCTGGAAGCAGCGCGCGCAGCGGCGCAAGAGGACGGCAAGCTAGGATGGAAGTTCTCGCTGCGCATGCCCTCTTATCTGCCGGTCATGCAGTACGCGGACGACCGTGCGCTGCGCGAAATCATGTACCGTGCATCCAGCACCCGCGCCTCGGAGTTCGGCAAGCCCGAATGGGATAACAGCGCGCTGATGGCGGAGATTGTCGCATTGCGGGGCGAACTTGCACATTTGCTGGGGTTCGCGAGCTACGCCGAATATTCTCTTGAGCCCAAGATGGCGCAATCCCCGCAAGAGGTACTTGAGTTTCTGAATGACTTAGCGGTTAAAGGCAAATCGTACGCGGAGCGCGACCGAGCGGAATTGTGGGACTACGCCCGCGCCGAGCTCGGGCTCGCGGACCTCGAAGCTTGGGACATCGCATACGCGTCAGAAAAACTGCGCAACGCACGCTATGCATTTTCCGATCAGGAAGTGAAACAATATTTTCCCGAGCCGCGCGTGCTCAAAGGAATGTTCACGCTCGTGGAGAAAATCTACGGGCTCAGCATCGCCGCCACCGACGCGCCCACCTGGCATCCCGATGCGCGCTTTTACAGCATCCGCGATCGCAACGGAACCATGATCGGCCAGTTCTACCTGGATCTCTACGCCCGCCCTTCCAAACGCGGCGGCGCCTGGATGGACGATGCGATCACCCGGCGGCGCACCGGCAGCGGCATTCAGACCCCGGTCGCCTACCTCAACTGCAATTTCTCGCCGCCACTCGCCGGCAAGCCCGCCACCTTTACGCACGATGAAGTGATTACGCTGTTTCACGAGTTCGGCCACGGCCTGCATCACCTGCTCACCCAAGTGGAAGAACTCGGCGTGTCCGGCATCAACGGCGTGGAGTGGGATGCAGTCGAACTGCCCAGCCAGTTCATGGAGAACTTCTGCTGGGAATGGGATGTGCTGCGCGAGATGACGCAGCACATCGACAGCGGTGCTTCGATACCGCGTGCGTTGTACGAAAAAATGCTGGCCGCCAAGAGTTTCCAGAGCGGATTGCAATTGATGCGGCAGCTCGAGTTCTCGATATTCGACATGCGCCTGCACCACGACTTCGACGCACGCAGTGGAAAGACCGTGCTCGAACTGCTCGATGAAGTGCGACGCCAGGTGGCCGTAATATCCCCGCCCGTCTTCAACCGCTTCGCCAACAGCTTCACGCACATCTTCGCCGGCGGCTATGCGGCGGGCTATTACAGCTACAAATGGGCCGAAGTGCTGTCCGCCGATGTCTACAGCCTGTTCGAAGAGCGCGGCGTGCTCAACCCCGAAATCGGCGAGCGCTTCCGCGACGAAGTGCTAGCCGTAGGCGGTAGCCGCCCCGCCCTCGAATCCTTCGTCGCCTTCCGCGGCCGGCCGCCCAGCATCGATGCGCTGCTTAGACATAACGGCATGACCGCAAAAGCAGGGGCCACAACGCCCTAGCGTTGGGGATGCGCCGCGCGAAGGCCGTAGCGCGCCGAATCGTCATCCTGTCAAATTACGAAATGGCAATTGAGGCGCGGGAATGAGCGCAAAAGCATGGGCCCCGGCGTAAGGTGGGGATAACAGTATGAGCGGCGGAGCAAGGGCCCCCAAACGCGTTAGCGTTGGGGATGCGACCCGCGAAGGCCGTAGGCCGCCGAACGCGATACGTCCAAAGTTCACGCAGCCCGTTCTGAGGCGGCGGCATGAATGCTAGTCCAGCGAGGCTGGCGAAATGAGCGGCGCAAACACCGCCTGCGATGGAGTTCGCATCGCGCCGGCCAGTGTTATGTTAGCTTCAGCATCGTTTGCTGGAGGGAGCCCCGATGAAATCCATCCTGCTTTGCCTGCTGCTAGTCATCAGCGCATCCGTCCATGCCGCCCAATATTACGAGTGGACCGACGAGCGCGGAGTCAGGCAGTACACGCAGCAACCGCCACCGCCAAATATCAAGCAGGTGCAACAGAAACGTTCCGGCAGCAACGTGATCGAGACCAGCGGGCCGGGCTACGCGATGCAGCAGGCAGCCAAGAGCTTCCCCGTGACGCTCTATGCCAATGCATGCGAACCGTGCAAGCAGGCCCGCGCACATCTACAGAAGCGCGGTATCCCGTTCGCCGAGAAGAATCCGGAACAGCAGGAAGAAACCGATAACTTCCGCAAGCTGAGCGGCGGCAGCATGGAAGTGCCGCTGCTCACGGTGGGTTCATTGAAGGCGTTGACCGGCTATTCCCGAGAGCCTTGGGACGCAGTCCTTGACCAGGCCGGCTACCCGAAGTAGCCTGCTCGTGCCCCGGACTGCCCCTTAGAAAGTCCCCCGCCCTACTGCCTCCCTCTGGGACGGGAGTATATTCCAATGCAGGTATGAGCCTGAAGCGGTGGTTTTTGGAGATGTGCTCAGGCGGCGGTTTTGGATCGATTCAAAATTGTTTTGAACAGGGTTGCGCGAGCCTGATTGAGGCGCCGCGCGGC
>CAIVHG010000036.1 GCA_903905655.1 uncultured beta proteobacterium | reverse complement strand
TGGTCGAGGTGCGCCGTGACACTCAGCCCGGTCGCCGAAACGTCGGTCGCGTAGAGCGGCTGGCCGCGCGTGAGCGCTTCGATCTTGCGCGCCGTGCTGGCATAGTCGCCGCGATAGTGCTGTTCGTACCAGGGAAAGGCCCACAACCCCAGGAGGTACTTCAGGACGATGGCCGTTGCAAGCGCGCGCAGGGCAATTGCGATCGGCCGCTCGCCGCAGCGCCAGATCACCGCAGCGATCAGGAGCGAAGCGAGGGGATAGAGCGGCGCGACGTAACGGATATGGGTCTTCGGTCCGAGCCAATAAGGCAGGTAGTTCACGACGAGCATCGCGATCAGGACGCGCCACGGGAACACTGCGAGGCGGAAATCTCCAGCCGCCGTGGAACGCGTGCGCCAGCCGAAATAGATCGCAACCGCGCTCGCCGGCAGCAGGCGCAGCACCGTCTCAATCGGAAACCACCACAGCTGGCGAACGTAATCGGCTACGTCGACGGTCTTGAGCTTGAGCGTGATGTCCACCAGCGTGCTTGCGGTCTGGGTGCCATGGCTGAGTTGCGCATTCCACTCCAGGAACGCCGCAGCAGCCGCCACATGCGCTGCGAGCGAGCCGGGCCCCAGCAAAAAGCGCCGTGCCTCGCGCTCGAAACACAAGGCGACGAATGCGACTCCGTAGAACAGATACGCGGTCTGCACCTTGCTCAGGAAGCCACAGCTGACCAGCGCCACCGCGAGCCACAGCAGGGAAACTTGCCGGCGCAGTACGGCGACCCACAAACAGGCGATGGCGCTGAATACGAAGAACGTCAGCAGCGGTTCGGAATACGCAAGCCAGCCCCGGTAAAACAGCACGTCCCCGCTGAGAAAAACGACGGCCGCGCAGGCGGCAAAAGCGCGGTCGCGGGTTAGATTCAGCGCAAGCCATGCCAGCACCAGGCCCGTGGCGGCAGTCGCGGTAGCCGCCACCAGCCGCGACGCTAGCAGCACCTGCTCCCAGCCGAGCACCTGCGCGAGAGGTACTACAAGCCAGTTGAGCAGCGGCGGCCGACCGTAATTGTTTCCATACAGCGTGGTCACGAACCAGTCGTGGTTAAGGCTCAGTTCCAGCGAGGTGATGGTATAAACCGCCTCCTCACCGATGTAGGGCAACGTGAGCGTGGTCAACAGGCTCAGCGCGGCGGCCGCGTATAGCCACCACCAGGTGCGCGCCGAATAGGGAGTCGGGGTCATATCGATGTAATCGGCGCCGCCGTTGTTTTTTGGGTTGGGTGCGATGCTAGCGCGCATATTCTAGGATAATGTGGCCCAAGCCTCCACCGAATAACAAACGCATCGTATATATCGCCACCGATGAACCCGCCGCGCATTTGGATCGGCCTGCCCGCCTTTAACGAGGAAGACAGCATTTCTGCGCTGTTTCCCCGCTTCAAGGAGTTGTATCCGGACCGCAGCGCGAATTACCGGATCGTGCTCTACAACGACGGCTGCACCGACCGCACGGTCGAGCGCGCGCTGGAGTGGGCAAAGGAACTCAACGTAGATGTGATCGGCAGGCCGGAGAACCACGGGCTGGGGCAGGGCCTGCGCAGCCTGGTCGGCCACGCGGTGAAGCACGGCGGTCCCGACGACGTGCTCATCATCATGGATTGCGACGACACCCATCACCCGAAGCAGTTTCCCGCCATGCTGGCTGCGCTCGAACGCGGCTGTGACGTGGTGATCGCGTCGCGCTACCGGCGCGGCGCCAAAGTCGCAGGCGTCGCGGCGCACCGCCGCCTGCTGAGCCTGGGCGCGGCGACCTTGTTCAAGCTGCTGCACAACTGCAAGGGCGTGCGCGACTATACCTGCGGCTACCGCGCCTACCGCGTGGGCCTGCTGCAACGTGCCAAGCAGCACTATGGAGAGCGCCTGATCGAGGAGGCCGGGTTCGCGTGCATGGTCGAACTGCTGCTCAAGCTGAACCGGATGGGCGCGCGCATGTGCGAAGTGCCTCTGGAATTGCGCTACGATCTCAAGTCGGGGATAAGCAAGATGGATGTCGGCGGAAATACTACGCGGCTGCTCAAGAAATTGCTTGCCTGGCGCATGCACGGGCTGGATTAATGGAATGATGAATCGAGTAAGGATGACGCGGTGACAGCAAAAATCGCCTGCATCGTGGGCACGCGCCCCGAGGTGATCAAGATGGCGCCGCTGATCCGGGCGCTGCGCGCGGCACGTGCATTCAACGTAGAGGTCTGGTGTTCGGGCCAGCATCGCGAATTGCTAACCCCCCTCGCACAATGGTTCGAAATCGAATTCGACCGCGATCTGCAGGTCATGAGCGAAAATCAGTCGCTAGGCGAATTGACGGCGCGGCTGATGCGCTCATTCGAGACAAGCCTGTCCGCATCACGGCCCGACCTGGTGATCGCGCAGGGCGACACCACGACCGTGATGTGTGCGGCGCTGAGCGCGTTTTACCAGCGCATCGCTTTCGCGCATGTAGAAGCGGGCCTGCGCACCTTCGATCTGTACAACCCGTTTCCCGAGGAATACAACCGCGTCGCGGTGACACGCCTGGCGCAATTGCACTTTTGCCCCACACAACGCGCCTATGACAATGTGCGCGCCGAACGCGGGGAGGGCACCGCTGCGTATATCACGGGCAACACCGTGATCGATGCGCTGCACTTCACGACCGGGAAGCTCGATCTGACGCGTGTGCCACGCTTTACGCACGATGTGCTGCTCACAGCGCACCGCCGCGAAAACCTGGGCGCGCCGCTCGCCAACATCTGCCATGCGGTGCTCGATCTGTGCCGCATTTTTCCCGAACTCAAGGTGCTGTACCCGGTGCACCCCAATCCCAACGTGCGCGCCCCCGTGGAAAAGCTGCTGGCGAACCATCCGCAGATCGAGCTGGCGGCGCCGCTCTCTTACCCGAATCTGGTGGCCGCTATGCGCAGCGCGAGAATCATACTCACGGACTCCGGGGGCATTCAGGAAGAAGCGCCGGCGCTGGGCAAGCCGGTGTTGGTGCTGCGCGAAGTGACCGAACGCCCCGAGGCAATCGAACTCGGCGTAGCAAAGCTGGTAGGCACGCAGCGCGCAGCGATTGTTGCGGCGACGACGGAGTTGCTGCGCGACGCCGATACCTACGCCCGCATGGCGCGTGGCGGGTCGCCTTACGGCGATGGTCATGCCAGCGCGCGCATCTGCGATGCATTGCAAGCATACTTGAACCACACAGCGGCATGAGCAAGCTCAAGCCGCTGCTCAAGATTGCGATCTCGCTGGCGCTAATCGCGATCATCTTGCGTGCCTTCGACGTGAAAGACGTCGGCGTTCACCTCGCCAAAGTCGACGCCCTCACGCTGTTCGCCGCGACTGCGCTCGCATTTGTAGTCACCTTCCTGCATACCGCGCGCTGGATGACGGTGCTCGAGGCCAACGGCACGCCGCTCGCATTTAAAGCCGTGCTGCGCATGGTCTTGATCGGTCTGTTTTTCAACCAGGCGCTGCCTTCATCGGTGGGCGGAGATGCCGTGCGCGTCTGGTGCGCCTACCGCGGGGGGCTAGCATTTAGCTCAGCCGCGCGCACCGTCATCGTAGATCGCGCGCTCACGCTGCTCGCGCTACTCCTATTGAGCGCGCTCGGTCTGCCGTGGCTGTTTCGCATCATCACTGAACCGGTTGCCCATTGGGCGCTCGCCATTGTGATCGCTGCCGGCCTCACTACCGTAGGGGTGTTCCTCACGATAAAGCGGCTGCCGCACTTCATGAGCCACTGGCGCGCTGCCCGCGCATTGTTAGGCCTGGCGGCACTTGCGCGCACTGTCCTTTCGAACGCGCGTTATGCAAGCGTTACCATTCTCGCTTCGGTGGCAGGCTTCATTATCTTTGCGCTCATCGTTTTCATGATTGCGCATGCGATGCAGCTCGGCATTTCGTTTCGCAACTGCGTGCTGCTGGTGCCGCCGGTGATATTGGTGACGGTGGTGCCGCTTTCGATCGGCGGCTGGGGCGTGCGCGAAGGCGCGATGGTGGTGGCCTTCGGATTTATCGGCGTAGCGCCAAGCGCAGCGTTTGCCACATCGGCGCTGTTCGCGCTCACGGTCGCCGTAGCGAGCCTGCCGGGCGCCATCGTGTGGTGGCTCGCCGGCTATAAGCTGAGCAATGTCGCAGCGCGCATGAACGACGATTGAACCAGCAGCCCGGCCGTTATACGCGTTCCGGACTCGCCCCTGCGCCACCGGTGGCGAATTGGATCTTGTGCAGGCGCGCATAGATGCCCTGGGCAGCCAGCAGTTCCTGATGATTGCCTACCTCTGTGATGCGCCCCTGATCGAGCACGACGATGCGCGAGGCCTTCTCGATCGTGGACAGGCGGTGCGCGATGACGATCGTGGTGCGGCCCTGCATCAGCGTTTCGAGCGCCGCCTGCACGTGGCGCTCGGATTCCGAATCGAGCGCCGAGGTCGCCTCGTCCAGGATCAGAATCGGCGCATTCTTGAGCAGCGCGCGCGCAATGGCCAGCCGCTGGCGTTGTCCGCCCGAGAGCTTGACCCCGTTCTCGCCAACCAGCGTGCGCAGTCCCTCCGGCATGCCGCGGATGAACTCCATCGCGTGCGCGGCTTCCGCGGCCTTGACGATTTCGGCCTCACTGGTCTCGCGCATCGTGCCGTAGGCGATATTCGCCGCGACGCTATCGTTGAACAGCACGACGTCCTGGCTCACCAGCGCCATGTTCGCGCGCAGGCTGGCCAGCGTGAGCGTCGCAATGTCGTGACCATCGAGCAGGATGCGGCCGGAATCCGGCCGATAGAAGCGCGGCACCAGGTTGGCGAACGTGGTTTTGCCGCTGCCCGAAATGCCGACCAGCGCCACGGTCTCGCCTGGGCGGATATCGAGTGTGATTTCAGTGAGCGCAGGCGCCTGCGCGCCGCCGTAGGCAAATTCCACATTCTCGAACCGTATCTCGCCGCGGGCACGCGCGACCGTCACACTGCCCTCATCGCGTTCGCTCGCCTGATCGATGAGATCGAATACGCTTGCCGCAGCGGCGAGCCCGCGCTGCATGGGTTCGTTGACGCTAGTGACGCGCTTCAGCGGCGCGGTGAGCATCAACATCGCAGTGATGAAGGACACGAAATCGCCGACCGTCAGCGTGTTCGACTTCGATTCTCCGGTCGCGAGATAGACGATCACTGCGAGCGCGATGCCAGCGAGCAGTTGTACGATCGGCACGCTGGCGGCGGCCGCGGTCGATTGCTTCATCAGATAACGGCGCACGCTGTCTGCCTTTTCGGCGAAGCGCGCCGCTTCGTAGCGCTGGCCGCCGAACAGTTTTACCACCTTGTGGCCGTCTATGGTTTCCTGCAGCACCTGCGTGACTTCTCCCATCCCGTGCTGAACGGCGTGGCTGCTGTGCCGCAGCCGCACGCTGATCAGCCGCACCACGGCCACGATCAAAGGCGCCATGATGAACGCAAGCAGGGTCAGCTTCCAGTTGAGCCACAGCATCCACGCGAGCAGGCCGACTAACGACAGCGAGTCCTTGAACAGGACCGTGAGCACTCTGGTGGCCGCAGCGGTGACCTGCGTCACGTCATAGGTGAGCTTGGAAATTAGATTGCCCGAGGAACGGTCATCGTAGACCGCGCTCGGCAGTGTCAGCAGCTTGTCGAACATCGCCTGGCGCAGGTCCATGACCAGCTTGTTGCCCACCCAGTTGATCGAGTAAGACGCCATGTATTCCGCGGCCCCGCGCACCACCACCAGGCCGATGATGATGGCGGGCATCCAGCGCATCAACGCCTCGTCCTTGTGCACGAAGGTGCCGTCGAGCAGCGGTTTCATCAACGCCGGCAGAGCCGGCTCGCTGAGGGCGACGATGATCATGCCGAGCACCGAGGCCGCGAAGACGCGCCAGTACGGCGCCACGTATTTCAGCAAACGCAGATAGAGTTGGGTGCTGGTCCAGTGTTGCATGGGCGCCACGATAGCAAACTTAGGGACTGAAGGAAAACCCGTTACCGGAGGGACGGCTACTGGCGATCAATGCAGGGCGGCGCATAATGTTGGTGCGGTAGATGCAATTTTTTGTGCGCCTGATTTTGCGCATATTACAGGTTAGGGCCGGATTCGGCAATGCGCGGGGACCAGGTAGGCGGTAGCGCAAGGAGTGCTGGATCGCGCATATTTTCGGTAACGGATGCAGCCATTGCAGCGGTGACTAGTGATGTTCATACGCCAGCTCGTTTTTAGCTTTCGTTCCTGTCCTGCGCAGCGTGCATCTGTTGCAAGATGCAATGCAGCGATTTGACTTAACCGTTTGCCAGCGATGGACACATGCGCGGCGTCATGCTTGCGCTGCGTGCGCGTACCATGAATCAGCAGCACGCGCGGCCATTGATCTCAAACCACCTGCAGAAAATATCCTTAGGTATTGACGCGACAGGATTTTCCAAATTATAGTATGGCCTCATGGATGCCTCCCTCAAGTCGCTGGAAAGCAAAGTAAACGACTTCGTTGCCCTGTGTAAGCGACTGCGTCTGGACAATCACGCATTGCGCCAGCAATTGGTCGCGGCGGAAAGCGAAAACAAGCAGCTCGTTGGAAAAATCAACGCTGCAAAAGCGCGCATCGAGTCGCTGCTCACCCAGATGCCGGAAGAGGAAGCATGAACGCGGAGAGCACGGGGCTGCTGGTCAACATCATGGGGCGCGAGTTTCGCATCGCGTGCCCGCCGGGCGAGGAAAAAGCGCTGCTCCATGCCGTCGATTATCTCAATCACAAAATGCAAGATATCAAGGATCAGGGGAAGGTCACCGGCCTCGACCGCATCGCCATCATGGCCGCACTGAACATGGCGCATGAGTTCCTGACCACCCGCCTCGGCAACCTTGATGTGTCCGAATTTAAGCGTAGAATGGCCAAGATCGAGGCGACGCTGGACGAGGCGTTCGCCAATCAGGAAAAATTGTTTTAGCCGGTCGGCACGCGAGCCGACCGGGCGCAGGTTAACCCCCTGCGGTGTGCGTCAGGGCTATTATTTCTTTGAACCAATATTTTTTAGCTGGTTGCGGCCCATAGCGGTACTGTTGTGCGCATCCGTCAAGGAAGCGCCTGATGTGCCCGGAAAGCGACCACTTGGACCTCTGGTTCAAGAGCTAAGGCCCAACGGCATTTGCGGGGGACCCTCCTCAGCCTGTTGCGATCAGGCGTGAAGAATGCGGCCCCGCGCCGCATTTTTTTTGATACCTGACCGCGTTACACAGTGGAAACTACCAATGCGTTATTGGCTGATGAAATCAGAGCCCTCCGAATACAGCATCGATGATCTGATGCGCGCCGCGAAGAAAACGACGCCGTGGATCGGCGTGCGCAATTATCAGGCTCGCAATTTCATGCGCGACGACATGCAGCTTGGCGACCAGGCGTTCTTCTACCATTCGAGCTGCGAGGAGCCGGGCATCGCGGGCATCGTAGAAGTAGCGCGCCTCGCCTACCCCGATGCGACGCAGTTCGATTACAAGAGCAAGTATTTCGATTCCAAATCCACGCGTGCGAAGCCGCGCTGGGTCAATGTCGACGTACGGCTCAGCAAAAAAACGCGGCTGGTCCCGCTCACCGAGCTGCGTTCATGTCCGGAACTCGCGGAAATGCTGGTGCTGCAACGTGGCAACCGGCTCTCGATCACGCCGGTAGCGCCTGCGGAATGGGAATTCATCATGGGCCTCGCACAGCGCGCGCCGCGCGACGCCGACTGATCCACATGCACTGCCTACGGTAGTGTTCGGGGCGCGGACATGACTGAATTGTGGTGGGCCTATCCGTTGGTCGGCGCGGTCGTCGGCTTTCTGGCTGGCATGCTGGGCGTCGGCGGCGGGCTGATGATCGTGCCCACGCTGGGCTTTATCTTTGCGGCCAAAGGATTCCCGCCGCAATACGTCCTGCACATGGCATTGGGCACCGGCATCGCAGTCATGCTCTTTACGTCGGCTGCCAGCACCTATGGCCACCAACAGCACGGCGCAGTGCGTTGGGATGTTCTGCGCCACGCGGTGCCTGGAATCATCCTCGGCACTCTGGCCGGTTCGCTGCTCGCCAGTCATCTGAACACACGCTGGTTGACGCTGGCGTTCACCGGCTTTGTATATTTCGTCGCGATCCGCACTCTCATCACACCCAAGCCGGTGGCGACGCGCACCTTGCCGGGTCGCCGCGGCTTGTTTGTCGCAGGCGCTGTAGTAGGTGCGTTATCGAGTATCGCGGCGATCGGCGGCGCCGCGCTGACGGTGCCGTACATGGTGCGCTGTAACGTGGATATGCGCCATGCGATCGGCACCTCCGCTGCGATCGGATTTCCGATCGCGCTTGCCGCGACCAGCGCCTATATTGCAACCGGCTGGAGCGCTCCGCTGCCGCAATACAGCGTGGGCTTCGTCTATCTGCCGGCCTTGGCCGGCGTCGCGCTGGCAACGATGCTCACCGCACCGCTCGGCGCGCGCGTCTCGCATCGCACGCCGACCGCGCGGTTGCGCAAGATCTTTGTGGCAGTGCTGTTGGTGCTCGCGACGCGTACGCTGATTGCGTTTTTCTGAGCCGATCGCGGTTCAGGCGTTCTCTGCACGCGCAGCAGCGCGACGGATGCGATCATTGATCGCGGTCCATTCGGGGCTTGCCGGCAACTGCTCGAGCAGGATCACATCGCACTGCGCGCGATCGAGGGCCCGCAGATTGGCGTAAAGCTCGTGCGCATAGCCCGCGGGGTCAGCCGGCGCGGTGATCCATGTTGCTGCCGCCGCGAGTGCGGCAGTGGGTTGCCGCGCGAGCACCGCAACGCGTTTGCCGGTGCGCGCAAGCTCTGCAACGCGCTCGTGCAGCAGTGCGCCCGCCGCGATGACCAGCAGCGTATCTGGCGCATAGTGCACGGCGAGCGTGCCCGATGCGCGTCCCGCATAGGCTTCCGGCGTGAGCGGTACTACGCCCACGCAGCGCTCGATCGCGGCCGCTGAAATATGCCCGGGACGCACCAGCACCGGCTGTTCGGTCGTGACGTCCAGGATCGTAGATTCGATGCCGACCTCGGTCTGCCCGCCATCGATGACGAGATCGACGGCGTCGCCGAACTCCTGCCGCACGTGCTCTGCCGTCGTCGCACTCACGCGACCGAAGCGATTCGCAGAGGGCGCAGCGATACCGCCGCCGAATGCTTTGAGCAGGGCGCGCGCCACTGGATGCGCAGGAACGCGCAGGCCGACGGTATCCTGGCCGCCCGTGACTGCGTCGCTGACGTTTGCGGCGCGGCGCATGATGAGCGTGAGCGGCCCCGGCCAGAATTCGTTCATGAGTCTATGGGCGCAGGCCGTCACGTCGCGCGCCCAGCGCGTCACCTCGTCGGCATCCCACAGATGAACGATGACTGGATGGCCCGCAGGCCTGCCTTTGAGCGCATAGAGCTTGGCGATCGCCGCAGGATTGCCGGCGTCTGCTCCCAGTCCGTAAACGGTTTCCGTCGGAAATGCGACCAGCCCGCCACGCCCCAGCACCGCGACGGCGCGTGCGATCTCCTGCTCATCCATGGCGTTGCAGAACCGCTGGTAGCTGTCGAGGCGCTGCGATCGTTCGCTTCAAGCGCTGGTCAGCAGCTTGAGCGCCTCGCGATATTTCTCAGTGGTCTTCGCGATGATTTCGGCGGGCAGGCGTGGCGCCGGATGCTGCTTGTTCCACGGCTGCGCTTCCAACCAATCGCGCACGAACTGCTTGTCGAACGATGGCGGGCTGATGCCGGTGCGATAGGAGGCGGCGGGCCAGAAACGCGAAGAGTCCGGCGTGAGAATTTCGTCGATCAGGTAGAGCTTGCCCGCGCCATCGACGCCAAACTCGAACTTGGTATCGGCGATGACGATGCCCTTGGTGAGCGCGTAGGCCGTCGCTTCGCTGTAGAGCTGGATCGACGCTGCGCGCACTTTGGCGGCGAGCTCGGCGCCGACGATTTTGGCCGCTTCCTCATAGGAGATGTTCTCGTCGTGCTCGCCGGCCGGCGCCTTGGTGGCCGGCGTGAAGATCGGCTCAGGCAGCTTCGCCGCCTGCTCGAGCCCGGCCGGCAGCTTGATGCCGCAGACCGCTCCAGTCTTCTGATAATCGCTCCAGCCAGAGCCGATGATGTAGCCGCGCACCACCGCTTCGATCATGAGCGGCTGCAGGCGGCGCACTACCATCGCGCGGCCTGCGACCTGATCGCGTTCGCCTGGAGCCACCACTGACTCCGGGGCAACGCCAGTCAGGTGATTCGGGATCACATGCCCGAGCTTGTCGAACCAGAAGTACGACATTTCCGTGAGCACCTGGCCCTTGCCCGGAATGGGATCCGACAGGATCACGTCGAAGGCCGACAGCCGGTCAGTCTGGATCACCAGCAGCTTATCTTCGCCGACGGCGTAGATATCGCGCACCTTGCCACGGTGCAGGAACTTGAGGCTCTTCAAGGAGGATTCGTACAATTTGCATTCCCTCAGGATGGTTATAGTGGGCGCTTGGCTATTTCAGCGCCGGCAGCTTGACGGCCTGTACTGCCTTCGATTGTTTGGCGCGAAAGGCCTTGAGCTTTTTCGCCAGCGCACGGTCCTGCAAAGCGAGCATCGCCACCGCGAACAATCCGGCATTTGCGGCACCTGCCTCTCCGATCGCAAACGTCGCGACCGGGATGCCTTTGGGCATTTGCACAATCGAGAGCAGCGAGTCCAGCCCTTGCAAGTGCTTGGAGGGCATGGGCACGCCCAGCACCGGCAATTGCGTTTGCGCGGCGACCACGCCCGCCAGGTGCGCCGCGCCGCCGGCACCCGCGATGAAGCAGCGCACTCCTCCGCGTTCGAGATCCGCGATCCACTCGGCGAGCAGCGCCGGGGTGCGATGCGCCGACAGCGCGCGCGCCTCATATGACACGCCGAAATCCGCGAGTTGCCGCGCCGCATGCTGCATGACATCCCAGTCGCTTTGGCTGCCCATGACTACACCGACCATTGCCTTTTTCACTTGCGTAATCTCCGCCTTTTTGAAGGCGCCATTTTAGCGCATCCGCGCGAACGGTACGCATTGCACGCACGCGGGAGCCGCGGCGGAGATGTCAGCTGAGCCGCCTCCCCCCGAGCTGCGCCTGACCGCGCGGAATCACGACCTATCAGTAGGGCCATTCGCCCCGCGCCGGTGGCGGCCTGCACTCAGCAGACTGGATGAGATGGCGTGGGTCGTGCAAAATGGCAGAGCGTTCGCGCGAAGCCGGCGCGTAAGCACGCCGCGGTCCCGCCAGCGCATATGCGCTGCTGACTTTTCAGGAGAGGATATGGCCAAGCTCGTCGCACTGTACAGGAAGCCCGCCGATGCAAATGCTTTCGATCGTTATTACTTTTCCACGCATGTGCCGCTCGCCAAGAAGATCGCCGGCGTGCGCTGCTACGAAGTGAACGCCGGCCCGGTCGCAGGTTTGCAGGGAGAGTCGGCAGTGCACCTCGCCGCGATCATCACCTTCGACAGCATGGGTGCGCTCCAGCAGGCGCTCGCCTCACCGGAAGGCCAAGCGGCAGCAGCCGATCTTGCCAACTTCGCGCAGGCCGGCGTGGACCTGTACATCTTCGATACCAAGGAAGTCTGAAGCGCGGCTGCGCGCCGGCACCTTTGAATGATGTCATGACCCGGTTCAGCAGCGCCTCCCGCCACCAGCGTTTGTCGCCTCCAACCCCGTTTAATCCGCACCGGAAGAATCTGCTCGCCTTGTGCGCACTGATGCTGGGTGCGATCGCGATCGGCAGCTCGGCGCTGTTCGTCAAGGTCTCAGAAACCGGCCCCGTGGCAACTGCGTTCTGGCGCATCTGCATCGCGCTGCCTTTCCTGTGGACATGGTCGCTCGCCGGGAGCCGCGCGCGTCATGCTGCAAGCTACCGGGCACAGTGGCGGCTCCTCGTCGCAGCAGGCGCCTTCTTCGCCGCCGATCTTGCTGTCTGGCACTGGTCCATCCTGCTCACCTCGATCGCGAATTCGACTCTGCTCGTCAATCTGGCGCCCGTCTTCGTGACCCTCGCCGCATGGCTCTGGCTGCGCGAGTCAGTGAGCAGCAGATTCATGGGCGGGCTCGCCCTCGCGGTCGCCGGAATGTGTGTGCTGATCG
Source organism: uncultured beta proteobacterium (assembly GCA_903905655.1). Classification (GTDB taxonomy): domain Bacteria; phylum Pseudomonadota; class Gammaproteobacteria; order Burkholderiales; family SG8-41; genus PALSA-1004. The sequence goes on along the minus strand of CAIVHG010000036.1, from coordinate 68,233 downwards.
GTGGCGACTTCGCAGTGACCTCGAAGGCTGTGCTGGGCGACGCGCTGGCCCTGGTAACCGCGGTGTTCTATGCCGGCTATCAGATCACGGTTACGCGGCTGCGCTCGTCGATTGCAACCTCGGCACTCATGGCATGGACAGGCCTCGTGAGCGCTGCGCTGCTGCTGCCGGTTGCGCTGCTTGCACACGAGCAGTTGCTGCCGGTGAGCAGCGGCGGCTGGCTCACGCTCGCGGCGCTTGCGCTGATATCGCAGGTCGCAGGTCAGAGCCTGATCGCTTATGCCATGGCGCATTTGCCCACGACGTTTTCCTCGGTGGGACTGCTCATGCAACCAGTTGCCGCTGCTATCTTCGCGTGGGCATGGCTCGGCGAATCAGTGAGTCTCGTGCAGATGGCCGGAGGCGCGACCGTGCTGCTCGGCATCGCGTTCGTGCACCGCGCGGCATATACTGAGACTGAGGAGCATGATGAAAAGCATTTCTAGAATAGCGCGTGCCGCCGCGGTAGCAGCCTGCCTCTGTGCCAGCGCGCAGCTCGCTGCGCAGACACTGACGCTGCCGCCGGTCGACGAGGCGCCGGCTGCCGATTCCACTTGGGCCAGTTTCAAGGCGCGCCTGCTCGCCGCCTTGGCGCGGCGGGATTCGAAATTTATCCTCTCCATCGTGGACCCGCAAATACGCAATACCACTGAAATCCGGGGCAGCGCCGAATTCAACAAGCTGTGGCAGCCGCAGGCGAAGGAAAGTCCGTTGTGGATCGAATTGCGCAAGATACTGTTCCTGGGCAGCGTGCTCGTGAAAGAAGAGCGCGCACCGGCTGAGTACTGCGCGCCCTATGTCTATTACAAATGGCCCGAGGATGCGCCCGCGGAGGCTGCTGGCGCCGTCACCGCCCAGGACGTGCTGCTCAAGTCACGGCCCAGCGCGCAGTCGCAGACCCTCCAAACGCTGGGCTACGATCTGGTGGGCGTGCTCGACTGGGAAGTGGCCGACGAAAGCGCAGAGACGACACAAAAATGGGTGCAGGTCCGGAGAGACAACATCAGCGGCTACGTGCCGGATGAGCAAATCCGCAGCCCGCTCGAGTATCGCGCCTGCTTCCGCCGCATCGGGACGCGCTGGCGCATGACTGGACTCGAGGTAGGAGAGTAGCGGAGAGGTCGCGCCGCGCGGCTGTACAAAAAAAGCCCCGGAACTCGTCCGGGGCAATTTTGCAGCTGTCTCTGAATAGCGCCTCAGCTAATCCGCGCTCTCGTATATGGCCTCTTCCTTCTTCTTGCGCAGTTGCGGCAGCACGATGACCGTGAGCAGCATGGCGGCTGCAATCAACATGCCGAGACTGATTGGCCGCGTGAAGAACACGATGGGATCGCCGCGCGAAATCAGCATGGCGCGCCGCAGGTTTTCCTCCATTAGCGGTCCCAACACGAAACCGAGCAGCAGTGGTCCGGGTTCGCACTCCCACTTGTCCGAAAAGTAACCGAAGAATCCGAACGCCGCAGCCAGATAGACTTCGGCAGGGCTGTTGTTCACGCTGTATGCGCCGATGCAGCAGAAGAGCACGATGCCCGGATAGAAGATGCGATACGGGATTTTCAGGAACTGGACCCACATGCCGATCAGCGGCAGGTTCAGGATCACCAGCATGAAGTTCCCAACCCACATCGAGGCGATCATGCCCCAGAACAGGTCCGGCCGTTGCGTCATCACCTGCGGTCCGGGGGCGATGCCCTGGATCGTCATCGCGCCGATCATCAACGCCATCGTCGCGCCGGTCGGAATTCCCAGCGTCAGCAGGGGAATGAACGAGGTCTGTGCCGCTGCGTTATTGGCAGCCTCCGGACCAGCGACGCCCTCGATTGCGCCATGGCCGAAGCGCGAAGGATCGTCTGCCATCTTTTTCTCGTACGTATAAGAAGTGAACGACGATATGACGGTGTGCGCTCCGGGCAGTATCCCGAAAATGGTTCCGATCACTGTGGCGCGCATGATCGGCCCCCACGACATCTTGAGGTCGGCCCAAGTCGGGAACAGGTGTGATACGTTGGAAGTGTTGACCTCGCGCATTTCTTCGTTTTCTTCGAGGTTAGCGATGATCTCGCCGAAGCCGAACATGCCCATCGCCACCGACACGAAGCCGATGCCGTCCGACAGCGCGGAAACGCCGAAGGCGTAGCGCGAGACGCCCGAATTGACGTCCGTGCCGACGATTCCCAGCAGCAAGCCCATCAGCACCATGCATACCGCCTTGACCAGCGAACCGTGCGCCAGCACGACGGCGGAGATCAGGCCCAAGAACATCATGGAGAAATATTCAGGGGCGCCGAACTTGAACGCGATCTCCGCGAGCGGCGGGCCGAACACACCAATCAGCAGCGTGCCGATACAGCCCGCAAAGAACGAGCCGATCGCCGCAATCGCTAGCGCTGGCCCTGCTCGCCCCTGGCGGCCCATCTGGTAGCCGTCGATACACGTCACCACCGAGGAAGACTCTCCAGGCAGATTGACCAATATCGCGGTCGTCGAACCGCCGTAGCTTGCGCCATAGTAGATGCCGGCGAGCATGATGAGCGCTGGTACCGGCGGCAGGTTGAACGTGATCGGCAGCAACATGGCGATGGTCGCCACCGGGCCGATGCCCGGCAGAACGCCGATCACCGTTCCAAGAAAACAGCCGATGAAGCAATACATCAGGTTCTGCAAGCTGAGTGCTACCGTGAACCCGAGGACTAAATTGTGGACTAGTTCCATTCGCGTACTCCCTTGGTTTTCTGTCGATTAAGCGCGGTTAGTACGACCACGGAAACAGCCTGAATGGCAATCCCAAGGCGAGGTCGAAGATCGCCCACACCGTGACGGACAGCACCGCCGACGATATGAGCGATTCCTTAAGCCTGAAGTCTGGCCCGCCGATTGCGGACAGCATGACACACGCGATCACCGCTGAGATCAGCCCCCCAGTGTCGACCAGATAGGCAAATGCACTCACTCCGCCCAGCACCCCTAGCAAGGGCCGCCACGCTGGCGCCGTAGGACGGTCCTTCTCGATTTTGAAGGCCTCGATGAAAATGACGATGCCCAGGATGACAGTCAGCCATCCCAGGATCGTCGGAAAATATCCGGGGCCCATTCGGCTTGCGCTGCCCATTGAATATTTGAGCGCGCCCAGTCCAAACGCCGCACCCAAAATCATGAACATCAAGCCCGAACGGAAGTCTTGCACGTTGCGGATTTTCAATGCCATTTGCCTGCCTCCAAAAGGATAGTAATCTTATTCTTCAGCGGTGCGATTCAAACGATCGCTTAGTCGCGTGCCGGCATGATAACCGGTTTCTTTTCTTCAATCTACTGTGTCCCCACTTCCCGTCCGGGGTTTAATGCAAAAGCCTAGCGGGGCGTGCTTTCCGGAATCTTACGCGCCCTCCCGCTCCATCTCCGCCTGATAGCGCCCGAGGCTGGCCGCGCCGTTCAGGCGCGCACGATGCAGCAACGCCTTTTGTGCGGCTGCAACATTGGACGGCTGCCCCTTCCAGGCTTTGAGCGCGGGCGCCTGCAAGGCACGCCCATAGGAAAATGAGAGCGGCCACGGGAGATATTTCTTATTTGAATTCATGGTGTTAAGGTGAGCAGTGGCGAGCTCGTCGCTCTGTCCGCCGGACAAAAATACGATGCCCGGTACAGCGGCTGGCACCGTGCGCTGCAGGCACCTGACAGTCGCTTCGGCGACCTCCTGCACACTGGCCTGCCGCGGGCACTTGTTGCCGGAAATCACCATGCTGGCCTTGAGCACGACATATTCCTCACGCACGCGCTGTAGCCTGAGCTGCTCAAACAATGCATGCTGCGTCTGCACGGTCACCTCGAAGGAACGCTCCAGCGTATGCGCGCCGTCCATCAGGACCTCGGGTTCGACGATCGGAACAATGCCCGCCTCCTGGCACAGCGCTGCATAGCGCGCGAGCGCGTGAGCATTGACCGCAATGCAATCAGCACTAGGCAATCCATCGTCGATGGTAATCACGGCGCGCCACTTGGCGAAGGTCGCACCGAGCTTCTTGTATGCCGCCAGCCGCTCACGCAGACCGTCCAGGCCCTCTGTTACTTTCTCTCCTGCGGCCAACGCGAGGTCCATTGCCCCGGTATCAACCTTGATGCCGACCTGGATGCCGTTCTTGCGCATCACCTCAGGGAACGGCACACCTTCTTTGGTCGCCTGCCTGATGGTCTCGTCGTAGAGAATCATGCCGCTGATATGTTGTGAGAGACCGCTCCCCGTAATCAACAGGTCGCGATACGCGCGCCGACTTTCCACTGAGGATTCGAGCGCGATCGAGTCAAAGCGCCGCTTGATCGTGCCGCTCGATTCGTCGATTGCCAGTATGCCTTTGCCCGGCGCCACCATCGCGGCCGCGATTGCTGCAAGTTCTTTCTCGAACATAATGCCTCCTTGAACTGGTATGTGAATCTGACGCTGGGCACACGACGGCGTGCATGATTCTTCTTCCGCTGCGCGTGTTGCCCTGATTACGCGGTGCGGTGTTCCCCGACCTTCACGATTTTCATGGTATTGGTTCCACCTGCGATGCCGTAGGGCTCGCCGATGGTGATGATGATGAAATCTCCGATCTCCACTGCTCCACGCTTGAGCAGCTCGTCTTCGGCCATTTGCAACGCGCGCTCCGGATTGCGCGACCCCCGGTATTTGATGGGATACACGCCACGGAACAGCGTCACGCGCCGACGCGTTTCAGCGAGCGACGACAACGCGTAAATCGGCACGCTCGTGCTCATGCGCGACATGAGCTGCACCGTCTTGCCGCTTTGCGTCAGCGCCGCGATGGCCTTTATGTTTAGGCTATTGGCGGTAAATATGCCCGCGCGCGCGATCGTTTCCTCTACATTCACCGGCGGCCGCAGATTGCGCTGCTCGGTGCTTGCAGTATCTTCCTTCTCCGCCTCCAGGCACACGCGCGCCATCGCCGCAACGGTTGCCACCGGATATTTTCCGCTCGCGGTCTCGGCCGACAGCATGACTGCGTCGGTGCCATCGAGCACGGCGTTGGCGACGTCGGAAACTTCGGCGCGCGTCGGGATCGGGTTCTCGATCATCGACTCCATCATCTGCGTCGCGGTAATCACCACCTTGTTGCGTTCGCGCGCCATCCTGATCATGCGCTTTTGCAGTGCCGGTACCACTGCATCGCCGACTTCGACGGCGAGATCGCCGCGCGCCACCATGATCGCGTCCGAGGCATCGAGTATCTCAGGCAGCGCAGTGATTGCCTCCGCGCGCTCGATCTTTGCGCAGATCATGCTGTGCCCGCCGGCTTTGCGCATCACCTCGCGCGCCCATTCGATGTCGGCACCCGAACGCGGAAACGACACCGCCAGATAATCCGCCTTGAGCCGGGCCGCGGTCTTGATGTCCTGCACGTCCTTGGCGGTGAGCGCTGGCGCTGAAAGGCCGCCGCCCTTGCGATTGATGCCCTTGTTGTTGGACAGCGCGCCGCCGTGCTCGACGCGCGTATAGATACGCGGCCCCTTGACCTGGGTGACCGTGAGCGTGATGCGGCCATCGTCGAGCAGCAGGGTGTCACCCGCCGAAACGTCGCGCGGCAGGCTCGGGTAATCGAGTCCCACGGCGTGCTGGTCGCCGAGCTTGAGCTCGGCGTCGAGCATGAACTTGTCGCCCGTAGCGAGTGTGATGCGGTCATGGGCGAAGCGCCCGATGCGTATCTTGGGTCCCTGCAGATCCATCAGCACACCGATCGCGCGCCCCGCCTTGCGCGCGAGCTGCCGCACCATTTCGGCGGTCTGGACGTGCCACTCCGGCGTGCCATGAGAAAAGTTGAGCCGCACCACGTCGAGCCCGGCGTCGATCATCGCGGCCAGCGTCTTCCGGTCGTGCGAACTGGGCCCCAGCGTGGCTACGATCTTGGTACGGCGCGGAATATATAGTGATTCGCTCAAGCTTCAGGTCTCCGGATTTGCGTGCGGCGTTGCGTGGTGCGCTGCATTTGCGGGCAGTGCTGTGGCCCCGCTCAGGCCGCCCGCTGTTCGAGAATTTCCACCGCGGGCAACGTCCGGCCCTCGAGGAATTCGAGAAAGGCGCCGCCGCCCGTCGAGATGTAGGAGATATTCTCGGTAATGCCGTACTTCGCCACTGCCGCCAGCGTGTCGCCCCCGCCCGCAAGAGAATAGGCCTTGGACTGCGCGATCGCCTGTGCAAGGCGCGCTGTTCCGCCGCCGAACTGATCGTATTCGAAAACGCCAACCGGCCCGTTCCAGACGATGGTGCCGGCGCGTGCGAGTATCTCTGACAGGCGCGCGCTCGATTGCGGGCCGATATCCAGAATCAGATCGTCTGCAGCAACGTCCGCAATGCCCTTGAGGGTGGCCTGAGCCTGCGCCGAAAATTCCTTCGCGCACACCACGTCTACCGGCAGCGGCATTGCGCTGCCCTTGGCCTTGGCCGCCGCGATGATCGCCTGCGCCTCAGGCACGAGTTCCTGCTCGACCAGCGATTTGCCCACGCTGTAACCCGCGGCAAGCAGGAAGGTATTGGCAAGCGCGCCGCCCACGATCAGCTCGTCCACTTTTTGCACCAGCGTCTTTAGCAGCGTCAGCTTGGTCGAAACCTTAGAGCCGCCCACAATTGCGACCAGCGGGTGTTGCGGATGTTCGAGCGCAAGCGCAAGCGCTTCGAGCTCCGCGGCCATCAGCGGGCCGGCGCACGCCACCGTCGCGTATTTCGCGATTCCATGCGTCGTCGCCTCTGCACGATGTGCTGTTCCAAAAGCGTCGTTTACGTACACATCGCACAGCGCCGCCATCCTGCGCGAGAGAGCATCGTCATTCTTCTTTTCGCCTTTGTTGCAGCGGCAGTTCTCCAGCATCACCACCGCCCCGGGGGCGACTTCCACCCCGCCCGTCCAGTCGCGCTTGAGCGGTACCGCCACCCCGAGCAGTTCGGACAGGCGCTGCGCGATGGGCGCCAGCGAATCCTCTGGCTTGCATTCGCCTTCGCTCGGGCGACCAAGATGCGAGGTCACCATGACCGCAGCGCCGGCCTTCAGCGCGTGCTTGATGGCCGGCACCGTCGCACGGATGCGCGTGTCATCGGTAATGGCGCCGCTTGCATCCTGCGGCACGTTGAGATCGGCGCGTATGAACACGCGCTTGCCCGCGAGGGCGAGATCGATCATTTTCTTGAAGTTCATCTTCGTTCACGCTGCTAAGTGAGACGTGACCGCCGCTTAGCACGCGGCGATCACGTTGCAACAAATTACTTTGCGTTCATCCACGCGACCGTCACATCGAGCATGCGGTTGCTGAAGCCCCATTCGTTGTCGTACCAACCCAGCGCCTTCACGAGCGTGCCGCCGGTCACCTTGGTGAGCGTGGCGTCGAACGTACAGGAAGCCGGATTGTGGTTGAAATCGACCGACACCAGCGGGCCATCGTTGTATTCGAGCACGCCTTTGAGCGCGCCCTGCGCCGCCGCCTTCATGATCGCGTTCACTTCCTCGACGGAGGTTGCGCGCGCCGCGGTGAAAGTGAGGTCCACCAGCGAGACATTGATCGTGGGTACGCGCACCGCAAAACCGTCGAGCTTGCCGTTGAGTTCCGGCAACACCAGGCCAACCGCTGCCGCAGCCCCGGTCTTGGTGGGAATCATCGACATCGTCGCCGAGCGCGCACGCCGCAAATCTTCATGGTAGACGTCGGTCAGTACTTGGTCGTTGGTGTAAGAGTGCACGGTAGTCATCAATCCCTGCACGAGGCCGATCTTGTCGTGCAGCGTCTTTGCCATCGGCGCCAGGCAATTGGTCGTGCAGGAAGCATTCGAGACCAGGCTATGGCTCGCCTTCAGAACCTGATGGTTGACGCCGTAGACCACGGTCGCATCGATACCGGCGCCGCCCGGGCCGGAAATCAGGACTTTCTTGGCGCCGCCTTTGAGGTGCAGGCCCGCCTTCTCTTTGCTGGTGAAAAGGCCCGTGCATTCGAGGACCACGTCGACGCCAAGAGCGCCCCACGGCAGTTCCGCGGGATTACGCTGCGCGAGCACCTTGATCTTGTCGCCGTTCACGACCATGGAATCGCCTTCGACGGCAACCGTACCCTTGAACTTGCCATGCGCCGTGTCATAGCGCGTCAGATAGGCATTGGTCTCAGCGTTGCCCAGATCGTTGATCGCGACGAACTGGATGTCGTGCGACTTCCCGCTTTCGTAATGTGCGCGCAGCACATTGCGCCCGATGCGGCCATAGCCGTTGATTGCAACTTTGATCGTCATGCTCTTTCTCCTTTGGATACCGGCGCTGCGCGCCGTCGCAAGATTTGCTTGAGTTGCACTCCCTCACCGGGATTGCTCAGGCGCCTCTCATTTTACAATACGCTCCGTACTTTCTCGACGACGTTCTCGACGGTGAATCCGAAGTACTTGAAGACCTCCGCCGCAGGCGCCGATTCGCCATAGCGATCGATGCCCACGACTGCACCATGCTCGCCGTCGACGGCGCCTACGTACTTGCGCCAGAAATCCGTGACTCCCGCTTCCACCGCAACCCGCGGCACACCGTGCGGCAGAACCGCTGCGCGCCACGCCGCGTCCTGGCGGTCGAAAACACTGGTGCACGGCATGGATACGACGCGCACTGCGATCCCCGCGTGCGCCAGCGCCTGCTGCGCCTCCAGCGCGAGCTGGATCTCGGAGCCGGTCGCGATCAACACGCACCGCGGCTGCCCGCCTGCTTCCGCCAGTACATAGCCCCCGCGCGCAATATCCTTGAGCTGCTGTGGATCGCGTTTCTGAAACTGCAGATTCTGGCGCGACAACAGCAGGCTCGTCGGACCGTCAGCGCGCTCTACCGCGGCGATCCACGCGACGGCCGTTTCCATGGTGTCGCACGGCCGCCAGACGTCCATGTTTGGAAGCAAGCGCAAAACCGCGGCGTGCTCGACCGATTGGTGGGTCGGGCCGTCTTCGCCCAAGCCGATGGAATCATGGGTGTAGACGAAGACTCCGCGCACTTTCATCAGCGCCGCCATGCGCAGGGCGTTGCGCGCATAGTCGGAAAACGTCAGGAAGGTTGCGGCGTACGGAATCAACCCGCCGTGCAGTGTGAGGCCATTGGTGATCGCCGTCATCGCGAACTCGCGCACGCCGAAATAAATGTAATTGCCACCGCCCTCACTGCTGAGCGGCTTGGAACCCGACCACAGCGTCAGGTTGGATGCGGCGAGATCGGCTGAGCCGCCGATGAGTTCAGGCAATGCAGGCGCAAGCGCCTCGATCGAATTCTGCGAAGCCTTGCGGGTGGCGATGGTCTCGCCTTGAGCGACGGTTTGCGCGAGGTAGGCCGCGCAATGCGCGCGCCAGTTGGCGGGTAACTCACCTGCGATTCTGCGCTCAAGCTCCGCCGCAAGTTGCGGGTACTCGCGCTTGTACGCAGCGAACTTCGCATTCCAGTCGGTTTCCACCGCCGCCCCTTTGGCGCGCGCATCCCAACCCGCATAGACGTCGGCCGGAATTTCAAACGGCGGATACTCCCAGCCCAGGCTCACGCGCGCCCCAGCCACTTCTTCTTTGCCGAGAGGCGCGCCATGGGCGCCTCCGGTATTCGCTTTCTTGGGCGCGCCCTTGCCGATGATCGTCTTGCAGCAAATCAGCGTTGGGCGCGCGTGCTCCGCCTTGGCCTTCGCGATGGCAGCGTCGAGTGCTGCGAAATCGTGGCCGTCGACATTTGCAACCACATGCCAACCGTAAGCTTCGAAGCGCTGCGGCGTATTGTCCGTGAACCAGGACGAGATACGGCCTTTTTCCGAGTCTATCGAAATGCCGTTGTCGTCATAAAACGCGATCAGTTTAGAGAGACCGAGCGTGCCGGCGAGCGCGCACGCTTCGTGCGAGATGCCTTCCATCATGCAACCATCGCCGAGGAAAACATAGGTGCGATGGTCGATGATGTCGTGGCCCGCGCGATTGAACTGCGCTGCGAGCACCTTTTCGGCGATGGCGAAACCGACCGCGTTCGCGATTCCTTGTCCCAGTGGACCGGTGGTGGTCTCGACACCGGGCGTTATGCCGTATTCGGGGTGGCCGGGCGTTTTCGAATGCAGCTGGCGGAAATTCTTGAGTTCCCCGATCGGCAATTCGTATCCGGTGAGATGCAGTAACGCGTAGAGGAGCATCGAGCCATGACCGTTTGAAAGCACGAAACGGTCACGGTCGAACCAATGCGGGTGGGAGGGATTGTGACGTAGATGGTGATTCCATAATGCTTCGGCGATGTCCGCCATGCCCATGGGCATGCCGGGGTGCCCTGAATTTGCTTGCTGCACAGCGTCCATCGCCAGCGCGCGGATTGCGTTGGCGAGCGTGGAACGGGAAACCATACGATGGTCCTTAGGGAAGGGTGCCTGCGGAAGGCATAATTATCTTCGAAATAGCGCGCTCTGTCATGCCCCGCGCGCAATCAGCGTGCACCCGGCAGCGCCTATTCGTCGTTGCGGCGAGTCAGCTTGACGCCCAGTTGTTTCAGTTTGCGATACAAATGGGTGCGCTCCAGGCCGACGCTGTCCGCGACGCGGCTCATGTTGCCGCCTTCCTTGGCGATGTGATGCTCGAAATAGACGCGCTCGAAAGCATCGCGCGCCTCGCGCAGCGGCAAATCGAGCGGCAGGCCGCCGGTCGCCGCCCGCGCCGGCCCGAACTGGGAGAGCGTATGCTGCACCTCGGCGACGCCAATCTCCTCGCCGGCCGCGGTAAGCGCCAGCGTATGCACCACGCTTTCCAGCTGGCTCAGATTTCCGGGCCATTCATAGTTGCGCAGCGCATTCAACGCGGCGACGGTGAAGTGCCGCGGCGGCACTTCCTTCGCCTCGACGCTGCGCAGCAGGAACAGATTGGCGAGATCCGGAATGTCTTCGCGATGTTCGCGCAGGCTCGGTACGTGTATCGTGACCGCCGCCAGCGCGCTGTAGAGCCGCGCGTCAAAGGCGCCCTGCGCCACCAGTTCGGGCAGGGAGCGCGCCGTGGCGCAAACCAGACGGGTGTTGTACTTCTCGAGCCTGCCGGCAATCAGCAGCAGCCCTTTTTGCTCGACGCGCGTCAGGTCCCCGACCTCCTGCAGAAACAAGGTGCCTTCGCGCGCCTGTTGTAGCAGATCCAGCGGGGCTTCGGCGAGCGTGGACAGACTCTCCGGCGCCACCCACGAAGCATTTGCCGGGTGCACGAAGCGCGCGCACGCTTCCACGCCACTGCCGGGCTCACTGGTGAGCAGGAGCGGCGACTTCAGGTTGCACACGCGTTCCAGCCGCTGCTTCAGTTCCGCCACGATCGGCGCGCGCCCCAGCGTCGCGAGCATCAGCGCCGGCTTCACCTTCTGCTCGCCGCTGCGCAGCGCACGGCTTACGGTGGCAAGCAGCTTTTGCAGCGCAATCGGCTTTTCGAGGAAATCATAAGCGCCGATGCGCGTCGCCTCGACCGCAGTGTCGATCGTGCCGTGGCCAGACATCATCACAACTGGCATCGTCAGCAGGCCTGAGCTGGCCCATTCCTTGAGCAGCGTGATGCCATCGGTATCGGGCATCCAGATATCGAGCAGGACCAGATCCGGACGCGCCTCGACGCGCAATGCGCGCGCCTGCCCGGCATTCTCGGCAAGCCGCACGCTGTAGCCCTCGTCGCGCAGAATCTCGGAAAGCAACTCCCGGATTCCAACCTCGTCGTCTACCACCAGTATCTGCTGCATATGGATATCGATTGGTTAGTCTATGCGCGCACCGCGCTTTTGAGCAAACGCTCGCGAGCGACGGCCGCTGGCAGCGTGAACACGACTCGCGCCCCATGCGGCGCTAGGTTGCCTATATCCACGCTGCCCCCGTGTTCTTCGATAATCTTCTTGACGATCACGAGGCCGAGACCGGTGCCCCTGGGCTTGGTGGTCATGTAGGGTTCAAATGCGCGCTTCATCAGCTGCTCGGGAAATCCGCTGCCGTTGTCGCTGATCGTCACGCGTATACCCGCGCTCACGGCCTCCGAGCGCACCACTATACTCGGGTTCGGCACCCCCGCAAGCGCGTCTTGCGCGTTCTGCAGGAGGTTGTGGATCACCTGGCGCAGCTGGGCCGCATCGCCGACCAGGCGTGGCAAATCCGGCGCCAATTCCACTTGCATCCAGCTGCTCAGCGATTCGTACAGCGTCAGCACCTCGCGCAACAGCGCATTGAAATCGAGTTCCGCCATGACCGGTTCCGGCATGTGCGCGTACTCGCGAAACGCGTCTACCATGTGTTTAAGCGCACCCACCTGGTTGACGATGGTTTGCGTCGAGCGCATGAGCATGTCAGCCTCCGGGGCGGCCAGCTTGCCGGCAAGCTTGCTTTGCAGGCGTTCGGCCGACAGTTGAATCGGCGTCAGCGGGTTTTTGATTTCATGCGCCAGGCGGCGCGCGACTTCGGTCCATGCCGCGTCGCGCTGCGCCTGCAGCACGTGGGTTATGTCGTCGAACACAACCACATAGCCGGTCCCGCCGCTGGTCGGCAGACGCGTGCCGCGCAGCAGTAGCATCTGGCTGCCGCCGCGCTCCACCTGTTTCTCCCATTCCCCGTCGCCCGCGCTCTCGAATGATGCCGCGATCTCGGCGGCAAACTGCGCCAGCGCGGGGGCGCGTTCGTGCCAGCGCGCGAGCTCGAGCTGCTCGAGCCCGCCGAAATCCACGTCCAATATGTGACCGGCGCTGCGGTTAAACGACCGCAGCCTCAGCGTTTCGTCAAAAGCCAGCACCCCTGCGGATAGGTTGACCAGTATGCTTTGCAAATAGGTGTGGGCCGTGCTGAGCTGGCTCTGGTTGCGCTCGGCCACGCCACGCGCCTCGGTAAGCTGCTCTCTCATCGTATTGAACGACTGCGTCAACGTACCCAGTTCGTCGCCGCTTTCCACCGCGGCGCGCTGGCTGAAGTCACCCTGCGCCACCGCACGCGTGCCCTCGACCAGGAAGCTCAATGGCGCGGACAGCCGTTCGCTCAGCACGAAGGCCAGGGAAAATGCAGTGAGCAGGGCTAGCAGCAGCGTGAGCGTCAGCGTGAGCCCGTAGAGCCGGCGCAATCCCTGGCGCGCCAGCAGGAGTTCCTGATACTCGCTCTGCCCGGCCTGTACGATTTCCGCATCCAGCGCGAGCTGCGCGGGCACCGGCTGCAACAACTGCAGCACGCGCATGTCTTCTGAAAGGCTCACCAGGTTGACCGGCGTCAGCGCCCTCAGGTACAGCCCCTTGTCCGGTATCGCTTCGGTAGCGCTGTAGCTCTTCTGCAGGCGCAGCTGGCGCATCACGGTCGGCCCCGGCAGATCCGGCATCAGCGCGCTACGCTCCGAACCCGAGAACACCAGCACGCGGCCGCGCGGCGTAAACAGCGTGGCTTCCTGCACGCCAGCCTGCTCGCGCAGTTCGTTGAGCGCAGTGACGTGCTCGGACGGCGCGCGTAGCGCCAGTGCGCGCGCCATGGCGTCGGACTTCTTCGTCAGATCCTTGAGCATGCTGTCGAGCGTGGTGCGCCCGAGGTTCAGCCCCCCCTCGAGCGCCTTTTCGACTCTCACGTCAAACCACGATTCGATGCTCTTTGCCACGAACTGCACCGACACGCCGTAAACGAGGGCGCACGGCAACACCGCAACCACCGCGAACAGCATCACCAACCGCAGCGTAAGCTTGGCGCCAAACACGCCAGCCTTGAGCTTCTTGCGCAGCGTATAGAACTGATAGCCGAGCAGTAGCGCCAGACACACCGCGAGCGCGCCGTTCAGGGCAAGCAACAAGGGATAGTGTTGCGCGAACAGCGCGGTGTTGGCGCTCGCCGTGGCCAGCAAATAAAGCGTGATCGCTGCGACCGCTGCGCAGACGATGAGCAAGTGCTTGACGGCTCCGCTATTAAGCGCTGGGCGTAGGCTGGGCATGGCGAGTTACGGCGTCACGTTCCAGCGAAACCACGGCGAGCCAAAGTTCCAGTCCCGCGAGGCCACCGCATTGAGTTGAAACGGTTTGGGCAGCTGCGAAACGTCGAGTTGCATGCGCACGCCGGCGATATAGGTGGTGCCCTTGCTGAGCACCGCGGGCGCCAGCGCCAAGCGCCGGCGGACGCGCGACAAAAAGTCGAGCGCTTCGGAGAGGGCGTCGAAATTATGGTAGAGCGAGCCGACCCCGATGCGATACTGGCGCGTCAGCGCATTATAGGAGAGCCGATAGCGCTGCTGACTCTCAAGGAGCTTCTCGTTAACCCAGTACCAGCGCGGGCGGATCACTTCGAATTCGAGCAGGAAATAAAGCGGCACGCCCTTGTTGAGCGCCTCTTCCAGCGTCGCGTTGAGCGCGATATCGAAGTCGGCTTCGAAAAAATACCCCTCTTCTGCTGCGGCCAGCGTGGCACGCCGCACTTCGATGCCGTCAGCGTAAGCGGGCGCCAGCGCCGCAAATAACAGCACGAACGCGGCGAGCGCGTTCCAGAGCCTATATTTTCTGCAGCAGTGCGTAGAAAAAGCCGTCATGCTCGTTATCCGGCAACAGCAGGCCGTCAGGTGTTCCGTCCCGTGATTGGAACCCGTGCAGCGTGAGCGTTCGTGCGTCAGCATGGCGCGCCAAGAAGCGCGAGAGCTGCATGCAGTTCTCTTCTTCGAAGATCGAACACGTTGTATACAGGAATTTTCCGCCACTGGCCAGCGTCTTCCATAGGCCGTCAACGAGACGCTCTTGCTGCACCGCAAACTGCTTTATATCGGCCGGTCGCCGCAGCCATTTGATGTCCGGGTGGCGTCGCACTACCCCTGAGGCGCTGCACGGCACATCGGCCAGGATGCGCTGATACGGTTCACCGTCCCACCAGGAAGCGGGATCGGCCGCATTCCCCACCAGCAACCGCGCCTTGAGCTTCAGCCGCTCGAGATTCTCACGTACACGATCGAGGCGCGCGGCGTCATGATCCAACGCAGTCAGGTCGAGATCTGCGAGTTCCAGCAGATGAGTTGTTTTGCCACCCGGCGCCGCGCAGGCATCGAGTACCCGCATTCCGGGCTCAACCTCAAGCAGCGGAGCGGCAAACTGTGCAGCCGCATCCTGCACCGAGACGATGCCCTCGGCAAATCCTGGCAGACGTCCGACAGGAAGCGCACGCGCCAGGCGCACCCCGGAAACGCCGACCGGAACACCGACGATCCCTTCGCGCTCAAGGAGCGCAAGATAATCGGAACGCTGCATGCGCCGCGCATTGACGCGCAGGGTGTACGGCGGATGCAGATTGCCGGCATGCAACACCAGTGCGTAATGCTGCGGCAACTGCGCGCGCACCTTATCGATCCACCATTGGGGATAGCTAAACCGGCCCACATCGCTTTGGTCGGCCTTTGCCAGCAGGGCCGCGCGCCGCCGCAAAAAGTTGCGCAGCACGGCATTCACCAGCCCACCCGCTTGGGGCGTGCCCAGGCGCGCAACGCAGCGCACCGCATGATCGACGATGGCATAGGGAGCTGCACGCGTATGCTCAAGCTGATACAGGGTCACGAGCAACAGCCAGCGCAGCGCGGGGTCGCTCAACTTCTTGGCAAGCAGCGCATCCAGCACGGCCTGCAGCCGCAGGCCGAAGCGCAGCGTGCCATAACACAAGTCGGTGATGGCGCCGCGCTGCTGCGCGGTGAGCAGCGGATGCTCCTGCCACAGCCCGGCCAGCGCCCGGTTCAGGTTCTCCCCGCCGGCAACACGGCCTACGGTTACGCTCGCAAGCGCCTGGGTATCGAGCACGTGGCTTCCCGCGGGCTCTACTGTGCCATCGCGAGCAGGCGCGCAGTACGCGCCTGCGTCGCCCCCACCGCGCATAGAAGCGCGGACGTGATCGCGATTAACAGTAAAGTCCTGCTCCAGTCGCTATGCATGTACGGTGAGCTCCTGCCCTTTAGCCGCAATCGGCGGGCGTCGATGAGATGGCCGCAGGTCTTCAAAGTTCAAGCGCCGAAGCGCGCCCCTGGACTCAAGCCCGCACCCGCGAGATAGCTGGCGGCAGACATGCGCTTGCCCCCCGCCCGTTGCAGTTCGACGACGCTGACGGCGCCGTCCCCGGCCGCCACGACGACGGCGTCATCTTCTGCGCTCAAGACCGTCCCGGGCGCTGCGGCATGCGCGGCCACTGGCTGCGCGCGCCAGATCTTAAGCGGCTGTCCGGCGCTCAGCGTGGTCGCGCCTGGAACCGGATTGAACGCCCGGATCTTGCGGCAGATCGCGACCGCGCTCTCCGACCAGTCGATGGCCGCTTCCTGCTTCGTGATTTTGCTCGCGTAGGTCGCAAGCGCATCGTCTTGCGCACGCGCCTGCGGCCCCTCGCGCAAGGCACGCACGATACTGCGCGCGCCCAGCGATGCGAGTTTGTCGTGCAGGGTTTGTGCCGTGTCCTCGGCGCTGATCGGAAGCTTTTCCTGCAGCAGCATGGGACCGGTGTCGAGACCTGCGTCCATCTGCATGATGGTGATGCCGGTCTCCGCGTCGCCCGCCAGCAATGCGCGCTGTATCGGCGCCGCTCCACGCCAGCGCGGCAATAATGAAGCGTGAATATTGAGGCAGCCGCCCGCTGGAATGGCGAGAACCGCGGGCGGCAGGATCAGGCCATAAGCCGCGACGATCATGGCATCAGGCTCGAGTTCCGCCAACCGCTCCTGGATCGCGGCATCTTTGAGGGTCGTGGGCTGCGCTAACGGCAACCCGCGTGCGAGCGCCAGCGCTTTTACCGCGCTGGCATGCATGTTCAAGCCGCGGCCGGCAGGTCGGTCGGGCTGGGTCAATACCAGCGCAATCTCGAAGCCGGCCTCGAGCAGGGCGCTGAGGGCGACTGCTGCAAACTCCGGCGTGCCGGCAAATATGAGTTTCCTGGCGGTTTGCGCCGGCCCGCTGCCTGTCTGCATTACATGACTCGCCGCTGTTGCTTTTTGAACTTCGCGAGGATGCGCTGCTGCTTTAGCCTGGACAGGTATTCGACGAACACCTTGCCCAAAAGATGATCCATTTCATGCTGGATGCAAACGGACAGCAAGCCGCTGGCCGAAAGTTCGAAACTTGCGCCTACCTCATCGAGCGCGCGCACGGTAATGCGCTCTGCGCGCCGGACTTTTTCGAATATTCCCGGCACCGAGAGGCAGCCTTCTTCACAGTCGGCGACACCGCTCGACTCCACAATCTCGGGATTGATGAAGACCTGCAGCTGGTCGTGCGATTCGGAGGTGTCGACGATGATGAGGCGTTTATGCACATCCACCTGGGTCGCGGCGAGTCCGACGCCGGGCGCCGTATACATGGTCTCCGCCATATCCCTTATCAAAGCGCGAATCTCGTCGTTAACAACGCCGACGGGAAGGGCGACCTTGTGCAACCTGGGATCGGGGTATTGTAGGATGGGTAATAACGCCATAATTCTTGCTGATTGAATAAACTAGGGGCAGAATCTAATCCGATGTGTGATCTTTTAGGTATTCAGGCAGCGCAGGCCCAGTTAAGCTCGCCGGAAGTAAATGGGAGATGCGATGATTAGGTCGATTATATCGCTGATGCTCGTGCTGAGCTGGGCTGCGACAGCGCCGGCAGCCACGGTCGCCGACTTGAGCGATGGGGCGCCCGATCGCTATGTCGTCGTTAAAGGCGACACTTTATGGGCAATCTCCGCACGCTTTCTCAAGAGCCCGTGGAAATGGGGCGAGCTGTGGCAGATGAACCGCGAGCAGATCAGGAATCCGCATTGGATTTATCCGGGCAACGTGCTGGTGCTCGACCGCTCCCAACCTGAGGTGCGCCTGCGACTGTTGCCTGAGCGGTTGCCTGTTGAATCCGAGAAGCTCGCGCCACAGGCGCGAGCTACCCCTTTGGATCAGGAGGCAGTGCCCACGATCCCGACGGCGGATATCGAGCCCTTCCTGAGCAAGCCTCTGGTCATTGCACAAGGTGGGCTTGCTGGCGCCGCCCGCATCGTAGCCGCTCAGGAAGGCCGCGTCGCGATCGGTGCCGGCGACCTGGCCTACGCCGAGGGGATCACCGAGGCCCTGGGCGCAGACTGGAATATCTATAGGCCCGGAACAGCATTGGTCGACCCCGATACGCACGAGACATTAGGTTACGAAGCAGTCTTTGCCGGTGAAGTGCGTGTCGTGAGATACGGCCCGGTAAGCACCGTGCAAATCGTCAAATCGCCGCTCGAAATCTCCCCTGGCGATTACCTCCTGCCAGCCCCGCGCCAGGTTTCTTTTGAACGTTATGCACCGCGCCCTCCGGAACGCAATGTGAACGCCCGGATCATCTCCGCTTACGGCGGGTTTTACGAAGTCGGCAGCAACGCAATCGTCACGCTGAACAAAGGCGTCCGCGACGGACTTGAAGTCGGTCACGTGCTTGCAATCTATCGAGATCTCAACGTCGCGAGCCGCTCCACTCAAGCGGGTCCGGTCCTCGCGCGTCCAAGCGTATTTTCAGGGCAGGGCGATGCCACAGCCGGTTATCAGAATCAGCCGGTTCGCGCCGCGGGGGCGCCCGCACCGCGCCTGCCCGACGCACGCTACGGGCTGCTCATGGTGTTTCGCGTATTTGACCGCGCTTCATACGCGCTCATCATGAACGCGGACCAGCCTGTGCACGTGCTGGACAAGGCGACCAACCCCTGAGCCAGGAAAATAACCGAGCGGCTCTTGCAATATCCAGCAACGGTTTCCACTAGCGCAACATGCCTCAAGCCTGTCCCACCGAATACGAGGCGTGGTTGCGCCTCACTCTCATCCCGGGTATCGGGGCAGCGACGCTGCGCAAGCTGCTCGCGCAGTTCGGCTCCCCTGAAGACGTGTTGGCGGCATCGCATGCCGCGCTTGAGCCATTGGTTGGGGCGAATGCTGCGGCGCATATCCGTAGCGATGTAAGCGCCGCGGCTGCAGCGCTGGCGCTCGCATGGCTGGACGATCCGATCAATCAGATCGTCACACTTGCGGACGAGCATTACCCGCAGTTGCTGCTCGAAACACCCGACCCGCCGATTGTGCTCTATGTCAAAGGGCGGCGCCATCTGTTGAACCAGCCTGCGCTTGCGATCGTCGGCAGCCGCAATGCGACCGCTCAGGGGAAGGCAAATGCCGAAGCCTTTGCGCGCGCATTGAGCGGTGCGGGTATCACCATCGTCAGCGGGCTAGCCGTTGGCATCGATACGGCCGCGCATCGCGGCGGGCTTGCCGGTTCGGCAAGCAGCATCGGCGTTATCGGTACCGGTCTGGACATCGTTTATCCCGCGCGCAACCGCGAGCTCGCACACGAGCTTGCGGCGGGGGGCGCGCTGGTCTCAGAGTTTCCGCTCGGGACGCCTCCGCTTGCCGCCAATTTTCCGCGACGCAACCGCGTAATCAGCGGCATGAGCCGTGGCTGCCTGGTCGTCGAAGCCGCACTACAAAGCGGCTCGCTCATCACGGCGCGGCTCGCCAATGAGCAGGGGCGGGAGGTTTTCGCATTGCCGGGCTCGATCCATGCGCCGCTTGCCAAAGGCTGCCATCAGCTAATCAAGCAGGGCGCGAAGCTCGTCGATGCCGTCTCCGATATCCTGGACGAACTGCATTTCACTGCCGGTGCGCCACCGGCCGCGCTGGCATCTGCCCCCGAGGACGATGCGGCGCACGCATTGCTGGACGCACTAGGCCATGAACCACATGCCCTGGACGCACTATGTGCATCTCTGGGCTGGGGCGCCGACAAGCTGGCGACGCTGTTGCTCGACCTAGAATTGCGCGGGCTCGTCGAACCGCTTCCGGGTGGCCTTTACCAGCGCGTGTACTAAGAAGAGCATGCCGTAGCCGCGCATCGCCCCTGAATTGCCGCGCGTCGCGCGCATTCGCTTCCATCGCCAACCACATCGCATTTCGGATGATTTCGCGACTTTGTTCGCATATCCGCTTGCCTAGAGCCGTTTTTATTCTTATCATCGTGCGCTCTTTTGGACGCGGCTGCGCGCTCCAATCCCGATCATTCACTCATCAATGGCCAAAAAACCGACTGCTGTAAAGAAGACCGCCGCGAAGCCTGCCGCCGCCACGAAGGCCGCTGCCGCTGCGAAGCCCGCGTTAGCTCACGCTAAAAAGCTGATCATCGCGGAGAAGCCCTCGGTTGCGAACGACATCGCCCGCGTGTTGGGCGGCTTCACTAAGCACGGCGACTATTTTGAGAGCGACGACTACGTGCTCTCTTCGGCCGTCGGTCATCTGCTGACGATCGTTCCGCCCGAGGGCGTGGAGGTCAAGCGCGGCAAATGGTCGTTGGCTAATCTACCGGTAGTTCCACAGCACTTTGATCTGCAGCCCATCGAAAGGTCGGAAGAGCGCCTCAAGCTGCTGGCCAAGCTGATCAAGCAGAAGAACGTGTCCAGCCTGCTCAATGCGTGCGACGCCGGGCGCGAAGGCGAATTGATTTTCCGGTACATTGTCAGCCACACCAAGACCACCAAGCCGATAGAACGGCTGTGGCTGCAATCGATGACTCCAGCATCGATCCGCGAGGGTTTTGAGCGGCTGCGCAGCGACCGCGACATGCTGCCGCTTGCTGATGCGGCGATTTGCCGCTCAGAAGCTGACTGGCTGGTAGGCATCAATGCCACGCGCGCGATGACGGCATTTAATTCCAAGTCGGGCGGATTTCACCTGACCACCGTCGGCCGCGTGCAGACGCCGACGCTGGCGATCCTTGTCGAGCGCGAGGAGAAGATCAAGAAATTCGTCGCGCGCGACTATTTTGAAGTGCACGCGACCTTCGCGTGCAAAGCCGGCGAATACGGCGGCCGCTGGTTCGACGAGCAGTTCAGCAAGGACAAGAAATCCGAAGACAGCGACATCAGGGCCGAGCGCCTGTGGGAAGGCGCGCGCGCCGAGGCGATCCGCGTCAAATGCGACGGCAGGAACGGCGTGGTCGAGGAAGAGAGCAAACCCTCGACTCAGCTTTCCCCGCTGCTTTACGACCTCACCAGCCTGCAACGCGATGCCAACGGCCGCTTCGGATTTTCGGCGAAGACCACGCTTTCCATCGCACAGGCGCTGTATGAAAAGCACAAGGTGCTGACCTACCCGCGCACTGACTCACGCGCCCTGCCCGAGGATTATCTGGGCACAGTGAGCGCCGCGATGCAGCAGCTCGATCAACACTATCAGCCGTTCGTCAAAAAGATACTGGCCAACCAGTGGGTGCGCCCCAACAAGCGCATCTTCAACAACGCGAAGATCTCAGACCACTTCGCCATCATTCCGACGGCGCTGGCCCCCAAGCATCTGAGCGATGCCGAAGCCAAGATCTACGATCTGGTCACGAAGCGGTTCCTTGCGGTGTTCTTCCCCGCGGCCGAATTTCAGATCACGACCCGCATTACGCGCGTCGAGGGCGAGCCGTTTAAGACCGAAGGCAAGATCATGGTCAACGCCGGCTGGCTGGAGATCTACGGCAAGGAGGCGCAAACCGATGACGAGCCGGCGCTGGTGGCGGTCGCAGCACGCGAATCGCCACGTGCGCGCGAGGTTACAGTCGCAGCGCTGCAAACCAAGCCGCCGGCGCGCTACTCCGAAGCAACGCTGCTATCTGCGATGGAGGGTGCTGGCAAGCTGGTCGAAGACGAAGAGCTGCGCGATGCGATGCGCGCCAAGGGGCTAGGCACACCCGCCACCCGCGCAACCATCATCGAAAACCTGATCCAGCAGGAGTATCTGCGCCGCAATGGCCGTGAGTTGCAAGCCACCGCCAAGGCGTTTGACCTCATCACGCTGCTGCGCGGCCTTGAGATCATGGAGCTGTGTTCACCCGAGCTGACCGGGGAATGGGAATACAAGCTTTCCAAGATCGAAGGCGGCCAGCTGACGCGCCCCAAGTTCATGCAGCAGATCGCCGACATGGTCCGCCACATGGTCGAGCAGACGAAAAAGCACGAAAGCGACACCGTCCCCGGCGATTTTTCCACGCTCGCTACTCCGTGCCCCAAGTGCGGCGGCATGGTGCAGGAAAACTATAAAAAGTACCAGTGCCAGCAATGCGATTTTGCTCTGTGGAAGATACTGGCTGGCCGCCATATCGAGCCCGCGGAGGTGGAAGAGTTGATCACAAAACGCAGCATTGGCCCGGTACAGGGCTTCCGCAGCCGCATGGGCAAGCCCTTCAGCGCGGTCGTGAAGCTCAGTCCCGAATTTAAGACCGAATTCGATTTTGGTCAGAACGATGCCGCGGCCGATGCCGAGCCCGTCGATTTCTCCGGGCGCGAAGCGCTCGGCCCGTGCCCCAAATGCGGGAAATCCGTATACGACCACGGCATGGCCTACGTCTGCGAAAGCTCGGTCGGGGCGGGGCGCAGTTGTGATTTCCGTTCGGGAAAGATCATCCTGCAGCGCGCGATCGAGCCCGAACAGATGAAACATCTGCTGGCGCGCGGAAAGACCGATCTGCTGCACCGCTTCATCTCCAAGAAGGGGCGGCCCTTTTCCGCGTTCCTGGTGCGCGGCGCCGACGGCAAAGTCAGCTTCGAGTTCGCGCCACGGGAACCCAAGACGGCTAAGGCAAAGGTGGCTGCAAAGACACCGCGCGCGCGCAAGGCCGCGAGCAGCTAATCCCACCTCGGGCGCGCAAGGGCGCCCGAATCAGACGTCCAGATTGCGCACGCCGAGCGCGTTGGTTTCTATGAACGCGCGCCGCGGCTCTACCAGATCGCCCATCAGGGTAGTGAAAATTTCATCAGCCGCGATCGCATCATCGATCTGTGCGCGCAGCAGCCGCCGCACCGTGGGGTCCATGGTGGTCTCCCAAAGCT
Source organism: uncultured beta proteobacterium (assembly GCA_903905655.1). GTDB lineage: Bacteria > Pseudomonadota > Gammaproteobacteria > Burkholderiales > SG8-41 > PALSA-1004. The sequence goes on along the minus strand of CAIVHG010000036.1, from coordinate 45,397 downwards.
GAGACGGATTCATCTCGCCCAAGCCCTTGTAGCGCTGCGCGCCGACGCTCTTCTTAACCTCATCGAGCAACCAGTTGAGCCCGTCTTTGACGTCCGCAATCGGGTGCCGTTGCTCGCCGCGTTTGACGTAGGCGCCCTCCGCCAATAACCCATGCAGAACGAGCGCGGTTTTCCTGATCTGTTCGTAGTCCCCGCTTTGAAGAAATTCATTGTCTAGAGAAGTGTGATGCAGATTCCCATGCTGCATGCGCGTGATCCTCAGCAGATGCCGCTCGTTCTTGTCGTCGTACTTCGCCTCGATCGTGATCGATTGACCGCGCAAGGCATCGGTCAGCCGCCGCGCACTCTCACCCGCCGCCTGCTCAGTCGTCAGGTCGAGTTCAGGATTGATGAGCAAGGCCTGCAGCACCGCAGGATCGACAATCCTGCTCATGCGGTCGATCACCGCTTCAGCTAGAAAGTATTCTTTGGCGACCAATTCGAGCGCCTCCGTGCTAAGCGGCTGCGCTTCGGCGGAAGGATAGAACTCGACGTCATTGAGCGCGAGCTTTAGGAGGTACTCCTTCATCTCGTGGTCGTCCTTGATGTAGCGCTCGCTCTTGCCGTGCTTCACCTTGTAGAGCGGTGGCTGGGCAATGTAGATGTGGCCGCGCTCGACCAGTTCCGGCATCTGCCGAAAGAAGAACGTGAGCAGCAGGGTGCGTATATGCGAGCCGTCTACATCGGCATCGGTCATGATGATGATGCGGTGGTAGCGCAGTTTGTCGGCGTTGTATTCATCCTTGCCAAAGCCGCATCCCAGGACGTTGATGAGCGTCGTGATTTCCTGTGACGACAGCAGCTTGTCGAAACGCGCCTTCTCGACATTGAGAATCTTGCCCTTGAGCGGGAGTATCGCCTGGAACTTGCGATCGCGGCCCTGTTTGGCAGAGCCGCCCGCAGAATCCCCCTCGACGATGTAGAGTTCGCTTTGTGCCGGGTCCTTCTCCTGGCAATCCGCAAGTTTCCCCGGCAAACCCAGGTTATCGAGTACCCCCTTGCGCCGAGTCATATCGCGCGCCTTGCGCGCGGCTTCGCGGGCGCGCGCCGCCTCGATGATCTTGGTTGTGATGATCTTGGCGTCGTTTGGATTTTCCAGCAGAAATTCGCTCAGTTTGGCGGAAACCACTTCCTGCACTACCGGCTGTACTTCACTCGATACCAGCTTATCCTTGGTTTGCGAAGAAAATTTTGGCTCAGGCACCTTTACGGACAGCACGCACGTAAGCCCTTCGCGCATGTCGTCGCCCGCCGTTTCGACTTTCGCCTTTTTGGCAAGTTCGTTTTGCTCGATGAAGCTGTTGAGCGTGCGCGTCATCGCCGCGCGCAACCCGGTCAAATGGGTGCCGCCATCGCGCTGGGGAATGTTGTTGGTGAAACACTGCACCGACTCCGCATAGGAATCATTCCACTGCATGGCGACTTCAACGATGATGCCTTCCTTGCTTCCTTCGGCGTGAAAAATTTTCTGATGCAGCGGTGACTTGCTGCGGTTCATATACTCGACAAACCCCTTGACCCCACCTGTGAACGAGAAATTTTCTTGCTTGCCCGTGCGTTGATCTATCAGGGTGATCGTGACGCCGTTGTTGAGAAACGAAAGTTCACGCAGCCTTTTGGCGAAAATATCATAGTGATATTCGATGTTGGTGAATGTTTCTCTACTCGCAAGAAAATGCACTTCCGTTCCGCGCTTCTCGGTCTTTCCTGTTTCCTTGAGCGGGGCGACCGGTACGCCGTGCTTGAATTCCATGTAATGCATCTTGCCGTCGCGCTTGATGGTGAGGCGCAGCCATTCCGATAATGCATTCACCACTGACACCCCGACGCCGTGCAAGCCGCCAGATATCTTGTACGAATTGCTGTCGAATTTCCCGCCCGCATGCAGCTCCGTCATCACGATTTCAGCTGCGGAGCGCTTGAGCTCGTCATCCTCTTTTTTGTCGGTCGGAATCCCGCGCCCGTTGTCCTGCACGCTGATCGAGTTATCGGGATGGATGGTGACGGTAATGGTGTCGCAATGCCCGGCGAGCGCCTCGTCGATTGCATTGTCAACGACCTCGAACACCATGTGATGCAGGCCGGTGCCATCCGCCGTATCGCCGATGTACATCCCGGGCCGCTTGCGCACGGCTTCAAGCCCCTTCAGGATTTTTATACTGTCGGCGTCGTAGTCGTTTTCGGTGGACGGCTGTTTCTGTTCAGTCATTGGGGTCGCTTATAGATGTTGCGTGAATTCAAATACGCATCGGCATGACTACATACCGGAATTCCCTGTCTTCGGGTATCGTGACCAGAACGCTGCTGTTGGCGTCACCGAATGAGCACGTCACCTGCTCGCTGGAAAGATTACCCAGCACATCGAGCAGGTAACTCACGTTGAATCCGATATCGAGCGGTTCGCCTTTGTAGCCGGTATCCAGTTCTTCGAACGCCTCTTCCTGCTCTGCGTTTGTGCAGGCAATGCGCAGCTGAGATTCGCTGAGCGTCCAGCGCACGCCGCGAAACTTTTCGTTTGAGAGGATCGATACGCGCTGGAGCGCCTGCTGCAGGGTGCTACGCTCTATTTCAAAACTCTTCTTGTAGTTGACGGGTATGACCCGGGTGTAGTCGGGAAACTTGCCGTCCACGACTTTGGTGATCAATTCCACGTCGCCGATGCGAAACAGTACTTGATTCTGCATGAACTCCGTGGTCACCGGGTCTTCGGTATCGGCTAGCAATTTAATCAGTTCCTGGATTGCTTTGCGCGGCAGAATCACTTCATGAGCATCGACAGGTTCGGAGAGCGTTGCGCTTGCGTAAGCTAGTCGATGGCCATCTGTGGCAACAGCTTTTAGCTGATCGCCATCGGTCACCAGCAACATGCCGTTCAGGTAATACCGTATGTCCTGCTGTGCCATCGCGTATTGGACTTTAAGCAGCAGGGATCTCAAGGTCCTTTGCGTGACCTCTATCTGGTCGCGCTTCGCTGCACTTAGGGCAAGCTTCGGGAAATCTTCCGCCGGCAAGCTCTGCAAATTGAAGCGACTCTTGCCTGAGCGCACCTGCAAACGGTTAGCCTGCGCCTCCAAGCTGACGTCTGCAGATTCTGGCAGGGAGCGCAAGATATCGAGCAGCTTACGGGCAGAGACAGTGACCAGGTAGGGTTCGGCATTTTTCTGTGGGCAGACGAAGCGCGTCGAAACCTGAATCTCGAGATCTGTCGCGAGTAGGGACAGTTTATCATCAATGCGTTCGAGCAGAACGTTCGACAGAATAGGAAGCGTGTGTCGTTTCTCGACGATTCCCGAGACCGCCTGCAACGGTTTGAGCAAATCATCCCGCTTTGCCTGTACTAGTTTCATATCTAAATTCTTTCTAGTAGTAGTAGTTACTGTCGGCTTTGTTGTGGATAGATATACGTAGAAGGTCTGGCAACATGGGTTCTAGGGCTTCGTTTTCCGTGGACAAGTCGCGGAATCTAATGTGGGCGAATTGTGCACAAATTGCAGTAGTGCGGAAATTAGTCCAGATGTGCACATAAGCTACACAGCTTGTTAGGTACGCAGCACGTTGAGCAGCGAATCAAAGTCACGCGTAATTTCATGGCTCGTGGCCTTGAGCGCAGCGACCTTGCGGCAGGCGTGCAGGACGGTCGTGTGGTCGCGTCCGCCAAAGGCTTCCCCGATGTCAGGCAGACTCAGATGGGTGAGTTCCTTGGCAAGGGCCATCGCTATCTGCCGGGGGCGCGCAATGTTTCGGCTACGCTTCTTGGAATACATCTCGGAGACCTTGATCTTGTAATAGTCGGCAACGGTTTTTTGAATGTTGTCGATGGAGACCTGGCGGCTTTGCAGGGCAAGCAGGTCCTTGAGTGCCCCGCGGCAAAGATCGATCGAAATCGGCAGGCCGGTGAAGCGCGCGTAAGCGATGATGCGCTTGAGCGCGCCTTCCAGTTCCCGGACGTTAGTCTGGCTGTGGCTGGCAATGAAAAACGCGACCGATTCGTCTAGGGCGACAGCTTCCGCTTCCGCTTTCTTGAGCACGATCGCAACGCGCATTTCGAGTTCCGGGGGGTCGACCGCGACCGTCAAACCCCATCCAAACCGGGAAATCAGGCGGTTCTCAATCCCGGAAATTTCCCGCGGATAGGTGTCGCACGTGATTACAAGTTGCTTGCGCGCCTCGATGAGCGCGTTGAACGCGTAGAAGAACTCTTCCTGCGTGCGGTTCTTTCCGCAGATGAACTGAATGTCGTCGATCAACAACAGATCGAGCGAGTGATAATAATGCTTGAAATCGTCGAATGATTTGTGCTGATAGGCGCGCACCACGTCGGACACGTATTGTTCGGCGTGTATATACCGGATACGGCTGGCGGGGTTTCGTTCCTGGAGCAGGTTGCCGATTGCATGCGTCAAATGGGTTTTGCCAAGGCCGACGCCACCATAGATAAAAAGAGGGTTGTAGGCTCGGCCCGGCCGTTCGGCGACCTGAATGGCGGCGGCCCGCGCAAGCTCGTTCGCCTTGCCGGTCACGAATGTATCGAAGGTGAAATCAGGATTGAGGCGTGAAATGTCGCGCGTACTGGGTCTTGCAGTATGGGGTTCGCTGGCGACCGGCTTGGATGACGCGGGCTGTTCCTTTTCTGCGAGGATCAGGTTGATCTTGATATCCGGCCCCAGACCCTCTGTGGCGAGCCGCTGGATTTCGGCAAAAAAACGGTCACGAATCCACTGCAATACAAACCGGTTCGGCGCCGTCAGCGTCGCGGCTTGGCCGACCGCATGAAACTGGAGCGGCTTGATCCAAGTCTTGAATTGCTGGGCGGGCAGCTGCTGTTCGAAATGGCTTAAACAGGAGCGCCAAAAGCTATTTACGTCGGGAATCACGGGCATATTAAAAGTCTAGAGGTGGCGCAAAATGCTGAAGGCGAAACTGATTTTATCGCCTTTGGGCAAGGTTATCCACAAGCCCGCCGGATCAAGCGGATGATCTTGGGATATACCGCCGTCCATTGACAAGGATGGGCTTAGCGGTTGTAATAGCAGGTTTTTGCACATTCGCTCGAGGCAAAGATCATGAAACGCACCTACCAACCTTCAACGACCCGCCGCAAACGCACCCATGGTTTCAGGGTGCGCATGAAAACGCGCGCGGGCCGCTCTGTATTGCGCGCGCGCCGCGCCAAGGGGCGCGAGCGCCTCGCCGTTTGATCGAAACCGCAATTAAGCCGCCCCGCGTGCAGGCCCGCCTGACGGGTCGCAATGCTTATGCGCCGGTGTTTGCCTTCCGGTGTTCGGCGGTGGGGACGCTTTTTGAGGTGTACGGTCGGCCGAACGGTATTTCGCGCGCGCGCTTTGGCGTCATTGTCAGCAAGCGGGTCATGCGCAGCGCGGTAAGCCGCAATTACTGTAAACGCCTTGCGCGCGAAGTGCTACGGCGTGAGCGCGCGGTTTTTTGCGGGCTGGATATCGTCGTCCGCGCGCGCACGGCGCTGGTGCGTGCGATGAACGCACGCGCGCAGGCAGAGATGCGCAGCTTGATTGGGCGGGTGCGCAGCAAGTGCGATGTCAGAGTCGCCGCAGCGAGTACGGGTCGATCCGGGGTGCAGTGACGCGCGGTTTCGGACCCTTCTTTTTGGATAATGCGGACTAATGGATACCAAACGATTAATGCTCTTCATCGTGTTCGCCATGTCAGTGTATTTCCTGATGGCGGAATGGCACATTGAGGGCGCCCAAGTTCGCCCTCCTAGTGTGCAGCCGACTGCCGCAAATCCGGCGGCTGTGCCGGCGCCTTCGGTGTCTCAAGCGCCATCGGCGACTCCTCCGGCGGGTGGGGCCGAAAAGCTGCAGCATGGGGAGGTCGTGCGCGTCGAAACCGATCTGCTGGTAGCGGAGATCGATACCGCAGGCGCTGATTTGCGCAGCCTGGAACTGCTGGCCCACCAGGATGCCGTCGACAATACGAAGCATTTCATGTTGCTGCAGGTGGGGCCGGAAAGAATGGAGATTGCGCAGTCAGGGTTGATTGGCGGCGGCTTGCCCAATCACTTTACTCGCTACAGCACGACCGATTCCAACCTAAAGCTCGCACCTGGCGCTGACAGCGTGGTGTTGCGTTTGACTGCGCCCGCGGTCAATGGTGTGCAAGCCACCAAGACCTACACGTTCCACCGCGGCAGCTATGTGATTGATGTGGGCTATCAAGTTGAAAATCTGGGGGCTGCGCCGATTGCACCAGATGCCTATTTTCAACTCGTGCGTGACAGCGTACCTCCGGTAGGTGATTCCAAGATGCTTCCGACCTATACCGGAATGGCGGTCTATACCGATCAGGCAAAGTTTCAAAAGATCGCGTTTAGCGACGTAGATAAAGGCAAGATTGCCTATCCAACAAAAAGCAATGATGGATGGATCGCGTTTTTGCAACATTATTTCTTGAGCGCATGGCTACCTGCTGACGGGGCGCCGCGCGAGTTCTATACGCGGCGGCTGAGCAGCGGCACGTATGCCGCAGGCGTGATCCTGTCTATGGGCAATATCGAGCCGCAGCAGTCACGGATGCTTACCGTGCCGCTCTACGCGGGGCCGCAAGAGCAAGACAAGCTTGCACGGCTCGCGCCCGGCCTGGATCTCACGGTCGATTACGGTTGGCTTACCGTGATCGCCAAGCCGCTATTCTGGTTCCTGCAATGGTTGCACCAGTGGGTCAAGAACTGGGGGCTTGCAATCATCATCCTGACGATGGCGATCAAAGCGGTTTTCTATCCGCTCTCTGCAACAAGCTACCGTTCGATGGCGCGGATGCGGGTGATGGCGCCGCGGATTCAAAGGTTGAAGGAACAGTACGGCGACGACCGAACGCGGCTGAACCAGGCGATGATGGAGCTCTACAAGAAGGAGCAGATCAATCCCCTGGGCGGGTGCCTGCCGGTTGTTGTGCAAATACCTGTTTTCATTGCTCTTTATTGGGTTTTGTTGGCCAGCGTTGAACTGCGCCAAGCGCCGTTCATGCTATGGATACACGACCTTTCGGCACAGGATCCGTATTACGTATTGCCGGTGCTGATGGGCGCGACCATGATATTCCAGACCTACCTGAACCCGGTGCCCCCCGATCCAGTGCAGGCCAAGGTCATGAAGATCATGCCGATTGCATTCAGCATCATGTTTTTCTTTTTCCCCGCCGGCCTCGTTTTGTATTGGGTAGTGAATAACGTGCTATCAATCGCCCAGCAGTGGTACGTTATGCGCAGTGTGGAGGAGGCCAAGACCGCGGCTCATGGCAAATGAGGTCATAGCCGCGATCGCAACGCCGCCGGGACGGGGCGGCATAGGGGTGGTGCGTATTTCAGGGGGCGGGCTCGCCCCGATGCTGCACGCGATTGCGGGCAGGGACATAGAACCACGGCGCGCGACGCGCGCCGATTTTCGCGACGCCGACGGAGCATTGCTTGACCAGGGGCTGGTGCTTTATTTTCGGGCCCCTCATTCCTATACCGGCGAGGATGTGATCGAGTTGCACGGCCACGGTGGACCGGTCGTCATGCAGCTACTGCTGCAGCGGTGCCTTGCGCTCGGGGCGCGTCCGGCCGAGCCGGGGGAATTCACCAAACGCGCATTCTTGAACGGCAAGCTCGACCTCGCACAAGCAGAGGGCGTCAGCGACCTGATCGAGGCCGCAACGGCAGAGGCTGCGCGCTGCTCCATGCGTTCGCTTGCCGGAGAGTTTTCCCAGCGCATTGATACCCTGGTGCAGCAGTTGATTGCGCTGCGTGCGCTCATCGAAGCGGGCCTGGATTTCCCTGAAGAGGACCTTGAACTCGTCCACCAGGCGGATGTGCGTGTTCGGATCGAATGCCTCAAGGCTGTGCTTGCGCAAGTGACCGAAGCCTCGAGCAGGGGGAGTTTGCTGCGCGAAGGCATACGCGTCGTGTTGGCGGGAGCGCCGAATGTCGGCAAGTCCAGCCTAATGAATTGCCTGGCCGGCAAAGACGTCGCTATCGTGACCGATGTTCCGGGCACGACCCGCGATCCGATACGTGAAGTGATCAACTTGAGCGGGGTGCCGCTGCATTTGACCGACACTGCGGGGTTGCGCGAACCTCGAGACAAGGTTGAGGAGATCGGCATTGCCAGAACCCAGGGTGCCGTTGCAGATGCCGACCTGGTGTTGTGGGTGAGCAGCGCATCGGAGCAGTCTGCGGGAGCGGAACCGCCACTCTCCATGTCAGCGCGGCAGTTGCGCGTTGTAAACAAGATCGACCTGGTTGCCGAAGGGCGGAGGGCGCCCTGGGGGAATGCGGTTTCAGTGTCAGCCAAGACAGGCGAAGGCATCGATCAGTTGCGCGCCGCAATTTTGGATGCCGTGGGTTTCCGTGCGAGCGGTGAAGGCCTTTTGATGGCGCGCGAGCGGCATCTCAAGGCCTTGCGACTCGCCACGGAGCACGTGCATCGCGCTGACGCTTCTGTCGGCCAAGCTGAGCTTTGCGCCGAAGAGTTGAGGCTCGCGCAGCGCGCGCTGGAGGCGATCACCGGCGCCTATACGGCAGATGATTTGCTCGGTGAAATCTTTTCCCATTTCTGCATCGGGAAATAGTCGCCGGTTGCCGATGTTTCACGTGAAACATCGGCGCGTTTGATTCGGGCTCGCTTACTCCAGCACTCCGGATTATCATTGGGGCTACGATATGGACGCGACACAAGATTTTGATGTCATCGTGGTGGGCGGCGGCCACGCAGGCACTGAGGCGGCTTTGGCTAGCGCGCGCCTCGGGCAACGCACGTTGTTGATCACCCAAAGCATTGAAACTTTAGGGCAAATGTCATGCAACCCTTCTATCGGTGGGATTGGCAAAGGACATTTGGTTAAGGAGATCGACGCGCTGGATGGGGCGATGGCAAGCGCGACCGATGAGGCGGGCATTCAATTTCGCATCCTTAATTCAAGCAAAGGGCCGGCGGTTCGTGCAACGCGGGCACAAGCCGATCGCGTGCTCTATCGGCAGGCGATCCGGAGACGTTTGGAGAATCAACCTAATTTGTTGATTTTTCAGCAAACTGTTGAAGATTTGGTGCTCGAGGGCGAGCGTGTAGCGGGAGTCGTTACTCAGGTCGGGATTCGATTCATGGCCCCTGCCGTGGTGCTCACCACTGGCACCTTTCTGGCGGGGCGCGTGCATGTGGGATTGCGGAACTTCGAGGCGGGCCGCGCAGGAGATCCCGCGGCTACCGGGCTTGCGCGATTATTGCGTGAACTTAAGCTTCCCGCGGGGCGCCTCAAGACCGGTACCCCTCCGCGCATCGACGGGCACACGATCGATTTTTCGCGCTTATTGGAGCAACCGGGCGACGCGCCGGCGCCGGTGTTTTCTTTTTTTGGCTCGCCGCATGAACACCCGCGCCAGGTCTCCTGCTGGATCACGCATACGAGCGCACGGACGCACGAGATCATCCGCGGCGGTCTAGACCGTTCGCCTATGTATACGGGGGTGATCGAAGGCATTGGGCCGCGCTATTGCCCTTCCATCGAAGACAAGATCACGCGCTTCGCGGGCAAGGAGAGCCATCAGATATTTCTCGAGCCGGAGGGGCTGACTGTTTCTGAGTTCTATCCCAACGGCATCTCGACGAGCCTGCCGTTCGATGTGCAGCTTGAGCTGGTGCACTCAATCCCGGGACTAGAGCGTGCTCATCTGACCCGTCCCGGCTACGCGATTGAATACGACTACTTCGATCCGCGTGCGCTGAAGAGTTCATTGGAGACGAAGGCGATCCCGGGCCTGTTCTTCGCGGGCCAGATCAACGGCACCACCGGATACGAGGAGGCTGCCGCGCAGGGCGTGCTGGCTGGCATCAATGCGGCGCGCTTGGCGACTGATGAGCCGGCATGGTGTCCGCAGCGCAATGAAGCGTATCTCGGAGTGCTGGTGGACGACCTCATCACGCGCGGCGTTTCTGAGCCCTATCGCATGTTCACGAGCCGCGCGGAATATCGCCTGAGTCTGCGCGAAGACAATGCCGACTTGCGTCTTACAGAGATCGGCCGCGCGCTGGGCGTGGTGGGCGATGCGCGGTGGGAGCGATTTGAGCGCAAGCGCGAAACGCTGAGCCGCGAGCTTGAGCGCATCAAATGCACCTGGATCAATCCCAAAGTGGTCGCGGCCCACGATTGCGAGCGCGTGCTCGGTCAGGGGATGGAGCGCTCTTACACGCTGTTCGATCTATTGCGGCGTCCCGGTGTGACTTACGAGGCATTGATGACGCTGCCGAGCGCAGGGCCTGGGGTGGTAGATGCGCAGGTCGTGCAGCAAATTGAAATTCACAGCAAATATCACGGCTATATCGAGCGCCAGCAGGAGGAGGTTACGCGCCAGGCGGCTCTCGAGACGACGCGCCTGCCGCAGGACCTCGATTACCGGCTCGTGCGCGGCCTTTCGATCGAAGTGCAACAGAAGTTGAATCAGCAGCAGCCGGAGACTCTGGGCCAGGCGGCTCGCATGTCCGGCGTCACGCCGGCGGCGATCTCGCTCCTGTTGGTGCATTTAAAGCGCGGTTTTGGCGGTCTGCAGAAATCCGCATGAGCGCGGCCGAGCAGCTTGCGTGCGGCATCGCCGCGCTCGGGCTAAATACGCCTGCGGCGAGCCAGCGCAAGCTGCTGGATTACATCGAATTGATCGCGCGCTGGAATCGAGTGCACAATCTGACTGCGATACGCGACCCGTTGCAGATGGTAAGTCACCATCTGCTCGACAGCTTGGCCGTCGTCCCGCACGTCGCCGCGCAGCAGGTCCTCGACGTTGGCAGCGGCGCCGGCCTTCCCGGCATACCTCTCGCAATCCAATGGCCGCAGGCCCAGGTGACGCTGCTCGATGCCAACCACAAGAAGGCCGCGTTTATGCGCCAGGCGCTCATCGAGCTTGGCATCAATAATGCCGTTGTCATATGCGAACGCATCGAGAACTGGCGCCCGACTCGCGCTTTCGAGCTTGTGATCACGCGCGCCTTTTCTGCGATCAACAAGTTTGTAGCGCAAGCCGGGCATACCTGTTTGCCGGGCGGTATGCTCGCTGCCATGAAAGGCACCGACCCGGCGGCTGAGCTTGCGCAGCTTCCACCCGAGTTCAGAGTGCGTAAGATTGTTCCGCTTGCCGTGCCTGGGCTGGACGCTGAGCGCCATCTCGTGATCATCGAGCATCGAGGCTAGACCCATGGCTAGAGTTCTGGCGATTACCAATCAAAAGGGCGGCGTAGGCAAGACGACGACCGCCGTCAATCTCTCCGCGAGCCTGGCTGCGACCCGTCAACGGGTTTTGCTGATCGACCTGGATCCGCAGGGCAACGCCACGACCGGAAGCGGGATCGAAAAGCGCACACTAGAGAAGACGGTGTATCAGGTGCTGCTAGGCGAAACCGATATTGCCAGCGCACGCGTGCGCTCGGAGAGCGGCAATTATGACGCGCTGCCCGCGAACCGCGAGCTTGCGGGAGCGGAAATCGAGCTCATCACGTTCGAGCAGCGTGAAACCCGGTTGAAATCAGCGCTCGCCCCCGTGCTGGATGAATACGATTTTATCCTGATCGATTGTCCGCCGGCATTGAACCTCCTCACGCTCAACGGGCTGTGTGCGGCGCGGGCGGTTTTGATCCCCATGCAATGCGAATATTATGCGCTCGAAGGGCTGAGCGATCTGGTGCAGACGGTCAAGAAGGTGCGGGCTAATTTGAACCCGCAACTCGAAATCGAAGGCCTGCTGAGGACCATGTATGACCCGCGTAACTCGCTTGCGCAGCAGGTCTCGGCCCAGCTGCAGCAGCATTTCGGCGACAAGGTCTATCGTACGGTGATCCCGCGCAACGTGCGCTTGGCAGAAGCCCCCAGCCACGGGTTGCCAGTGCTGGTATTCGACAAGAATTCGAAGGGCGCGCAGGCCTATCTCGCCCTTGCCGGGGAAATGCTCAACCGTATCGCAGCAGAAGCGTAGCGGGATTAGGGCGTGCTACTAGGTCTGGGACGGCGCAGTTCAAAAATATTATTGGGCGTCTAAAACGGTAAGCTGGGGCAACGCAACTACTGAACTCTTGAGGCTGACATTATGGCGAAATTAAAGGCGTTGGGCCGTGGGCTCGACGCGCTGCTCGGCGAGGATCGACCGCAGGCGACACGCAGCGAACGGCAGACTGAACTCAGCGTCGATCTCCTCGGGCCAGGCAAATATCAGCCGCGCACGCACCTGGACGAGAGTGCACTTCTGGAACTTGCCTCTTCCGTCAAGGCGCAAGGCGTGATGCAGCCTATACTCGTGCGCCCCATCGAAAATGGGCGCTATGAGATCATCGCCGGCGAACGGCGCTGGCGTGCTGCCCGGCTTGCCGGGTTGGCCGCAGTGCCGGTGGTGGTGCGCGACGTCGACGACAACGCGGCATTGGTTATGGCGTTGGTGGAAAACATTCAGCGCGAGGACTTGGACCCGATCGAGCAGGCGTCTGGCATCCAGCGCCTGATCGCGGAATTCAAGATGACCCACGACCAGGCCGCGGAGATGGTTGGACGCTCGCGCAGCGCAGTCAGCAACCTGCTCCGGTTGCTCGCTCTGGCTGCGCCGGTGCGGGAGCTGGTGCAGCAGGGCAGACTCGATATGGGGCACGCGCGGGCATTGCTCGCACTCTCAGGTATGCAACAGATTGACACCGCGCGCCTGATCGCAGAGCGCGGGCTCTCGGTGCGCGAGGCCGAGCGCATGGTGGGCAAGCTCGTGAAAGGCATGAGCACTGCGCGCGGTCGCCGCACCACAGATCGCGATACCCTGCGCCTGGAGGAGGAGCTATCGCAGCGGCTTGGCACCCGAGTGAACATAAAGCCTGCAGCCAAAAAGGGCAGCGGCAAGTTGATTATCAACTACCGAACGCTCGACCAACTCGATGCCATCCTGGCGCGGCTATAGAAATCAGCTGGGGACGAATCGTCCGCGCCGGGTTGATCGCGGCGTCATATCTCCAGGCATGTCGCAGGATTCGCGTAGGTAAATCCGTACGTTTCAGGTGCGGCCGTGGTCAATGTTGAGAACGGCCCGCCGGGCGACTGCGCGGCTCACAACCCCAGCTCCGGCGCCATCTTTGGGGCCCAAGCCACCGGTCTCTGCGACCTGTTGTCAGGGTTTCGTTGACACATGAGGCGGCTACATAATAAAATTTAAGTCTTTGTAGTGAAGGGCAACCCTGTGTCTTTGTCTGGCACAGCGGCGCGTCGCAAAGCTGCGAGAGGTGTGATCGTCAGGGTATTAAGCCTGCAATTGGCCGTGACTGCGGCCGCTGCGGCGGCCTGGGGCATGCTACAAGATCAGCAGGCGATGCTTGCGGCGCTCATAGGTGGAGCGATCGCAATTGTGGGCGGTTGGATCTATGCGCGCAAGATGATGGTGAAGCACACCATTGATCCTGCAGTGATGATGGGCGCTCAATTTCGCGCTGAAGCGTACAAGCTCCTCATCACCATCGTGCTGTTTACTGCCGCCTTTGTGCTGTACCGGGAGATTTCACCATTGCCGTTTTTTTCAACTTATGTGCTGACGCTACTCGTCTACTGGGTGGCATTGCTCTTCAAGCCGTAGCTCCATGAACGAACAACCGCAAACCACAAGCGAATACATTTCGCACCACCTGACGAACCTGCACGTCGGCCATGGTTTCTGGACGCTGCATCTGGATACCCTCATCGTCTCGGGTTTACTGGGCTTGCTCATGTTTGGCGCCATGGCCTATGCGGCGCGGCGTGCGACGAGCGGAGTCCCGGGCGGCTGGCAGAATTTCGTGGAGATGGTGGTGTCCCTGGTGGACACGCAGGTCAAGGATTCGTATCACGGTGACCGCACCCTCGTGACGCCGCTGGCGATCACGATCTTTGTTTGGGTGTTCATTATGAATGCGATGGACCTGATCCCCGTCGACTTTCTGCCGCTGGTCGGCCGGGTATCCGGACTCGAGCACCTGAAAGCCGTGCCGACCACGGATCCCAATTTGACGTTCGGGCTGTCGCTCACGGTGTTTGCGCTTTACCTGGGCATGAATTTCAAGGCGAAGGGCGCGGGCGGCTTGCTGCACGAGGCGCTCACCGTCCCCTTCGGTCCCTGGCTCGCGCCCATCAATCTCCTGTTCAGGCTCATCGAGGACCTCGCGAAGCCGGTGTCGCTCGCGCTGCGGTTGTTTGGCAACATGTATGCCGGAGAAATGGTGTTCATCCTGATCGCCCTGCTTGGCGTCTGGCAGTTGCCGCTGGCGTTGCCGTGGGCGTTATTTCACATACTCATCATCACGCTGCAGGCTTTTGTCTTCATGATGCTCAGCATCGTCTACATGAGCATGGCAGCTGAATCACATTAACCGGTCTTGATTTAACGTACTTTAAGAGGGAGTAAACCATGGAACTGTCTTCATTGTTGGGCAATGTCTCGATCGCCGTTGCGATTTTGATCGGCGCCGGCGCGCTGGGCACTGCGATCGGCTTCGGTATTCTCGGCGGCCGCTTTCTGGAGGGCGCCGCACGCCAGCCTGAAATGATTCCGACGTTGCAGGTAAAAATGTTCATCGTGGCCGGCCTGCTCGATGCCGTCACGATGATCGGCGTTGGTATTGCGCTCTATCTGCTGTTCGCGAACCCGTTCATCGCGCTCATCAAGGGCTGATTCGTTAGTAGACGGAGCAGGAGACCCGCGTGAACATCAACGCTACACTAATTGGCCAGGCGATCTGGTTTGCTCTCTTCATCTGGATCACGATGAAGTATGTCTGGCCGCCGCTCAAGAAGGCGATGCAGGATCGGCAGGAGCAGATTGCCGACGGTCTTGCCGCCGGCGAGCGTGGCAAGCAGGAGCTCGAGCAGGCTGCCAAACGCAGCGAGGAATTTCTGCACGAGGCGCGCACTAGAGTGCAGGAGTTGCTGGCGGTCGCGGACAAGCGCGCAGCGCAGATCATCGACGAGGCGAAGAGCGCAGCCAAGACCGAGGGCGACCGGATCATCGCTGGCGCTAAGGCAGAGATCAATCAGGAAGTGCTGCGCGCCAAGGAAGCCCTGCGCACCCAGGTGGCCAATCTCGCCGTGGCCGGTGCCGAACAAATCCTGCGCCGTGAAGTCGATGCCAAAGTGCACGCAGACTTGCTGCGCGCAGTACAGGCCCAGCTCTAAGCGAAAGCCATGGCAGAATCAATTACCGTCGCACGTCCCTATGCGCAGGCCGCCTACAAGCTTGCCGTAGAGCGCGCTGCGCTCGACCAATGGGCGCGCATGCTCGACTTGGTTGTCGAAGTGGTGTGCGACGAGCGTATTGCGGCCTTGATCGGCAACCCCAACGTGCAGCGCGCGCAGCTTGAATCGGTGGTGTTGGGCGTGTGCGGAGACAAGCTCGACGGCGCGGGGCGTAATTTTGTCCAGGTGCTGATCGAGAACGGCCGCCTCGCGCAAATCAAGGACATCCGCGTGCTGTATGAACATCTCAAGCTCGAACACGAGGGTGTGCTCGAAGCGCAGATCTACTCTGCTTTTCCGATCGACGATGCACAGGCAAGCGAGCTCGTCGCTCAGTTGGAATCCAAATATCAGCGCAAAATACGCCCCCACTTAAGCGTTGATCCGCAATTGATCGGCGGCGTCAGGATCGTAGTCGGCGACCGCGTACTAGACGCGAGCGTGCGTGGCCGTCTGGACGCGATGTCCGCGGCGCTTACCCGTTAGGAGTCACCAAGATGCAACTTAATCCGTCAGAAATCAGCGAACTCATCAAAAGCCGCATCCAGAACCTGGGCGCGACTACGGAATCACGCACTCAAGGCACCGTCATTTCTGTGACCGACGGCATTTGCCGCGTGCACGGGCTCTCCGACGTGATGGCGGGCGAAATGCTCGAGTTCCCGCAGCAGACCTATGGGCTGGCCCTCAACCTCGAGCGCGACTCGGTGGGCGCGGTCGTGCTCGGCGCCTACGAACATATTTCGGAAGGCGATACGGTCAAATGCACCGGACGCATTCTGGATGTGCCGGTTGGTCCGGAACTGATCGGCCGCGTGGTCAACTCGCTCGGCCAGCCGATCGACGGCAAGGGTCCGATCAATGCGAAGATGACCGATGTGATCGAGAAGGTCGCGCCCGGCGTGATCGAACGCCAGTCGGTGTCGCAGCCGGTGCAAACCGGATTGAAGGCGATCGACTCCATGGTGCCGATAGGACGCGGGCAGCGCGAACTCATCATCGGCGACCGCCAGACCGGCAAGACCGCGGTTGCGATCGACACCATCATCAACCAGAAGGGCAAGGACCTGATCTGCGTCTACGTCGCGATCGGGCAGAAGGCCTCCTCGGTCGTAAACGTCGTCAAGAAACTCGAAGAGCACGGCGCGATGGAATACACGATCGTGGTCGCTGCCACCGCATCCGAGTCCGCAGCGATGCAGTACATCGCGCCCTATTCGGGCTGCACGATGGGAGAATACTTCCGCGACCGCGGTCGCGACGCACTCATCATTTACGACGATTTGACCAAACAGGCGTGGGCCTACCGCCAGGTTTCCCTGCTGCTGCGCCGTCCGCCCGGACGCGAAGCCTATCCCGGGGACGTGTTCTATCTGCATTCGCGGTTGCTGGAGCGTGCGGCACGCGTGAATGCCGACTACGTGGAGAAGTTCACCAAGGGTGAAGTTAAGGGCAAGACGGGCTCGCTCACCGCGCTGCCGGTGATCGAAACGCAGGCCGGCGACGTCACTGCATTCGTGCCGACCAACGTGATCTCCATCACCGACGGCCAGATATTTCTGGAAACGGATCTGTTCAATGCGGGCGTGCGTCCTGCCATCAACGCGGGGATTTCGGTTTCCCGCGTGGGCGGAGCCGCCCAGACCAAGGTGATCAAGAAGCTGGGCGGAGGCGTGCGCCTTTCGCTTGCGCAGTATCGCGAGCTGGCGGCGTTTGCGCAGTTCGCCTCTGATCTGGATGAGGCAACCCGCAAACAGCTCGAGCGCGGCCGCATGGTGACCGAGCTCATGAAGCAGGCGCAATATCGCCCGCAGCAGGTCTGGGAAATGGCGCTTACGCTGTTTGCCGTCAACAACAGCTACTTCGACGATATCGACGTGAAGAAGGCGCTGGCGGCGGAACGCGCATTGCGCGATTACGCCCAGGCCAAATACGGCGACCTCGTGAAGCGCATTGAGGAAACCAAGGATCTGAGCAAGGAAGACGAGGCGCTCCTGCACGCCGCTGTGAAAGATTTCAAGCAGAACGGCACTTACTGATGATTTGGCTCGTGCTCGCCTGATAACGATGGGCCCCGACTGATATGGCAGGTTCCAAGGAAATACGCACCAAGATCCGCAGCGTGCAAAACACGCGCAAGATCACCAAGGCCATGGAGATGGTCGCCGCCTCCAAGATGCGCAAGGCGCAGGAGCGCATGCGGGCATCGCGCCCGTACGGCGAGAAAATACGCACCGTCGCTGCCCACTTGAGCCACGCCAATCCGGAATACCGCCATCCCTTCCTGGTCGAGCGCGACACGGTGAAGCGCATCGGCATCATTGTGGTGACCGCCGACAAAGGGCTGTGCGGCGGACTCAACACCAATGTGCTGCGTCTTGCCATGAGCAGGATGAAGGAATGGGAAGCAGAGGGTGAGCAGTTCGACGTGTGCACGCTCGGCAACAAGGGCTTTGGTTTCATGCAGCGCATGGGCGCGCACGTGATCTCGCATGTGGTCGGGTTGGGCGACACCCCGCACCTGGAGAAACTGATCGGTGCGATCAAGCTAATCCTCGACGGTTACCGGCAGGATCGCTTCGATCGTGTGATGATCTTCTATACGAAGTTCATCAACACCATGAAGCAGGAGCCGGTGATGGAGCAGCTGCTGCCGCTTTCCGGCGAGCGGCTCGGCGCGCCGCAAGGCGCTTGGGATTACATCTATGAACCGGACGCCAAGGTGGTGCTGGACCAGGTGCTGGAGCGCTACACCGAGGCGCTGATCTATCAGGCAGTCGCGGAAAATATGGCCTCCGAGCAGTCGGCGCGCATGGTGGCGATGAAAGCCGCCTCCGACAATGCGGGCAACGTGATAAATGAATTGACGCTCATCTACAACAAGACCCGGCAGGCCGCGATTACCAAGGAACTGTCGGAGATCGTCGGCGGCGCAGCCGCGGTGTGACGGGTGTCCGACCGACCCGAATTCAGGATCTAACGCTAGGATAAGACTATGAGTACCGGAACCATCGTTCAGTGCATCGGCGCCGTCGTGGACGTCGAATTCGCGCGTGATGCAATGCCTAACATCTATGACGCGCTCAAGATGGACGCGATCGGCTTGACTCTGGAAGTGCAGCAGCAGTTGGGCGACGGCATCGTGCGTACCATTGCGCTCGGCTCGTCCGAGGGCTTGCGCCGCGGCATGCAGGTCGTCAATACCGGCGCCCCGATTATGGTCCCGGTGGGTCCCAAGACTCTGGGACGCATCATGGACGTGCTGGGCAGACCGATCGACGAGGCGGGCCCGATCGGTGCCGAAAGCACCATGAGCATCCACCGCAAGGCGCCGCTATTCGAGGAACTGTCGCCTAGTCAGGAACTGCTCGAGACCGGCATCAAGGTGATCGACCTCATCTGTCCGTTTGCCAAGGGCGGCAAGGTCGGGCTGTTTGGTGGCGCCGGCGTGGGCAAGACTGTCAACATGATGGAGCTGATCAGAAATATCGCGATCGAGCACAGCGGTTATTCCGTGTTCGCCGGCGTCGGCGAGCGCACGCGCGAGGGCAACGACTTCTATCACGAGATGAAGGAATCCAACGTGCTGGACAAGGTTGCGCTCGTCTATGGTCAGATGAACGAGCCGCCGGGCAACCGTTTGCGCGTTGCACTGACGGGACTCACCATGGCGGAATCATTCCGCGATGAGGGCCGCGATGTGCTGTTCTTCGTCGACAATATCTATCGCTTCACGCTGGCCGGCACCGAGGTCTCGGCACTGCTGGGACGTATGCCGTCGGCCGTGGGCTATCAGCCTACGCTTGCTGAAGAAATGGGCCGCCTGCAGGAGCGCATCACCTCCACCAAGACCGGATCGATCACCTCGATTCAGGCGGTCTACGTCCCGGCGGATGACTTGACCGATCCCAGCCCGGCAACCACCTTTGGTCACCTGGATTCGACCGTCGTGCTATCGCGCGATATCGCATCGCTCGGCATCTATCCCGCGGTCGACCCGCTCGATTCGACGTCACGCCAGCTTGACCCGCTGGTGATCGGAGACGAGCACTACAATACTGCACGCGGCGTGCAATCGACACTACAGCGCTATAAAGAACTGCGCGACATCATTGCGATTCTTGGCATGGACGAGCTCTCGCCGGAGGACAAGCTGGCGGTCGCGCGTGCACGTAAGATCCAGCGTTTTCTGTCGCAGCCTTTCAACGTCGCAGAAGTATTCACCGGCCAGAAGGGCAAGTACGTGTCACTCAAGGATACGATCAAGGGCTTCAAAGGCATCGTGAACGGCGATTACGACAGCCTTCCCGAGCAGGCGTTTTATATGGTGGGTACGATCGAAGAAGCGATCGAAAAGGCAAAAACCTTACAGTGAACTATGCCTGGCCGCGATGATGCTATCGCGCGCTACGCCTGAAAAAAGCACATGGCCAACACCATACACGTAGACGTAGTTAGCGCGGAGGCGCAGATATTCTCCGGCGAAGCGGAGTTTGTCGTCCTCCCCGGTGAGGCAGGCGAGCTCGGCATTTATCCGCGCCACACCCCGCTCATGACGCGCATTAAGATGGGCGCGGTACGCATCCGGCTGCCCGGCGGAGAGGAAGAGCTGGTATTCGTCGCCGGCGGCATTTTGGAAGTGCAGCCCAACGTAGTGACGGTGCTGGCGGACACCGCGATCCGCGGGCACGATCTCGATGAAGCCAAGGCGCAGGAAGCGCAGCAGCGCGCCAAGGAAGCCATGGCCAATGCCAAGAGCGACATCGATTTCGCCAAGGCGGAATCGGAATTCGCAGTCATGGCTGCGCAGATCGCCGCGATCCGCAAATTGCGTAAGAAATAACCGGTACCCCCTCGCTGTATGCGAGGCGGTTTCGTTGTAAACCGCTCATCACGATCTTCCTCTGCAGGTTATTCCGCGTTTCCACGCACCGCGCACGCTGAAAGACGCGTTGCCCCCGTTACTTTTGCTCGTTGATTCTGCGCCAGCAAAATAGCGTGCCTGGCCCAGGCAGAGCAGCGGGGAGCATAGCAAAGCAGGTTTACCGATGAATTGCGTCCGGCTAGGCGCGCGCACGCTGGGTTCAGCGCTGTGCACGCGCGCTTGAGAACGTTGATATGCGATAATTCGCGCATGGGACTCAATGTCGTTATCTTGGCCGCCGGGCAGGGCAAGCGCATGCACTCAAGCCTGCCGAAGGTATTGCATCCGCTGGCCGGCCGGCCGTTGCTCGCGCACGTGATCGGAACCGCACGGGCCCTCAAGCCGGCTCGCATCTGCGTGGTCTACGGGCATGGCGGCGAGCAGGTGCCAGCCGCACTGGCTGCATCCGATTTGCGATTCGCTAAGCAGGAGCCCCAGCTCGGCACCGGGCACGCACTCCAGCAGGCGCTGCCCGAGCTCGAGGCTGGCGGGGACGTGCTGGTGTTGTACGGCGATGTGCCTTTGATCAGCGTGGCTACGCTGACTGAGCTTATCGCTGGGGGTGGCGAACGGGTGAGACTGGTGACGGTCAAGCTAAGTGATCCGGCGGGCTATGGCCGCATCGTGCGCGACGCCAAGGGTGAGATCAGGGCAATCGTGGAACAAAAGGATGCGAGCGAGGAACAGCGGCGCATCGCAGAAATCAATACCGGCATCATGCTACTGCCGGGGACCAGGTTAGCCGCTTGGCTGGGCCGTCTTTCCAATCGCAATGCGCAGGGTGAGTACTATCTCACCGATGTCATCGCCATGGCAATCGCCGACGGTGTGCACGTCGAGGCGCGCGCGCCGGCTGCGCCGTGGGAAGTTATGGGCGTCAATACCAAGGAGCAATTGGCCGAACTCGAGCGCATCCACCAACGCCGGACTGCGTCTGGCCTGCTCGATGCGGGAGTGACACTGACCGACCCTGCGCGTATCGACGTCCGCGGCGAGCTGCGCTGCGCAACGGATGTGCGCATTGACGTCAATTGCGTGTTCGAAGGCGAGGTGGAACTGGGCGCAGGCGTGAACATTGGCGCCAACTGCGTGATCCGCAATACGCGCATCGGAGCGGCGACGCGCGTCGAGCCCTTTAGCTTTATCGACGGCGCGATCATCAGCGAGAATTGCATCATCGGACCTTACGCGCGCATTCGTCCCGGCACCGAGCTGGCAAACGACGTGCATATCGGGAATTTCGTCGAGGTCAAGGCTTCCACGATCGGCAGTGGCTCCAAGGCAAATCATCTGGCGTACATCGGAGACACCAGCATGGGACGCGACGTGAATGTCGGCGCCGGCACTATCACCTGCAACTACGACGGCGCCGACAAGCACCGGACGGTGATCGAGGACGATGTCTTCATCGGCTCAGATACTCAGCTCGTTGCCCCGGTCACGGTCGGGCGTGGTTCCACCATCGGCGCCGGCAGCACCATCACTCGCGATACGCCGCCCGGAGAACTCACCTTGTCGCGGACAAAACAGACCTCGATTGCCAACTGGAAGCGCCCGCGAAAAGCGGCGAAGCGCACAAAGTGAGTTACGGATTGTGAGTGAATCATGTGTGGAATAGTCGGAGCCGTCTCCGCGCGTAATATCGTCCCCGTTTTGCTCGAAGGCCTGACGCAGCTGGAATATCGCGGCTACGATTCGGCCGGCATGGCGGTGATCGACGGCGGGCTTAAAAGATTGCGCAGCGCCGGCCGCGTCAGCGCATTGGCGGCGCTCGCTGGAGAAAATAATTTAAACGGCAACATCGGGATCGCGCACACGCGCTGGGCGACCCATGGCGCGCCTTCGGAACGCAATGCGCATCCGCACGTGAGCGGCGGCATCGCGGTGGTGCATAACGGTATCATCGAGAATCACCAGGCCATACGCACGCGATTGATATCGCGGGGCTACGAATTCACATCGGATACCGACAGCGAAGTCATTGCACATTTGATTCACGCGCGCCTGGAACATGGGGACGATTTGGTAGGGGCGGTGCGCGCAACCGTGAGCGAACTTGAAGGGGCGTACGCGATCGCGGTCCTGCGCGACAGCGATCCTCATCGCATGGTCGTGGCGCGCATGGGCGTGCCCTTGCTGCTGGGGGTTGGTGCAGGAGAGAATTTCGCGGCCTCCGATGCCTCTGCACTGCTGCAGGTTACGCGCAACATGATCTATCTCCAGGACGGCGACGTGGCCGAGATTACTGTGCGCGACCTGCACATCAGCGACGCGCATGGCAAGCCAGTCGAGCGTGCGGTGCACGTGAGCGAGATGAGCGCGGATGCCGTGGGGCTTGGGCCGTACCAGCATTTTATGCAGAAAGAGATCTTCGAGCAGCCGGGCGCGGTGGCAAATACGCTGGAGATGGTCGTCAACGCCCAGTCGCTCTCTCCGGAACTCTTTGGCGTAGGCGCAAGTGCAGTGTTGAGTAAAGTCGACAGCGTGCTGATATTGGCATGCGGCACGAGCTATCACGCCGGAGTGGTCGCCCGGTATTGGATAGAGGCGATCGCCGGAATTCCATGCAACGTCGAGATTGCCAGCGAATACCGCTACCGCGATCCGGTACCGAACCCGCGGGCGCTGGTGGTTACCATTTCGCAGTCGGGAGAGACTGCTGACACGCTCGCAGCGCTCGAACTCGCCAAGAGCCTGGGCCACGAATTTCGTCTGGCCATCTGCAATGTCGCGGAGAGCGCATTGGTGCGGGCCTCAGACCTACGCTTCCTGACGCGTGCCGGTCCTGAAATAGGCGTCGCTTCCACTAAGGCATTTACCACTCAGTTGACGGCTCTGGTGCTGCTGACCCTGGTGCTGGCCAAGCAGCGCGGACGCATCAGCACTGATCGGGAGCGCACGCTATTGGAAGCGATGCGCCACCTCCCGGCCGCCTTGTCGCATGTGCTGCTGGTTGAGCCGCTGGTGAAAAAATGGGCCGGGCGCTTTGCCAAGAGTGAGCACGCGCTGTTTTTGGGGCGCGGCATCCATTACCCGATTGCGATGGAAGGTGCGCTTAAGCTCAAGGAAATCTCGTACGTTCACGCTGAGGCTTACCCCGCGGGAGAGCTCAAGCACGGCCCACTGGCACTGGTGGACCGCGACATGCCGGTGGTGGCGATTGCACCCGGCGACGCGCTGATCGAGAAGCTCAAGTCGAACATGCAGGAAGTGCGCGCGCGCGGTGGCGAACTGTATGTGCTGGCCGATCAAAACGCGCACATCGAACCCAGTGAAGGCATGCACGTCATCGAGCTTCCCGATCACGCCGGCATACTCAGCCCCATTCTGCATACCATCCCGCTGCAACTGCTCGCCTATCATGCCGCATTGGTTCGCGGTAACGATGTCGATAAACCGCGCAATCTGGCGAAATCCGTGACTGTTGAGTAACTGCAGCCTGTCTTAAGCTGCATAGCGTGAGGATCAGCGTGGCTTGCGTGGCGCGTGTGCGAACGCCCAATCGTACAGCCAGTTAGGCATCACGTGCAGCAGGCGCGCTACGATCGCCATTTGCCACGGGATGACTGCATAAGCGCTGCCCCGCTCTACCAGGCTGGCGATCTTCTTTGCGGCTTGCTCGGCGCTTAATAGGAACGGCATCGGATAGGGGTTCTGTGCCGTCATCGGGGTTGCGATGTAACCCGGACACACCGTGAGCACTTTGACGCCACTGGCGCGCAGTTCCACGCGCAGGCTCTCCAGATATGAGATCGCCGCAGCCTTGGACGCGGAGTACGCGGCGCCCCCGGGAAGCCCGCGATAGCCTGCAACGCTGGAGATTCCTACGAGCGTGCCGCGGCCGTTAGCGCGCATGCCCGCGAGGAAGGGCTGGAAGGTGCGGACCATCCCCAGCACATTGGTATCCAGCACCTTCTGAAAAGTGGAGATATCCTCGGCAAACTCGGTCAGAGTGCCGACGCTGATCCCGGCGTTCGCGATAACGATGTCAGGATTTCCCGAGCGCGTGATGAAGTCGTGTGCTGCGGCCGCGAGCGCTGCGCTATCGCGCACATCCACAGGGTAGACAAATGTGGGTGTCTTGAATTCGCCGGCGAGGCGTTCGAGTTCGGCGCCGCGCCGTGCCATCAGGCCGAGGATCGCGCCACGCTTTGCGTAACCGCGCGCGAGCGCTGCACCGATGCCGCTCGACGCGCCGCTGATGATGACCCTCTGCATGCGGGCGCGCGACCTATGCGCTAGCGGAGGGTTTTCTGCCCGCGCTCGGCGCGGGCCTTGCTGATCAGCGCGTCGACTACGAGGAGCAAGCGCGGCCCAGCCATGCCGGAGGTGGTCAGATAGCGTCCGTCGACCACGATGGATGGCGTTGCCTGTATATCGTAGGCGAAGGTCATCTGGCGCGCACGCTCGACTTTCTCGCGCGTTTCATTCGAGCGGTATATTGTCAGAAAGCGCGCGCGGTCGAGGCCATGCTGTTCCGCCCATTGGACAACCGCCGCTTCCTGGGTTAAAGCGATATTTTCGACATGGTAGGCACGGTAGACCGCAGTGTGCAGCCGATCGACTGCGCCCATCGCTTCGAGCGTGTAGTAAATTTTCGCAAGTGGCGCCCACGAGTCGTGGCGCACGACTGGCACGTGGCGGAATGTCACATCCCGTGCATTGCGTTCGCGCCATTGGGCTAGCGCAGGCGCAAGTTCGTTGCAATACGGGCAGGCGTAGAAAAAGAAATCGAGCACTTCCACGCGCTCGGCGCTCGCAACCGGCTGCTGCGGAATGACGCGGTAATCGACGTCACGTGCGAGTTCTTGCGCTGCCGCGGGGCGCGCCATCAGTGCCAGCGTGAGCCAACACAGCGCGAACAGTCGCAGTGCTGGTGTAATCAAAGCCACAGCCTAGTGCAGGACGCTGCTAGCTTTTCTTCGTGGGAGCCTTCTTGGCGGGCGCCGTTTTACTGGCCGGGGCGGCGTCCTTCATGCCGTGGTCTTTGCGCGCCTGCGCGATCAGCGCGTCCACAACGATGAAGAACCGGTCGTAGCTCACGTTCTGGTCGCCGCTGAGCGTCATCGAGGGGCTGGTGAGGTATTTCCCGTCGATGACTACCGCGGGAGTGCCAGGGATGTCGTAGGCGCGCGTCATCTCGATCGCGCGCTGGGTGCGGGTGTTCACCGAAAACGAATTATAGGTATCGAGGAATTTCTGCTTGTCCACGCCTTTGGCGCCCAGCCAGTCTGCCATGGCGCGCGGGTTCGTGACCAACTGGTTCTTGTTTTCGACGTGGATGGCCTTGAATATGTCGTCATGGTATTTGCCGGCCAGCCCCATGGCGTCCATCGTATAAAAGAATCGCGCGAGCGGGCTCCAGGAGGCGACGTCGAAAATCGTGGGCTGGTAGCGGAAGTCGACATCGGCGGGCCTCTTCTTCAGCCACGCTTTGAGCGGCCCTTCAAGATGGTAACAGTGGGGACAGCCGTACCAGAAAAACTCCAGCACTTCGATCTTCTTGCCGCTGTCTGTGGATTGCGCCGGGTTGATGACTGTATAGTCGCGCCCGGCGAGCGGCGCCTGCGCGCTGCTGGTGCCTGCCGCCAGGAAAGAAGTGCACATTGCGGCGACGCAGATGACGCGGCTTAACAGGTTCATGGTCCTCTCCAAGGTGTGTTAGACGGCTTATTTCCGCGCATCGGGGGCGGCTTCACGCACTTTGATCAGCGTCGTTTCGATGCCGTTCTGCTTTAAGATGTCGCGCATCCGATTAAGTTCTTCCACGGCGGCGTAAGGGCCCACGCGCACCCGGTGCCAAACACTCTTGTCCGGCAGCGTGGTCGTCTGTATGGTGGCTTCCGCCCCCAGCAGCGCCAGCCGCGCCTTGAGATTGTCTGCTTCCGGGGCCGCCTGGAAAGCCCCAGCCTGCAGATAGAAAGCCTCTTCCGTCTGCCGGTTTGCCGCCTTGCTCTGAGCTTCCTTGAACTGCTCTTCGGTTACCGGCTCTTCTGCGCCAGGCAGAATCTTGTAGAAATCGAATCGTGGCTTGTCGGCAGATTTCGCATTCTTGTCATCGGCTTTTGCAGGCTCGCCCGTAGTTCTCCCTCCCCGTGCCTCACCTTTGCCGGGCGGAGTAGCATGGTCTAGAAATGGCGTCGGCGACCTGTTGATGTACCAAGCAACCGCCAGCGCAATCCCCAGGCCCAGCAGCAATCCCGTCAACATGCCGATAAAGAATGACCCAGCGCTGTTCGGGGCTTTGCCGGATCTGGGCGTCGTTCCTTTGTAGTCCCTGCTCATAGTGCCATCTTACATTTTTTCAGGTGCACTGACACCCAGCAATGCGAGTCCATTGCGCAGCACTTGCCGCACTGCCGTGACCAACGCGAGCCGCGCCAACTTTACAGGGGTTTCCGACACCAGGACGCGGGTGCCGTTGTAATAGCTGTGAAACTCTGCTGCGAGCTCGCGCAGATAGAATGCAATCAGGTGCGGCGCCAGTTCGGCGGCGGCACTTGCGACGACTTCCGGGTAATCAGTCAGGCGCGAGAGCAGCGCCCATTCGGCATCAAGGGTGAGCGGCGCGGCATCAACACTGCCTAGATCGGCCGTATCGCCCCCGCACTGCTCGTGTACGCTGCAGATTCGCGCATGCGCGTATTGCACGTAGTAGACTGGGTTGTCCGTACTTTGCGATTTGGCCAAGTCCAAATCGAAATCAAGGTGCTGATCGCTCTTGCGGAGCACATAGAAAAATCGCGCGGCGTCGTTTCCGACTTCCTCGCGCAACTCACGCAAGGTCACGAATTCACCTGACCGCGTGGACATCGATATCTTCTTGCCATCGCGGTACAGCACGGCGAACTGGACGAGTGCGATCGTCAGGATCGCAGGGTCTACGCCGAGCGCGGTCAGGGCGCCCTTCACGCGTGCAATATAGCCGTGATGATCGGCGCCCCAGACGTCGATCAGGAGCCCATAGCCGCGGCTGATCTTCTCCAGGTGATAGGCGATATCCGACGCAAAGTAGGTGTGCTGCCCGTTCTCCCGCTGCACTACGCGGTCCTTTTCGTCTCCGAACGCGGTTGAGCGAAACCAAAGCGCCCCGTCTTTGCGATACAGGTGCCCGGCTTGGTCCAGGCGCGAGATGACCTCCGCAACCTTTCCGGAGTCATACAGGGACTGCTCCGAGTGCCAGCAGTCGAACTCGACACCGAATTCCGCGAGATCGGCGCGGCAATCGAGCAGCTGCTGGTCAAGGGCATGCGCATGGACTGTCCGGTAGTCGTCGCCCAGGAGCTGCTTGGCGTTCGCTATCAGGCGGTCGAGCCGTAGCTCTGGATCGAGGTCGGGTTCGTGCGTTCCTGCCGTTACGGTCTCGCTGTCGCGTCGATAGCGAGTGCCATCTCGCGCGTACAGCTGCTGCGCCATGGTGCGCACGTATGCGCCCTGATAGGCATTGCCTGGAAACGGCAGAACCACGCCAGTCAGTTCGAGATAGCGCAGCCAGGTGGAAATTGCGAGTATATCCATCTGCCGGCCTGCATCGTTCACGTAGTACTCGCGCGTGACAGCATAGCCCACGGCGGCGAGCACATTTGCGAGGCTCGCGCCAAAGGCTGCGCCCCGGCCGTGACCGATATGCAGCGGTCCGGTTGGATTGGCGGAAACATATTCGAGATGGACGCGCTCGCCGCCGTGAACGGTGCTCTGCCCATAGTGGTCGCCGATGGCCAAGACATGCGCTACCACGGCGCGCTTGGCCTCGGGCTTCAGGAACAGGTTGATAAATCCTGCTCCAGCGACTTCAGCTTTGGCGATATAGGGTGATGCGGGCATGGCGGCGATCAGGGCACCGGCAATATCACGCGGACTGCGCCGCAGCGTCTTCGCGAGATGCATGGCTATATTGCAGGCAAAATCGCCGTGCTGCATCTGCTTTGGGCGTTCAATGACGATGGCGATGTTCTCGGCGTCGGGCGCAGCCGAAACGACGGCGGCATGCAATAGCGACGCCACATGCGAACGCAATGAGGGAAATGCTTCGGTCACCATAGTCTATTCGTTATGCCATTCCCGAGGACGATACGCCGTTTCCCTGAAGGCGCCGGGGCAGAACCTCGATCTCATGTTGCCAAAGTGCGGGATGAAAAGCCGCTAATTTTAGCATGCGCTGTACAAGGGGCGCGCCGAGCTGGATTTAAACTTCCAGGGGATCGACGTCGATCCACCACCGCACCGAGCGTTCGCGGGCCGCGCGCAAGCGTTCCAGCCAGGGTCCCAGGAAATCGTGCAAGGCGGCGCGCGACGAGGCCTGGATCGTGAGTTGCGCGCGCTCGAGCCCAGCACGGCGCGTCATGCGCGCGGGGACCGGGTCATAGACCGTGACTTCAGTCGCTGGGGCGCCAGCCCACTCTATTGCGCGTCCAAGAAATGCGAGCGCGTGCGCAAGCTTGTGCGCCTCCGCGTGCAGCAAGGCCTGGTGCACAAACGGAGGGAAGCCGGCCTGTTTGCGTTCGTCGAGGAGCTTCCCCGCATAAGCCATGTAGTCGCCTTGAATCAGGGCTTCGTATAGAGGATGCCCGGGAAACTCCGTCTGTATCATTACGCGCCCGCGTGTGCGGCCGCGCCCGGCCCGGCCAGCAACCTGGGTGAGGCGCGCGAAGAGGCGCTCGCCGGCGCGAAAGTCCGAGCTGTATAGCGAGCTGTCCGCATTGATCACCCCAACCAGATTAAGCTGCGGGAAATCGTGGCCTTTCGAGAGTATCTGGGTGCCGACCAGAATATCGACTTCGCGGTTGTTAATTTGCCGCCGCATTTCAGGCCATGCGAGTTTGGGCCGTGTGGTGTCGCGGTCGATGCGCAGGATGCGCGCACTGGGAAATGTTCGCGCCAACGCGGATTCAATGCGCTGTGTCCCCTGTCCGAGCGGTGCGAGGCCGTGGTTTCCGCATTGCGGACACGCCGACGGAAGCTGTTCGTGGTGCCCGCAGTGATGGCAGCGCAGGCCGTCCGCAAGGTGCACTACGAGCTTCGCCGAGCAGCGCGCGCACTCAGAAATCCAGCCGCAACTGCTGCATCTCAACACGGGCGCGTAGCCGCGGCGGTTGATAAAGATTAGGGTCTGTTCACCGCCGGCTAGACTAGTTTCAATCGCGCGCAATAATGGTTGGGACAACCCATCGATCAGGGCATCCTTGCGGGTATCCACGCACTCGATCGCAGAAAACAAAGCGTTCACAGGTTGTGTGAGCGCCAACTTATGATACCGCCCGCTCAATGCGCTTTGCAATGTTTCAAGGGCGGGGGTCGCGGAGCCGAGGATCACCGGTATGCCCCGTTGTTTGGCGCGCACCACCGCCAGGTCGCGTGCGGAGTAGCGCAGCCCATCCATTTGTTTGAACGACGTGTCATGTTCCTCGTCTACGACGATCAAGCCCAGTTGAGGCATGGGTGTGAATGCCGCCAATCGCGTACCCAACACGATGTTGGCCTCCCCTGACTGCGCGGCAATCCATCCCCGTAAGCGCTCACCCTCATTTAGCCCACTATGCAATGAGGCAAGCGTTGCTCCGGGGAAACGCTGGCGTACGACGGACTCAAGCTGGGGGGTGAGATTGATCTCCGGCACGAGCAACAGAGCCTGCTTGCCGGCATTGATGGTGTCTTTGACTAGCTCCAGGTAAACCTCCGTTTTTCCGCTGCCCGTCACTCCGTGCAACAGCCACGGTTGAAAACCTGCGCGGGTGCCGCGGATTGTGGCGAGTGCCGCTAACTGCTCGCTGTTTAATGTCAGCGCAGATTCCGGAATGTCAGCGACCGCGATGGAAGTGACTGGCGGCGCAACGCGCTCAATTAAGCCTCGCGCAAGCAGAGCCTTCAACGCGTTTTTCGCGGTGGACGCGATTGCGTTAAGTGCGCCCTCAGACAGAGCTGCATCGCTTCCATGCAGCTGGCGCAGCACTTCGCGCTGCACCTTTGCGCGCGGCGCGAGCGCGGCGGCGTCAGCAGCACTACCGTCAGCAGTCAAACGGTAATACGCAGGCTTATCGATTTTGCTTGAGCCGCCGCGCCGTAACCGTGCCGGCAGGGTTCCCACGACCACCTGCCCGATCGGATAGTGATAATAGTTGCTGGTGAAGCGGAATAAGGCCAGCAAATCCTCAGGCAATGCCGGAATTTCATGCAGGACGCTGATGACACTTCGGAGTTGGGCGGCGGGAAGGTGAGTTTCCGCGACCAGTTCCATGATCACGCCGAGCGCTACCTTTTTTCCCAAGGGAACGAGCACGCGCTTGCCGATATCGTTAACGCTAACGCCTGGAGCGCGGTAATCAAACAACGTTGGAACAGGAAGGTCGAGCGCAACACGCGCGATTGTTCCATTAACCGCGGTGACATGCGGTTTCATCGCAACCTACGATCAGCGTGAATACGAAAAGAAGGCGTGACTATGGCCCAACCAGCTTGTGGATAAGTATGTTGATGCAGCACTTTTTTCTTTTAGGACAAGGCCTTCCATATGACGGTTAACGGAGATTGAAAACCCAGAAGGCGCCATAAAACTAGAATAACATGTTGTAAATCAATGCCTTGAAACGCGCCTCAAGCTAACGCGACATTGTTGCGTCGCCACAACACACCGCAAGCTATTGTTTGTGCATAAGTTGCTGGATGCGCAAACGCTTAACCCCCTGAGTGATATGGCGCGCTGAGCTGATGTACGGCTTCAACTAAAGCGGCCACATGCTCCGGAGGCGTGAACTGTGAAATGCCGTGGCCCAGATTGAAGACATGCCCGTTGCCTGTGCCGAATCGTTCGAGTATCGCACCGGCTTCGCGTTTGATTGCAGCGGGCGAGGATAATAGTACTGCCGGGTCGAGGTTCCCTTGGAGCGCAATCTTCGACCCTACCCGCGAACGCGCGCTGCCGATATCTATCGTCCAGTCCAGCCCCGCCGCATCGCAGCCGCAATCAGCGATGCTCTCCAGCCACAACCCCCCGCCTTTGGTGAACACGATACGGGGAATGCGCTCGCCATCATGGGTGCGGGCGACCCCTGCGAGTATCTGCTGCGTATAGGCAAGCGAAAACTCCTGGAACGCAGCATGAGAGAGGAGTCCACCCCAAGTATCGAAGATCATGATTACCTGCGCGCCCGCTTGAATTTGCGCATTGAGGTAGGCAGTCACTGCGCTAGCATTTACTGCGAGTATGCGGTGCAGAAGATCGGGACGATCGTAGAGCATTTTTTTGACGGTCGCAAAGTCGCTGCGACCTTGCCCCTCGATCATGTAACAGGCGAGCGTAAACGGGCTGCCTGAAAACCCGATCAACGGGACGCTGTTTGCGAGCGCGCGCCTTGACTGGGCGACGGCGTCGATCACATACCGCAGATGCACGTCGGGGTCCGGGGCACTCAAGTCGCGGATCGCCCATTCGTCACGCAGCGGGCGCTCGAATTTCGGCCCTTCCCCGGCGCTGAAATATAGTCCGAGGCCCATGGCGTCCGGTATGGTGAGGATGTCGGAGAACACTATCGCCGCATCGAGTGCGTAGCGGGCAATTGGCTGCAGCGTGACTTCGGTGGCGAAATCCGGGTTCTTGCATAAGGCCAGGAAGTTGCCCGCGCGCGCGCGGGTTTGATTGTATTCAGGCAGATAGCGTCCGGCCTGTCGCATCAGCCAGATGGGGGTGTAGGGCGTGGGCTCCCGCAAGAGCGCGCGGATCAAAACATCATTTTTGAGTCGAGTCATGCGTATGATCCCCGAGGGGCCTCAAGGTTTTGCAGAGAAACCGGAATGGGAAACTGTCCGCGCGGTAGCGACTACATGCAGTTCGCGCATACTGGCGGACTCGGTGTGCAGCACCTCGCGCATTACCGCGGCAGTAGTGATGTTCCCATCAAAAACTCGTCTACCGCGCGTGCGCATTGCCGGCCTTCGCGGATTGCCCAAACGACCAGCGACTGGCCGCGGCGCATGTCGCCGGCCGCATAGACCTTAGGCGCAGTAGTAGCGTATGCGCTGCGGCCCTCGGTGAGTGCTTTGGCATTGCCGCGCGCATCTTTGTCGATCCCAAACGCGTCCAGAACGCGCTGCACCGGGGAAATGAATCCCATCGCCAGCAGCACCAAGTCCGCAGGCATCTCAAATTCGGTGCCCGGCAGCTCCTGCATGCGGCCATCTTTCCATGCAACCCGCGCGGCGACGAGCTTTTGGAGTTTACCCTGCGCGCCGACAAAGCGCTTAGTGGCCACTGCCCAGTCTCGGTTCACACCCTCCTCATGCGAGGAAGAAGTGCGCAAACGCTGCGGCCAATAAGGCCATACGGGGTTGTTCGTCAAATCCGGCGGCATGGGCAGTAGCTCAAACTGCACTATGGATTTCGCTCCTTGGCGGTTGGAGGTGCCGACGCAGTCGGATCCTGTGTCACCGCCGCCGATGATTACTACGTGTTTGTTCGTCGCCAGCAGGTCTTGCACCTTCTTATCTCCCGCCATGCGGCGGTTCTGGAGGGCCAGGAAATCCATTGCAAAATGGACCCCGTTCAGCTCCCGCCCGGGAACCGGCAAATCACGCGGCTGCTCTGCGCCGCCCGTGAGTACCACGGCGTCAAACTCATCAGTAATCGTGGCGGCATCCAAAATCACCGGCGTGCTGTTGCCGTTGCCGACGGGCGCATCGGAAACAGAATGGTTTGTCTTGAACTCCACGCCTTCGGCGCGCATCTGCTCAAGGCGGCGCTCGATCGTGGATTTTTCGAGCTTGAAATCCGGAATCCCGTAACGCAGCAGCCCGCCGATGCGGTCGTTCTTCTCAAAGACGACTACTTGATGCCCTGCGCGTGCGAGCTGCTGCGCGCATGCGAGGCCGGAAGGGCCAGATCCGACGATCGCAACGCGTTTTCCCGTCTTCACCTTTACAGGCAGAGGATCTACCCAACCCTCTTCCCACGCTTTGTCTATGATCGCGTGCTCGATCGACTTGATGCCGACAGGGTCATTCGTGATGCGCAGCACACATGCCTCTTCACATGGAGCCGGGCAGATGCGCCCCGTAAACTCCGGGAAATTATTGGTCGAGTGCAGTGTTTCGATGGCCCTCTGCCAATCCTGCTTGTAGACCAGATCGTTGAAATCAGGAATAATGTTATTAACCGGGCAGCCATTCATGCAGAACGGAATTCCGCAGTCCATGCAACGCGCGCCCTGAACCGCCGCCTGGACATCCGGCAAACGCCGGGAAAATTCGTGATAATGCTTTTTGCGCTCAGCAGGCGCTTCGTGCGCCTCTTCAAGGCGCTGATATTCCATAAACCCGGTGATTTTACCCATGTGATATCTCTTGGTGTGCGCGACAAAGATGCCCGGCAGCAGTGCCGCGATTTCGTTATGCGGCGGCGCGCTTGTGAGCGGCCAGTTCGCCTAGCGCGCGCCGGTATTCCTTCGGGAATACCTTGACGAAGCGCGTCCTGTATTCCGCCCATTTGCCCAGAATCTTCTGCGCGCGTTTGCTTCCAGTGTGAAGCGCATGGTGCTCGATCAGTCGCTTCAGCAGGTTTTCGTCGGCGTAGCCCAAATGCCAAAACTCGCGCGCCAGCCGCGCGTGCTGTTCCGATTCCGCAAGCACTGGTTCGAGGTCTACCATTGAAGGGTTGCAATAGTTGGCGAACTCGCCCCTTTCGTCGAGCACATAGGCGATGCCGCCTGACATGCCGGCAGCAAAATTGCGGCCGGTTGCGCCAAGCACCACTACCGTGCCGCCGGTCATGTATTCACAGCAGTGATCGCCTACACCCTCGACTACCGCTTGTGCACCGGAGTTGCGTACTGCGAAACGTTCGCCAGCCACTCCCCGGAAATAGGCTTCACCCGCAATCGCACCATACAACACGACGTTGCCGGTGATGATGTTCTGGGTGGGTCTGCCGCGAAATTTGGGCGAGGGTTGCACCGAAATGCGCCCCCCGGACAGGCCCTTGCCGCAATAGTCGTTGGTATCGCCGATGATATCGATCGTGATTCCATGAGCCAGGAATGCGCCGCAGCTCTGGCCAGCAGAGCCGGCAAGGCGGACATGTATCGTGTCATCCGGGAGCCCTTCGTGCCCGTAGCGCCTGGCAACTTCCCATGACAGCATCGTGCCGACGGTGCGATTGATATTGCGGATCGGCATGTCGATCGAAACCTTTTTCCCATTTTCAAGTGCCGGCCGCGCGAGTTCGATCAGGCGATTGTCGAGTGCATGTTGCAAGCCATGATCTTGCTGTTCGCAGTGACGGCGCGCGACTTCCGCAGGCACCGGTGGCAGGTAGAAAATCTTTGAAAAGTCGAGCCCCTGGGCCTTCCAATGTTCAATTCCACGCTTCGTGTCGAGCAGATCCACGCGGCCGATAAGGTCATTGAATTTGCGGATGCCGAGGCGCGCCATGAACTCCCGCACTTCGGCGGCGATAAAGAAGAAGTAATTGACGATATGTTCGGGCTTGCCGGAGAACTTCTTTCTCAGCTCCGGATCCTGTGTCGCGACGCCAACTGGACAGGTGTTGAGATGACATTTACGCATCATGATGCAGCCCTCAACGACCAAGGGCGCGGTCGCAAAGCCGAACTCATCCGCACCCAGCATCGCACCGATCACCACGTCGCGGCCGGTCTTGATCTGTCCGTCAACCTGCACGGCAATGCGTCCGCGCAGCCGGTTGAGCACCAGTGTTTGCTGTGTTTCAGCGAGGCCCAGCTCCCAGGGAGTGCCGGCATGCTTGATCGAGGACCACGGCGAGGCGCCAGTCCCACCATCATGACCGGCGATCGTTACGTGGTCCGCCTTTGCCTTCGCGACTCCAGTGGCGACAGTTCCCACGCCAACTTCTGAGACCAGCTTTACGCTAACAGCCGCATGCGGATTGGCATTCTTGAGGTCGTGAATGAGCTGGGCGATATCCTCGATTGAGTAGATGTCGTGATGAGGCGGCGGTGAAATGAGTTCCACGCCGGGCGTCGAATAACGCAGTTCGGCGATGTACTCCGATACTTTACGGCCAGGAAGCTGGCCGCCTTCGCCAGGCTTTGCCCCTTGAGAAATCTTGATCTGCAGTTGTTCCGCTGACGCTAGATATTCTGCAGTGACGCCAAACCGTCCGCTTGCCACTTGCTTGATCTTGGACTTCAGCGAATCACCTTCGGCGAGCGGGATGTCTACCTTGATTCGTTCCTCGCCCAGGCGCGACATGAGTGATTCCCCGGCCTTGACCGGAGCGTAGCGGCGGCGATCTTCACCGCCTTCGCCGGTATTTGATTTGCCGCCGATTCGGTTCATCGCAATGGCAAGCGTCGTGTGAGCTTCCGTGGAAATCGACCCTAGCGACATGGCGCCCGTCGCAAAGCGCTTGACGATCTCCGCGGCCGGCTCGACCTCTTCAATCGGAATCGGCTCGCAGCGATCGAAGCCAAATTCAAAAAGTCCGCGCAGCGTCATGTGCCGCTGCGACTGGTTATTGATGATTTCCGAGTATTCCTTGAACGTGGAATATGATTGGTTGCGGGTTGCGTGTTGCAGTTTTGCAATCGCATCCGGCGTCCACATGTGTTCCTCGCCGCGCACGCGGTACGCGTATTCGCCACCCGCGTCGAGCGCGGTGGCGAGCACCGGATCGCCGCTGAATGCGGACCTATGCACGCGAATGGCCTCCTCCGCCACCTCGAACACACCGATGCCCTCGACATTGGAGGCGGTGCCAGTGAAGTACCGGTCGACGAGCGCACGCGATAAACCGATCGCCTCGAAGATCTGCGCGCCGGTATAGGACATGTAGGTCGAGATCCCCATTTTGGACATCACCTTGCGCAAGCCTTTGCCGAGCGATTTGATGTAGTTCTTGATCGCAATGCGACCGTCCATTCCTGAGGGTAAGGCGGATTGCAGCGCGAGCAGCGTTTCGAGCGCCAGATACGGATGCACCGCCTCAGCGCCGTAGGCTCCCAGCAGCGCGAAATGCTGCACTTCGCGTGCCGACCCGGTTTCGACCACCAGCCCTGCGCTGGTGCGCAGCCCGCGTGTCACCAGATGCTGATGGACAGCTGAAAGGGCAAGCAGTGCCGGAATCGGAACGCGATCCTGGTCCATCTTGCGGTCTGAGATGATGATGATTGTGAAACCTGAGCGCACGGCATCTTCCGCCTGAGCGCAAAGCGACGCGAGCCGGGCTTCGATGGCTTCCTTGCCCCACGCGACGGGGTAGGAGATGTCCAGCTCGTAGCTTTTGAATTTTCCTTCGGTATAGCGCTCGATATTACGAATCTTCTCCATTTCATGGAAGTCGAGCACCGGCTGGCTGACTTCCAGGCGTATCGGCGGATTGGTTTCGTCGATGCCCAACAGATTCGGCTTGGGGCCGATGAAGGAGACCAGCGACATGACGAGCTCCTCGCGGATCGAATCAATCGCGGGGTTCGTCACTTGCGCGAATAGCTGCCTGAAATAGTGGTACAGGGTCTTGTTCTTGTCCGAGAGCACCGCGAGCGGCGAATCGTTGCCCATCGATCCGGTGGCTTCCTCGCCGTTGATCGCCATCGGCAGCATCAGGAATTTGACGTCCTCCTGCGTATACGCGAATGCCTGCTGACGCCTGAGCAGCGGCAGCGGATTGCTCTCCGCTTGCGGCTTGTCGCCCTCGACATCGTCGAGCTTGACGCGAATGCGCTCAATCCACTCGCGGTAAGGCTTTGCCGCCGCCAACGTGTTCTTGACCTCGGTGTCGTCGATGATGCGGCCTTTTTCCAGGTCGACCAAAAACATGCGCCCCGGTTGCAGCCGCCACTTGGATTCGATGCGCTCCTCGGGGATCGGCAGGCACCCGCACTCGGAACCCATGATGATGAGATCGTCCGCCGTCACAATGTAGCGTGCCGGCCGCAGCCCATTGCGATCGAGCGTTGCGCCGATCTGGCGCCCGTCGGTGAAGGCCATGGCCGCCGGCCCGTCCCACGGCTCCATCATTGCGGCGTGGTATTCGTAGAATGCGCGGCGGTTGGCATCCATCTGCGCATGCCCTTCCCACGCTTCCGGAATCATCATGCTCATGGCATGGGCAAGCGAGTAGCCGCTCATCACCAAAAGCTCGAGCGCGTTATCAAACGATGCGGAATCGGACTGGCCGTCGTAGATGAGCGGCCACAGCTTGTCGAGATCCTTGCCGAGGATGGGGGACGAGATGGCGCCTTGGCGTGCGCGGATCCAGTTCACGTTTCCGCGCAGAGTATTGATCTCGCCGTTGTGGCAGATCAGGCGGAACGGGTGCGCCAGTCCCCAAGACGGGAAGGTATTAGTCGAGAAGCGCTGATGGACGAGTCCGATTGCGGAGACGACCCGCTCGTCGCTCAGATCCTTGTAGTAATGCCCGACCTGATTCGCAAGCAACATCCCCTTGTAGACGATGGTGCGCGCCGACATCGACGGTACGTAGAATTCCTTGCAGCGGGGGAGCTTGAGCGCCTGGATGGCGTGGCCGGATACCTTACGGATTACGTAAAGCTTGCGTTCGAGCGCATCAGTGACCGTGACGCCTGCCCCGAGCCCCACAAATATCTGACGAATCACTGGCTCGACCAGCTTCACCGATTCGCCTAAATCGGCGTTGTCGACGGGCACGTCACGCCACCCGAGCACCGCCTGCCCCTCGTCCTTTACCGCGCGTTCGATTTCATACTCGCACGCAGAGCGCGAGGCTGGATCGCGCGGCAGGAAAATCATGCCTACGCCGTACTGTCCCGCGGGGGGCAGCGTTATGCCATGCTTGGCGAGCTCCTCGCGGAAGAATTTATCCGGAATTTGTATCAATATTCCGGCGCCGTCAGAAGCTTTTGGGTCTGCGCCCACGGCTCCACGGTGATTCAAATTCTTGAGAATAGTGAGCCCCTGCTCAACTATCGAATGCGACTTCTTGCCTTTGATATGGGCGACAAAACCTACTCCGCACGCATCGTGTTCGTGAGTGGGATCGTAAAGCCCCTGGGCCATTGGCGGCTGGTACACGCGCTACCTCTCGAATGGAAAATACCCGACGCGGCCGCCGGGGACCGGAGACATGCAAAACTCGCGCCGAAA
Organism: uncultured beta proteobacterium; assembly: GCA_903905655.1. Taxonomy (GTDB): domain Bacteria; phylum Pseudomonadota; class Gammaproteobacteria; order Burkholderiales; family SG8-41; genus PALSA-1004. Next base: position 7,113 of record CAIVHG010000036.1, on the reverse strand, counting down.
CCTGTGAAATATACCGGGTAGTGACGTCAAGCGCAAGCCCTTGAAAACCCAAGGAGTGTCTCAGTTTGAAATGTAACGGCAGGGGTGGAGAGGTCGTGCGATACGCACAATATCAGCGCATCAACGCACTGCTTTGGAACACCAGAAGGAAAAACCGCCGAAGCGGGCTTTCAAATTGAATCCCGCTATTCGCTGTGCCGGTGAGGTGATCCACCACGGGCTGAGGCTTCAGACTGCGAATAGGCGCCGATGCTCGCGCATGGCGTAACGGTCGGTCATGCCTGCAATATAGTCGGCTACCGTGCGCATGGGGTCAGCACTTGCTAGTTCACGATATTGCACCGGCAACAGCCGCAAGTCACCCGTAAAAGCCTCGAACAGTTCGCGCATGATCCGCCGCGCCTTGTCCATCATGCGCACTACTTCGTAATGTTCATAGAGGTGCGTCCGCAGAAAACGCTTCAGCTCCTGATGATCGTTTGCAATCGGCGCACTAAACCCTAGGAGCGCGGGCGCTGCGCGCACGTCATTAAGCGTAAGCGGCGCGCGCGCGCCGATGCCTTCCGACGTATGCCGCGTCAAATCGAGCACCAGCGTGCTGATCATGCGCCGAATCGTCTCATGCACGAGGCGCCGGGCGTCGATCTGTGGGTATTGGCGCACGACCGCGTGCCTGTGACGCGCGAAGATACGCACACTTTCCAGCTGGGACATGTTCAGCAGTCCCGAACGCAGCCCATCGTCGACATCGTGGTTGTTATAAGCGATCTCGTCTGCCAGATTCGCGATCTGCGCTTCGAGCGATGGCCGCTGGCGCTTCACGAAGCGCTCGCCGATATCGCCTAGGGCTCGCGCGTTCTTCAAGGAGCAGTGTTTGAGTATTCCTTCGCGTGTTTCGAAGGTGAGGTTAAGGCCGTCAAATGCGGCGTAGCGCTGCTCGAGCACGTCGACGACGCGCAGGGACTGCAAATTGTGCTCGAAGCCTCCGCAGGGCTTCATGCACTCATGCAGCGCATCCTGCCCCGCGTGCCCAAACGGCGTGTGCCCTAGGTCATGTGCGAGCGCAATCGCTTCGGTCAGGTCTTCGTTAAGCTTCAGGGTGCGGGCGACGGAGCGCGCGATTTGCGCGACCTCCAGGCTATGAGTGAGCCGCGTGCGAAAGAGGTCGCCTTCGTGATTTACGAAGACCTGCGTTTTGTATTCGAGGCGGCGAAATGCCGTCGAATGAATGATGCGGTCGCGGTCGCGCTGAAATTCCGTGCGCCCGGTTGGCGGGGCTTCCTGCAGGCGCCTGCCTCGCGAGTTCTCGGAACTAACCGCATATGGCGCGAACTCGGCCATGCTTAGGAGGAAGAGTTTATCGCGGCGGCGAGCGCGCTACGCGGCACGTCGGCGGTTAGGAATGCGTCGCCGATTGCACGCAGCAGAATAAAATGAATCTTGCCGCCCTCGACCTTCTTGTCCAGCCCCATCGCTCCAAGGTAACGCTCGAAACCGAGGGCTGGGGCTTTAGTTGGCAGGCGGGCACGCTCCAGCAATTGCACGATACGTTGGACGGTAGCCTCGTCGATCAGCGCCATCTGTTGGGAGACGCGGGCCGCGATCACCATGCCGGCCGCGACCGCTTCCCCATGCAGCCAGCTGCCGTAACCGAGTGTCGACTCGATGGCATGACCGAAAGTATGACCCAGATTGAGCAGGGCGCGTTGACCGGATTCTTCGCGCTCGTCGGCGGCGACCACGGCTGCCTTGTTCTCGCAGGATCGCTGTACCGCGTACGCAAGCGCGTTCGCGTCGAGCGCAACCAGCGCTTCCATGTTCTCTTCGAGCCACTCGAAAAATGTCGTGTCGCGCATCAAGCCGTATTTGATGACTTCCGCCAATCCAGCGCTCAGCTCGCGCGGCGGCAGCGTTTTTAGCGTTGCAGTATCGGCGATGACGGCGAGCGGCTGATAAAACGCCCCTACCAGGTTTTTGCCGCGCGGCAAGTTTACAGCTGTCTTGCCACCAACGGATGAATCCACCTGTGCGAGTAGCGTTGTGGGAACCTGCACGAAAGGCACGCCGCGCAGATAGGTCGCCGCAGCAAACCCGGTGAGATCACCGATGACGCCGCCGCCGAGCGCGATCAGCGCGGTCTTGCGCTCGCAATGCTGGTCGAGCAGCGCTTCAAACACGGTATTTAAAGTGCGCCAGTCCTTGTATTGCTCGCCGCTAGGCAGCACTACCGAAGTGACCGATATCCCCGCGGCGGTCAGCGCTTTAACCAGCGTGTCCAGATAGAGCGGGGCGACGGTAGTGTCGGAAACAATGGCGGCGCGCTTTTGCGGCAAATGCTGGACAAGCACTGCCGCGTTTTCGAGCAGCCCTTCACCGATGTAAATCGGGTAGCTGCGCTCGGCCAGCGCGACGTGAACCGTTTGCATAGTTGTAGATTGGGCCACGATGGGAGCCATGAGGCTATTTTTAGAGCACTAAAGACGACTACGGATGCATTCCGCCGCATTTCTCGAGCAGTCCCTGCTCGAGCTTCTGCACCAGGCTGCGCACGCTTTGATTGCCGGTGTCCACAACCAGGTTCGCTATTTCGTTATACAGCGGATCACGCTGAATGAATAATTCCTCAAGCTTACCACGCGGGTCTGCCGTCTGTAGCAACGGGCGGCTGCGATCATGTCGTGTGCGCTGCAAGATTTCGTCGAGCGAGGCCCTGAGATAGATGACCGTGCCGTGTTCCTTCAGCATGCGCCGGTTTTCCGCTCGCAGTACCGCGCCGCCTCCTGTGGCGAGCACGATGTCCGGCAGTGGCGTGAGCTCGTGCAGTAGCACGGTCTCGCGGGCACGAAACCCCTCTTCCCCCTCTATATCGAAGATAACCGATATCTTGACGCCGGTCCTGCGCTCGATCTCTAGATCGCAATCGTAGAATTTCTTGCCGCACCGCTTGGCCAGCTGTCGCCCGACGGAGGTCTTCCCAGCGCCCATCAGGCCGACCAGGAAGATACTGCCGGAAATGTCGAGCGGGGGGCGATCGGACTCGGAGAGCATGCTAGATTGTAGCCTGAATCGGGCGGGCGCCGCTCACGTCCGTCGGCATATTGCCGCTTGTCCCTACCGCACGATGGGGATACCCCTGCCGCTCAAACGGAGCAGCCGCCTTGCTTAACGCAGAGTGAGGGTGTTCTTGATCACGCGCGGGCTAATAAAGATCAGCAATTCGTTCTTGTTGTCGATTTTTGAATTGTTGCGGAACAAAAAACCGACATAAGGCAAGTCTCCGAATACCGGCACCTTGTTCGTCGTATCGCTTTGGGTTTGGGTGTAAATGCCGCCGATCACGACCGTGCCGCCATTTTGCACTAGCACAGAAGTGACGATGTTCTTGGTGTCAATGGCGGGCCCAGCAGTCGTGACGGTGCCGACGCTGTCCTTGTGGACGTTGAGATCCATGATGATATTGTCGTCGGGCGTAATTTGCGGTTTTACCTTGAGCGACAAGGTGGCCTTCTTGAATGACACTGCAGTCGCTCCGCTCGAGGTTGCCTGTTGGTATGGAATCTCGGTGCCTTGTTCGATCGTTGCCTCGATCTGGTCGGCAGTGATGACGCGCGGACTCGAGATGATCTTGCCTTTGCCGTCGGCCTGCAAGGCGGAGACTTCGAGGTTCAGAAAGCGCGTGAGGTTGTTGTTGAAAAGGATGAGAGAAAATACGCCGGGTGCGGCTCCTGCGATGTTTTGTGACGGGAGGTTGACCCCCAGGCTCTGATTGAGCGTGGGAATGGGCGTTGCAACCTGTGTTGTCAAATAGCCCGTGGAGTCGAGCGTGCCGCCGATGGTTGCGCGCTGCGAACCACCGATCGAATCTCCTATCCTGCGGTCGACTACACCCAGGCGTGCGCCCAGATTGCGGGTAAACGTATCAGATGCCTCGACAATCCGCGCTTCAATCATCACTTGGCGCACCGGGATGTCGATCTGGCGCACCAGCACACGCACCTGCTCCAGTCGAGACGGCGTATCTTGCACAAACAATGCGTTGGTGCGCGCGTCGATTACGGCGCTCCCGCGCTTGGACAGGATGCGCTGCTCCTTGTCTGCAAGGATCTTCTGGAATGCTTCAGCTTTCTGGTAATTCAGCTGGAATGACTCGGTGCGCAGTGGCTCGAGCTCCTCAATCTGAGATTTTGATTCCAGTGCGAGCTTCTCCTTGGTTGCAAGCTCGTCACGCGGCGCGATCCACACGACGTTGCCGTTTTTGCGCATGTCCAGGCCTTTGGCCTGCAGGATGATATCGAGCGCCTGGTCCCACGGAACATCCTTAAGCCGCAGGGTCAAATTGCCGCTGACCGTGTCGCTCGTAATGAAGTTGAACCCGGTAAAATCCGCGATAACCTGCAGTACTGCGCGCACTTCCACATTTTGGAAATTCAGCGATAGCTTTTCCCCGGTATATCCGAGCCGCGTGCCCTGAATAAGCTTCGTCGGGTCTTCGGTCACCGGTTTCACCTCGATGATGAAACGGTTATCCGTCTGATAAGCGGATTGCTCCCACATGCCCTTGGGCTCGATCGAAATGCGCGTGTTGTTGCCTTGCCCGAATGCGTCTATAGATTGCACGGGTGTCGCGAAATCCACAACGTCGAGTCTACGCTGGAGATTCTTGGGTAGCACAGTGTTCTGGAAATCGACCACCAGATTGCGGCCCTGCTGGTGCAAGTCTATGCCGACTGAATTGTCCGATAGGTCCACGATGATGCGGCCTTCGCCATTGGGCCCGCGACGAAAGCTCACGTCGCGCAGTTGGTGGCGTTTGTCTCCGACGTTCGCTTCGGCAAAATGCGAGGTCACGCCTGCCGCGGTTGCGTTGAGGGACGGAGCCAGCAGCGTGATGTATACGTTATTGCCATCGACTTTGGTTTCAAACGTGAGCGGCTTAGCCAGATTCATGACGAGACGTGTGCGGCCAGCGGCCTGGACGATGTTCATGTTTCGCAGGTTCACGTCGCCCACTTCCTGAATGTTCTTGCCGAGGGCATTTGCCGTTCCAGGAAAGTCGAACGCAATGCGCGGCGGATTGTTGATCGCAAAGCCGGCCGGAGGATTCGCCAGCGCTTGCTTGAGCGTGACCCGAACGACGATAGCTCCACCCTGCGCCGCAACATTAATGGCAGTGAGGGTGTTCCCGGCATCGGAGGTCGCGGTCTGTGCCCACGCCGCTGTCACTCCCGCAATACTGCCGGTAAGTGCCCAGCAGAGTAGGTGCGCAATTAGCAATATTTTACGTATAGAATTCATTTTGCTCTCCTGATCCACTAGCGAACCAGCGCTTTCAGACAGCGCGCCGGTTTTGCGGCACTATTTCGATGCATCGTCTATTAAGGTGAGGGTGCTGAGGCGCTCCGCCCAGTCGCCGCCGCTGTCCTGGACTATTTCCTTGAGCTTGATGGCGGACTCCGTGATTTGGGTAATCACGCCAAAGTTCTGCCCCAGGTAATTGCCACGCTTGACGCGAAAGAGATTGTTATCCGGCCCCTTCACAAGCGCGTAAGTGTCTTTCTGCTGCTGTAGCGTGCCGACCATGCGCAGGTTTTCAAGCGGGTAGGCCTCGAGCGGTTCCTTGCGGCGCGCGAAATCGGGTTGTAATCCGTTACCGGCGCCCCTTTTCGGTGCCTGAATGTTGCGTGGCTTGAATGGGTCCTGCAGATCATATGCATCATAGGCAAACGGCTCGTATGGCTTGACCTCGGGCAGCGGAGGAATGCGTCCGTGCGGCAAATTGTCTGCATCCTTCACAAATTTTCGAAGATCTGAGTATTGTTCGCCGCTGCACGCGGTGAGCCAAATGCAAACCATCGATAAAAGGAGAAAGTGACGGCTCATTTCTTCGCCGCCTTGTCGCGCGCGGCCTTTTTCTGCTTGGCGATTTCTTCTTCATCGAGATAGCGGTAGGTTTTCGCCACCACATCCATCGCGAGCGCGCCTTCCTTCGATTGCGTGATTCCGATGTCATTTAGCAATACGATGCGCGAAAGTTTCGATATGTCGCTCGCAAAGGCTCCCATGTCGTGGTAATTGCCGGTAACGCGGATGTTGATCGGCAACTCCGCATAGAAGTCCGATAAATTCTCGGTTGCCGCGGGCTTGAATAGTTCAAACTGCAGGCCGCGCCCCAAGCCGGCCTGATTAATATCAGTGAGCAATGCATCCATCTCAGATTTGCTGGGCAATTGCTTGAGCAGCGCGCCGAACGACTTCTCTATGTCGCGCAACTGTTGGCGGTATGCCTCGAGGTCGATGGCTTGCCGCTTCTTATTGAGGAAGCTGTCGCGCAACACTGTCTCTTTTCTGGACGAGGCATCGATTTTCTCGATCTGGTACTGCCAATCAACGAAATAGCTCACGAGAATCGTCGCGATCAGCGCCAACAATAGCGTCACAAGTTTAGGCAGCGCCGGCCAGCTGCCGATGTTTTTCAGGTCCAGCCGCCGCAGATCATCTAAAGTCATCATGATTGACCTTATCTGCTACCGAATGCGGCGCCGTCTGCACGGGCGGCGCTGTTGGATGTTGCAGACGCAGCGATGACCGAAGCCGTCGTCACCGGGGAGGCGTCGCTGGAACGGCGCTGCACTTGGGGGGCAGGTACGTCCGCAGTCTGCGCGGCTGCAAAGAAGTTGTTGGCGATGGGGGCGCCGCCGGCAAGCGGTTTCGCATCGGGTTTGGCGGGCACGCTATTCTTGGAGCGTGTAAGCGATACCGCGAGGCTAAATTCGCTGAGGCGGATATTCTTGTCGGTAACACCCTTGATTTCGATCAGGCTCGGGCTTTCCAGATAGGGCGAGGCTTCAAGATTGCGCATGAAAGTGGAAACGCGGGCGTTGGACTGTGCGTAACCGTTCAGGGTTATCCGCGGTCCTTTTTGTGAGATGGCTTTGAGGTAAACCCCGTCCGGCAACTGGCGCACGAGCTGATCGAGCAGATACACGGTTTCTGCGCGGTTAGCCTGCAGCGATTCGACGACGCTTTTACGCTGCAGCATGGCTGTGGTTTGCTCTTTGAGCTTCTTGATCTCATCGATCTCCAGATCGAGTTTGGAAATTTCCTTTTCGAGAT
>CAIVHG010000035.1 GCA_903905655.1 uncultured beta proteobacterium | reverse complement strand
GCGCGACGTCGCCGAGCGCGTGGAACAGGAAGAGAGGATCGCCCGCCTCACCCGCATCTATCGCATCCTGAGCGGCATCAACTCGGCGATCGTGCGCATTCATGATCGCGACGCGTTGTTCGAGGAGGTCTGCCGCATCGCGGTCGAGGACGGCGGTTTCGGGATCGTGTGGATTGGCCTGTATAACCACGAGACGCGGGAGTTGGTGCCGGTCGCCTGCGGCGGGGTCGATGCGGAGTCGATCGTAGCCAAGCGCCGCGGCGTGCCGCTGCGATTCGAGCTGCCGCTGGGCATGGTCGCGCGCACCATCCAGAATAAACAGGTGACCTACAGCAACGACCTGCCGGCGGAACCCGCGGTTGGAGACGGGGCCAGGCCTGAGGCGCTGCGGCGCGGCTACCATTCGGGCATCGTGCTGCCGCTGATAATTGAGGACCAGCTCGCGGGAACCATGACACTCTATACCAAGGAGAGCGGGTTCTTCAACGACGAGGAAATCAAGCTGCTGGACGAGCTGGCCAGCGACGTTGCGTTTGCTCTCGACCATATCGCGAAAGAGGAGAAGCTCAATTATCTGGCGTATTACGACCAGCTCACGGGGATCGCCAATCGCACGCTGTTCGGCCTCCAGCTCGAGCAGCGCCTGACTGCGTCGCGGCGCGAGAAGAAGCGGCCATTTTTCGTCGCGATCTTCAATCTCGAGCGTTTCCGCAACGTCAACGAGACGCTCGGCCGGCAGGCGAGCGATAAATTGCTGCAGCAGGTGGCGCAGCGCCTCAAAGACGCGGCCGGCGAAACGGGACTGCTGGCGCGCGTGGGCGGCGATCATTTCGCGGTTTCCTTCCTGCGCAACGAAGACGCAGGGCGGGTCGTGCACTTCGTGGAAGGGATGATGGCAGCGGTATTCGATCCGCCGTTCGAAGCGGGCGCCACGCAGCTACGCCTGTCGGCGCGCGCCGGCGTTGCCGTGTACCCGGCGGATGGGGAGGACGCGGACAGCCTGTACCGGAACGTCGAGGCGGCGCTCAGAAGCGCCAAGAGCAGTGGCTATCGCTTACATTTCTATGCCCCGCAGATGAATGCGACTTTGAAGCGTACGCTGCTGCTGGAAAACAAGCTGCGCGCCGCGCTCGAAAAGCAGCAATTCGTCATGCATTACCAACCCAAGGTCGATTTGGCGACCGGCGCCCTGTGCGGCCTCGAGGGGCTGATCCGCTGGAACGATCCGGACGGCGGCCTGATCTCTCCTCAGGAATTCATCCCCTTGCTCGAGGAGACCGGAATGATCGTCGAGGCCGGGCGCTGGGCCTTCCACCAGGCGCTCGGCGACCTTCAGGAGTGGTTCAGGCTGGGGCTGCAGCCGCCGCGCGTTTCGGTGAACGTGTCTGCGGTGCAGTTCAGGCGTGAGGACTTTGTGCGCAGCGTGCGCGAGGCGATCGCAGCATCGGGCAGCGAGAAGCTCGGCCTCGATCTGGAAATCACCGAGAGCATCATCATGGAAGACATCGAGGACAATATCGCGAAGCTGCGGGCATTCAAGGACATGGGCATCGGCATTCACGTCGACGACTTCGGGACTGGCTACTCGTCCCTTTCCTATCTTGCAAAGCTCCCTGTCAGCACGCTCAAGATCGATCAATCCTTCGTTCGAAACATGGTAACGGCTTCCGAGAGCATGACCATCATCTCCATCATCATCTCGCTTGCGCATTCGCTTGATCTGGTCGTGGTTGCGGAGGGTGTTGAGACCGAAGATCAGGCCAAATACCTGAGGCTGCTCAAGTGCAATGCAGCGCAGGGCGATCTGTATGGAAAGCCGCTGCCCGCGGATGAAGTCGCGCGCATGCTGCGTGCTCCGCGCCGCGCGCTTTCCGCGTAAGTCATTCCGCAATGGCAGACAATGCATTAAACTCGGCACTATTTACTGGCCGGGATTAGCGCCAGGCATATTACTGCCGTTGGCAGTCGAAGGATTGCAATGAAGTGTGTGGATGATTTCCGCCTCCGGTTCGGCAGCAGGGAATTGGTGCCGATCATGAGCGGCGGGATGGGCGTGGACATTTCGACCGCAGAGCTTGCGCTCGAGGTCGCGCGCCTGGGCGGCATCGGGCATATCTCCGACGCCATGGTGCAGACGGTGTCCGACCGGCGCTACCAGACGCATTTCGTCAAGGAAAAGACGAAACTCTTCAAATACAACGTCGCCAATTCCGACAAGTCCGACATCCTGTTCAATCTGGACCGGCTGGCGGAGGCGACCAAGCTGCACGTGGGCCGCACCATGGACGCGCGGCGCGGCGATGGCATGATCTTCATCAACTGCATGGAGAAGCTCACGATGAACGCACCGCGCGAGACGCTGCGCGTGCGTTTGTCGGCTGCGCTCGATGCCGGCATCGACGGCATCACCCTGAGCGCCGGCCTGCATCTGGGCTCCTTTGCATTGATCGCGGACCATCCGCGCTTCCGCGATGTGAAGCTCGGCATCATCGTTTCGTCATTGCGGGCGCTGCAGTTGTTTTTGCGCAAAAACGCAAAACTGAGCCGGCTGCCCGATTATGTCATCATCGAGGGTCCGCTCGCCGGCGGGCACCTGGGCTTCGGCATCGACGACTGGCAAACCTACGATCTGCGCGCCATCGTGACGGAGATTCAGCTCTATCTCAAGTCCCAAAATCTCGAGATACCGCTCATTCCGGCAGGCGGCATCTTCACCGGCAGCGACGCGGTCTCGTACCTGGAAACCGGCTCGGCAGCGGTGCAGGTTGCAACGCGTTTTACCGCGGTCCGTGAGTGCGGTCTCCCGGCGCGCGTTCAGCAGGAGTACTTCAAGGCGGGCGAGGTAGACATCGAGGTCAACACCATTTCGCCCACCGGCTACCCGATGCGCATGCTGAAGAACAGCCCGGCGATCGGCGACGGCATTCGGCCCAACTGCGAGGCCTACGGCTATCTGCTCGACGGTTCGGGAAACTGCGCTTATATCACCGCCTACAACCGCGAAGTCGCCGCACACCCCGATGCAAAGAAGGTCGCGGTCTACGACAAGACCTGCCTGTGCACCGCGATGCGCAACTTCGACTGCTGGACCTGCGGGCATTACACGTACCGTCTGAAAGACACGACGCGCCAGCTGCCGGATGGCAGCTATCAGCTGCTCAGCGCAGAGCACGTGTTCCACGATTATCAGTTCAGCACCGATCACAAGATCGCGCTACCGCCGCTGGCGCCGGAAGCAGCAGTCGTCAAGCCTGCGTAGCCCGTCGCCGGGCCTGGAGGCATGCTGATCCGCCTTTGAATCAGGAGCGGCGGCCGATTTATCGTAGAGACGGAAACATGAACACCTTCGAATTCCAGGTCACGCGGGATGGTGCGATTGCACGGATCGATCTAGGCCGTCCTGACAAGGGTAATGCGCTAACGCGTGCCATGATGATCCAGCTCTCATCGCTGGTGCGCGAACTCGGCAATGCAAGCGACGTACACGTAATTGCGATCGGCGGACGCGGCCGGCAGTTCTGTCGCGGACGGGATGGCGCGGGAGAATCGCGTGCTGGCATGACGCCCTACGATATACGTGTGAATCTGATGGGGGCGACGCTGGGCGTGTTTCAGGCGCTTTCAGAGACGCCGGTCCCGGTGGTCGCATGCGTGCACGGAGATGCCAGCGGTTTCGGCGCCGGGCTCGCGGTGGGATGCGACATCACGCTCGCCGCCGCAGGCGCGCGCTTCGCGTTTCCGGAAATCGAGCACGACATTCCGCCGACGCTGGGGATGAGCGCCGCTTTGGGCAAGGTCTCGGCGAAGGCGCTTGCCTACCTGGTCTACTCTGCAGAGCGGATAGACGCCACACAGGCGGCGGCGATGGGATTGGTGAGCAAGGTGCTGCCCGAGGCGCAGTTTGCCGGCGCTGCGGACGTGTTTCTGAAAACCCTGTCGTCGCGGCCGCGCCTGGTGCTGGAGACGATCAAGCGCTACTACACAAAGGCGGCGCAGCTCACCCCCGACATGGCATCTGAGTACGCGGGTACGCTGCTTGCGCTCGTGCGGCCGTAGCGCATCCGGAATGTCGCAGGCGGGCGCTATCGCAGGATGGCTGGTGCGGTAGCACTTTAGTAGAAAGCAGCATCTCGCGTGCGCATCGATCCCGCAGAACTTGCTTTTGACGCAAACGGCACGCCGTTTGCGCCCGCCTATGGCGATGTCTATCACAGCGCGGACTCCGGTCCCGGCCAGGCGCGGCACGTATTTCTAGGCGGCAATGATCTGCCGCGGCGCTGGGCCGGCGCCCGCGTCTACACCATACTCGAAACCGGATTCGGATTAGGGCTGAATTTTCTCGCGACCTGGAGTGAGTGGCGCGACGATCCTCAGCGTCCGCAGCGCCTGCATTTCGTCTCCATCGAAAAGCATCCCTTCGGGCGCGACGCGCTTGCCGCGCTGCATGATCGTTACGTTGCATACGCCGGGCTCGCCGCGCAATTGCGGGATGCCTGGCCGCCGCTCACTGCAGGCCTGCACCGCCTGCATTTCGAGCACGAAAGAGTTACGCTGACGCTCGCTTTCGCGGACGTGACGAGCGCGTTGCCGCAGCTGACGTTATGCGCGGATGCAATCTATCTCGATGGATTTGCGCCCCGCTGCAACCCTGAGATGTGGTCGCCGCAACTGATGAAGCGCCTGGCACGGCTTGCGCGCGTTGGCACCACGCTGGCGACGTACTCGACGGCGGGCGTGGTGCGCAGCGGACTGGAAGCTGCGGGATTCGCGCTCGAAAAGCGCCGCGGCTTCGGCGCCAAGCGCGAAATGCTGTGCGCTACCTATGCGCCGCGCTGGCCGGTGCGCGGTAATGCATACTCAGCTGCCGTATGCGCCGAGCGCCATGCGATCGTGATCGGAGCGGGACTGGCAGGGGCTGCGGTGAGCGAGCGCCTGGCGCTGCGCGGCTGGCGCATCGATCTCATCGAACGCCGTACCTTGCCTGCGGTGCACGTGCCCGGCAGCTATGCGGGGGTGTTTCATCCGCACGTTTCGCGCGACGACTGCATCCTCTCCAGAGCTGCGCGCAATGGCTTTCTCTATGCGGCTAAACGCTGGTCTGCTCTGCAGCGCACGGGGCACGCGCTGTCGTGGGCAAAGTGCGGTCTGCTGCAGCTGGCGAGTGACTCCCGCCAGGAGCGGCGCATGAGAGAGACCGCAGCGGCCGCGGCTTATCCCGGGCACTATGCGCGCTATGTAGTCCGCGCCGAGGCCGAAGCTCTGGCGGGATGCAGATTGCGCGCAGGCGGGTGGTGGTTCGCCGAGGGCGGTTGGATGCATCCGCTGAGCCTCATCGCGGCGCAGCTCGCCGCCGCGAGCGCCTATGGAGCCGGCTCGCGCTTTATGCAGCACCTGGACACCGCGGTGCATGCGCTTGCACGCGTCGACGCCCGCTGGCAGGCGCTCGCTGCGGACGGCAGCGTCATTGCGACCGCTCCAGTGATCGTGCTCGCGAACTCGAATGATGTAGCGCGGCTGGCTACGATTGCGCAGCCGCTCAGGAGCATACGCGGGCAGGTGACCTATCTGCCGGCGCAGCAGGTGCAGGCACCCCGCGTTGCCGTCAGCGGTTCCGGTTACGTGCTGCCCGCCGTAGATGGAGTGGTCGTGACCGGCAGCACCTACGATTTCGACGACGCCGATCCCGCGCTGCAGGAAAGTGGGCATGCAGCCAATCTGCTGCGCCTCGCGCAACTGCTGCCTGATGCGCACACGCCGCTGCACGCTTCGATGCTCGATGGCGCGGTGGGATTCCGCTGCGCTTCCCCGGATCACATGCCGGTGGTGGGTGCGCTGCCTGATGTGCACGCGGCGCACGAGCGCCGCGCCGAGCTCTCGGGGGCGCATCTCGCCCAGCTGCCGCGCCGCGCCGGGCTTTACTGCGTTTCTGCATTGGGCTCGCGCGGTCTGGTGTGGGCCGCGCTCGCCGGAGAGATGATCGCGAGCCTCATCGAAGGCGAGCCGCTGCCGGCAGAGAGCGATCTCGCCGGCGCCATGGATCCCGGACGCTTCGTGCTAAGACAGGCGCGCTCGGGAATGCTTTGATCGGCTCTGCTAAGTTGCGGCGAACAGCAACGACGCGCGCAGACCCGGATGATTGTCGGCAAGCTCCAGTGTGCCGCCGTGCAGCTTCGCGACCGTGGCTACGAGGGCGAGTCCGAGCCCGACGCCGGGCGTGCCGCGGCTCGCGTCACCGCGGTAGAAGCGCTCGACCACCTTGGGCTTGTCCCGGTCGCTGATGCCAGGGCCGTCGTCGGTCACGGAGATTTCCACCATGTCATCCGGCCGCCGCGTGGCCGCGACGCGGATCTTGCCGTTCTGCGCGTACTTGAGCGCGTTGTCGATTAGGTTCGCGATCGCCTGCGACAGCAGCAGCGGATCGCACGCCACGGTCAGCGCGCCGCTGGTGTCGAAGCACAGCGTTAGTCCCTTCAGTTCCGCGGCCGGCTGATAGAAGTCGGCAACTTCGCTCGCTACCTTTGCGAGATCTGCCTGAACGAATCCGGAACGGCGCGCGCCGCTGTCGATTTCCGCCAGCCGCAGCAGCGCATCGAACATTCCGATCACCCGATCGGTATCGGCGACCGCGGTCTCGATCTCGGCGGAACCTTCTGAGGAGCGGTGCGTCACCACGAATTCTTCCAGCCGCGAGCGCAGTTCTGCGAGCGGGGTGCGCAGGTCGTGCGCGATGGCATTCGAAACATTGCGCACGCCGTGGATGAGGTGCTCGATCTGATCGAGCATTCGGTTCACGGTCTGCGCCAGCACGTCGAGTTCGTCGCCCCGGTTTTGGGTGGGCACGCGGCGCGATAGGTTGCCGTTGACGATCTCGCCAGCGGTCTGGCTGATCTCCTGCACTTCGGACAGCAGCAGGCGCCGTATCAGAAAGCCGCCGCCGATTCCCAGCAGCAGCACGAAACCGGCCGCTCCCGCCAGCCCGGACCAGAACAGCGTTTCCAGGGAGCGGAAGCGGCTGCTTTCGCGCCCCGTCAGCAATTCGTAGCCATCCGGCAGATAGGTGTGCACCAGCAGCACGTTCAGTGCTCTGCCGCGGTCCCTGAAGTTGAGCGCAAATGTCCCTACCGCCTGCGGAACCTCGGGTGGCCACGCAGCGAGGTTGCCGGAAAGCGGCACGTGCTGGTGATTTGCGAGCAGGATGATGTCGTCGCTGCCGCGCGCGCCCGCAAGCCGGGCATCGATTACGCGCGCGAGCCCGGCGGGCCCCGACTTCTCGAACACCTCTGTGAACGAGCGCGCTTCCTCGCCCAGCAGAAAGGCGCGGCGCTCTTCGAAATTTTCCCGCCACGTATACCAGAGCGGGGTCGCGAACGCCGCGAGCACGACGATGCTGAGCGCGATATAGGCAAGCGCGAGATTGAACGCGGAAAAGCGCAGCCTAGTCATCGGCTGTCAGCATGTATCCGACGCTGCGTATGGTTCGGAGCAGGGGCCGCGCACCGCCGGCATCGATCTTCTGACGCAGCTTGCTGATGTGCACGTCGATGACATTGGTCTGGGGATCAAAGTGGTATTCCCAGACATTTTCGAGCAGCATGGTGCGGGTCACCACCTGGTTCGTGTGTCGCATCAGGTACTCGAGGAGCTTGAATTCGCGCGGCTGTAGTGGCACGGTCTTTCCTGCGCGCGTTACTTTGCGCGCCAGCAAATCCATGCTCAGGTCGGCCATCGACAGCGTGGTTTCTGCGTGCGTATCCTGCACGCGGCGGGCGAGGGCATCGAGACGTGCCAGCAGTTCGCCGAACGCAAACGGCTTCACCAGGTAATCGTCGCCGCCGCTCCTCAGCCCGCGGATGCGCTCATTGACGTCCGACAGAGCGCTCAGGATGAGTATCGGCACCTTGTTGCCGGCCCCGCGCAGGGCCTCGATCACGCCCAGCCCGTCGATATCTCCCGGCAGCATGCGGTCCATGATGATCACATCGTAAGTGTGTGCGGTGGCGAGGTTCATGCCATCGCGTCCGCTGGCTGCATACTCAACGGCATGACCCGCCTCCAGCAGGCCGTTCTTGACGAAGTGTGCCACGCGTTCATTGTCTTCAACGAGCAAGATCTTCATGTGCTGCTCCACCATCCCTGGAATTGGGGATGCGCCCGCATGCAACCCAATAGCGGATGATATGCGTCCTGCGCGGCGCTGACTACGTGGGCTTGCTGATTTCCGTACGCGCGCAGATGCGAAAGCGGATTAAATTTGCTTAATGCGAAGGCGGGCGTGGGGTTTTGGGCTAAGCTGAAATGCAGGCACTGTATTGATCTGGAATGTGGTGTGTCGCGCAGGCGCCCGTGTTTGATGTGCATTGGGCGACACGATGATTTGTGTTTAACAGAAATATCGCATTACTCATGAAAGGTTGCAAATGAAATCGGAATGGACTTGGGGGTTTAGCGGCGCGCTTCTTGGAGCGCTTTTCGCGGTGCTGGGCGCGGTGAAGCTGGGCTATCTGAATGACAAGGACGATACCGATCGGATCGCCCATGCCAAGGTGGTCGATGTGGAAGCGGGTGTCTGCTACGCGCAGTTCCGCAAGGACCCGAATTATGAGCAGAAGCTCAAGGAACTGAAGGCGCTGGAAGTTACTCAGCGGGACGCATTCATACAGAAGGGCGGTTGGGACAAGATTCCCGGACAGGATGCAAGCGACAGCAACGTCAGTTCGGCGTGCGCCACACGCATTGCCGGCTTGGCCGGAAATTGAGCAGGTGCGGCGGCTGCTTAGCCGGCCGCCGCTAGTCTAGCGGTTCGCCGCACGGCGACCGCCTGGGTTTGGCCGGCCCTGCACAGTCGCTGTAGGGTGCAGCACAATCGGCTGCGCGGCCACATTGTTTTTCGGTGGTACATTCGATCACGCGTGCGCGGCAAGCAGTCGCGCCGCTTTCCTCAGCATTGACGCTTCCGCCATGCCAGCCTCGCTATGCGGGGCAGCGCTCGTGCGCTGGAGTGCATGTAGCGATATTCCCGGGCGATCGGCGGTCGTGGGCGGGTTCTGGCTTCGTCCCGGAGGGTGTGATAACTTCGAGGCGTAGCGCCGTTGCGCAACTCCCAACCCTGAATATCGATGTCGATCTATTTCGTCATTGCCCTGAGTTTTATTAACTCGACCAGCATGTTCGCGTCGCGCGTGATCCTGACGTTGTACGCGCTCGCGCTCGGCGCGCAGCCGATCACCATCGGATTGCTGTCGACGGCGTTTTCGGTGTTCCCGATGCTGCTGGCAGTGACCGCGGGCCGGCTGTCCGATCGCTTCGGTCCGCGCTGGCTGCTGATCTTCGGCGCCGCCGGCAGCGGCCTCGGCATGATGTTGCCGTATTTTGTGCACGGGCTGCCGGCCATCTTCATCGCCGGGGCGATGAGCGGTTTTTCCCTGATCTTCTTCAGTGTATCCACGCAGAACCTGGTCGGATTGCTCAGCACTCCGCAAAATCGCGCCACGAATTTCAGCAACTACAGCCTGGGGAACTCCGCTGCCGATTTCCTGGGGCCATTGATCGCGGGGTTCTCGATCGAGCACTCAAGCCATGCATCGGCCTGCCTCTACGTGGCGCTGCTGACGCTGGTGCCGGTCGCGATGTTTGCGCGCCGCGGCGCGGACCTGCCGGGAGGCTCCCCTGCCGCCAGCAAATCGAAGGGCAACCTGCGCGCGATGCTAGCGGCACCGGAGGTGCGCAGAACGCTCGTCACCGGCAGCCTGCTGCAGGCCGGCACCAATCTCTACCGCTTCTATCTTCCGGTTTACGCGCATTCGATTGGCCTTTCGGCTTCCATCATCGGCATGGTGCTCGCGATGAATTCCGCGGCCGCCTTCGTGGTGCGCACGGTCCTCGCACGGCTCATCGCAAAGTACAAGGAAGAGCGCTTGCTCGCCTATGCCTTTTTCCTGGGCGCGGCGAGCCTTGCACTGATCCCGTTCTTCAAGGGTGCTGTGCTGCTGGGGCTGATGTCGTTCGTGTTTGGGCTCGGCATGGGATGCGGCCAGCCGATCGTGACCATGCTCATGTTCAGCAGTTCTGCCGACGGCCGTTCGGGGGAGGCGCTGGGATTGAAGATGACGGTCAATCAGCTGACCAAGCTGATCAGTCCGGTCGTGTTCGGGGCCATCGCCTCGGCATTCGGATTGTCCCCGATGTTCTGGCTCAACTCCTGCATGCTCGTGGGCGGAGGCTTGATGAGCCGGCCCAGAAAGAAGGATTGATATTCCAGCCGTGTTAGATTACGGCGCTCAATTGAGCGTAGCAGCGCGACTGCTGCGCTGCTACGACGCGCAGAGTGTACGGCGTTCCCGTTATTGGGCCAGCAGGTTCACGCCGTTTTCCCCGACCACGGAATATCTGTAAATAGTTGAGTACCAGATGGCGTTCAGATTGCTGGTAGTCGTGGACGGCTGTGCGGTCCAGGTTGATCCGGTCGTGCTGGTGAGTATGGTCCCGCTGTTGCCGACGGCGATGTACTGGGTGCCGTAGATCACGTCCAGCAGCGTGTTCGCGGTGGGCGGGGTCAGCACCGTCCACGCTGCGCGATCGGTGCTGGTGAGGATCGCGCCGTTCGCGCCCACGGCAACATAGGTGCCCACGCTGTTGGTCGCATTAATGCCATAAGCCACGCTCCTCAGGTCGAGGGTGGTGCCCGAAGTGGCGGCCGTCCAGGTGGTCCCGGCATCTATACTGGTGAGGATGGTGCCACTCGCGCCCACGGCAATCCAGGCGCCCGACGTGCTGTCGTAGGTCACCCCAAAGAGATCTCTCGTGGTGCCGGAAGCGACCGTCGTCCACGTGGTGCCGTTGGCACTGGTGACGATGGTGCCGTTGGCACCCACCGCGATGTTCATATTGGCATTGTTGGATGCGATCGCGTTCAGTTTATTGGTGGTTCCTACGTTGCGCGAAGTCCAGGTCGTGCCGTCATTTGAGAACAGCGACGTGCCGCCGTCACCGACCGCGATATAAGCGGTGGTCGCAAAACTGACGATCGCGTTGAGGTTGGTCGTCACCACGAAACTCTGTGCGGTCCAGGTGATGCCATCGGTGCTCTTGTACATGACGCCGTTCGCGCCCACTGCAATGAATGCAGGCCCCGCGATGAATGAAACGCCGCGCAGGCTGTTGGTGCCGAGCGCCGTGCCCGCAGTCCATGGCGCGGGCAGGCTGGCGCTGGACGTTCCGGCGAGCCGCGGGGTTGCGGAAACTGCAGCAGTACACGTGCCGCCGGGGCCTCCGTCCGTGCGCCCGTTGAGCGCAAAGGCATAGGTGGTGCCATTGGTAAGCCCGGTTACGATATAGGGCGTGCTGGCGTTCTGGACCGCCCGTGTTCCGGCGACCGTGACATCGCAGGTATTGGTGGTGGTTCCAGTGGCGATGAACAGCCAATAGTTGACGCCGGGTGTGGCGTTCCACGAGACGGTGACGATGCCGTCGCCGGCAACTGCAGTCACGCTGGTGGGGGGCGCTGCAGAACTGCCGCCACCGCCGCAACCTGCGACGAGCAGGGCGGCAAGCAGTGCCGCCCCTAAAGTCAGAAATCCCAGAAATCTGCGCATCTAATTCTCCACACGAATCGGTTCACCGGCACGGCAACGGTTCATTATAACCACTGAGTAAGCACTGAGGTCGGATCCGCAGCCCTATTTATGATAGTAAATGTAAACGGCGGGCTTAATGTTACGTGGAATTCATTTTCTATTGTGGGCGCGACCGGAAATTCGCATGCCGGCAATCAGGACTGCAGCATGAAGCTGCCGTCGCTGCTTTCTACCGCGATCAGGCGCAGCAGCGGGGCGAGTTGTTGCTGATGCTGTGGGAGGATGCGCGCAGTGATCGAGTAGCCGGACGCAGCGCCCAGGTTCCACATCCCGCTGCCCTCCAGATGCAGCGGGGCTGCTGCCTGCAATGTGTGCAATGTCAGGGAAATGCTGGCTCCCTGTCCCGCACATTCGAGTTCATAGCTGCCGAGCGGGGAGATCTGGGACAGACGCGAGCCTGCGCCCTGCCAGCGCACGCTGACATCGCCGTCTACGCGTGCGCGTGCGATCGACAAACGAGCGATGTGCACGAGTACATCGCCGGTAGGCTGCAGCGGCGACAGCTTCGGTACGGCCAGCGCCAGCGCCGCTGCCGGAAAACTGAGATCCGCGTTTGCAATTTCGATGCGCGATGGCGACAGCGTGACGACAGAGCGCGTGGACTCCTGCTCAGAGGTGATCTCCCAGGCGAGCTGCCCGCGCATTAATGAGGCCGGCAGAAAATTCCACGCGAAGCGTTTGCCGATGCCGGTATTCCGGGCGGCGTCGCGGATCTCCAATGCTCCGGCCCCGGACCATAGCGTGCCGCGCGCTTCAGCCAGACGAAAGCGGCCGCTGCTCGCGCCCTGCAGCGCGTCGTCGATCAGGGTTGCAGGCACGCTTGTTGTGAGGGCAAGCGCATATAAACACACACCGGCCGCCGGCAATCTCCAGCGAATCATTGCTGAGCGGGGCGTGCGAGGGTGGCGGTCACGCTCACCATTCCTGGTGCAGTCAGTGCTTCTATCCGGCAACTGTCTACGCGCACGCGCTGCGCTTGCAGGTTCGCTGCCCAGGCGAGCCAGTCGGCAAATGCGACGGCGCCGAATGTCACCTGCACCTGATCGGCATCGGCCACGTCGATGCGCAACAACGCAGGCGCTAGGCCGGCCGCGTTGGCCTGGGTCTGCAGCAGCGTGCGCAGATCAGTACGCGATGCGGTGGATGCGGGCGCAGCGCGTAGGCGCGCCACTTCGGTTGCCTGCAGTTCGAGGCGCGATGCCTGCGCCTGCAGCGTGGCCACCCTTGCGCTGAGCTGCGCGCGCGCCCGTCCTGCGGACTGCGCGAACCATGCATAGAGCGCGAGCGCCAGCAGTGCACAAACGGCGATGACGGCGGGCTCGCGCAGCAGCGGGGACTGCAACAGTTTGCGCAGATCAGATTTCATGAGGCACGCACCGTGACGGTGAGCGTTCCGCTTGAGGTGCGCCCCGCAGCAGGAGCGAGTTCGGTTTTGAGACCGGCCTGTCCCAGCCGGGCGAGGATCTGGCGCACGCGCGCATCGTCGACGGCGCTTAGATCCAGCGTCAGCCGTCCATATTCGAAGGAGATACGGCGCACGCTGCCGGCGGGCACGTCCTTCAGCGCCATAGATACATTTTCGATCATCGGCAGGAAATCACCGCCATCCATCTGGCCGGCCGCATGGCGCGCCTCAGCGAGCTTGCGGCTCATTTGCAGCGCCGGATCGACCAGTGCAACGGCTTCCGGAAAGGTCGCGCGAAAGCGCGCTTCCATTTTCTGGCGCAGGGAGCGTTGTTCTCCGGAGAGCAGCGTCCAGTCAGTGGCGAGCAACGCCGCATGGATGAAGAGTGCAGCACCCGCGATCCATGCCGCAGTACGCAATGGCGCGAGCGTGCGCAGGGCGGTGCGCCAGTGCCTGCGCGGGCGCGTCAGGCTGACGCCGGCATCGATTGTGGCGGTCCGCCAGTTCCAGGAGCCTGCGCGCCGCAGCGTGACGCCGAGTTCGCGTTGCCAGGCGTCGATGTCGGGCTCTGCATCGGGCGCGGTCGTATAGACTGTGATTGCATTGGGTAGCGCGCCGTGCGCCGCTTTAAGCATCATCCGCAGCGACGGCGGCGGGGCATTGCGGTCTCCGCAATCGGTCGCGGCGCCTTCGAATGCCCCGGTGCGTACATAGCCTTCGCTGCCGCTCCACGCGAGACTCCATTCGCCGTCCTTCCACGGCAGCATCAGAGTCTCGCAACAGACTTCGCATTGTCCGAGCCCGGCGCCAGCGAGTGCTTCGAGCCACTGCGTGAGGCTCTTTTTGTTGATGACCGCGAGCGCATCCTCGTCACCCGCAGCGCCGAGCCACGTCACCTGGTTTGTTTCTGGTTCACCCAGCGTTTCGGTCTCCACGGCATACGCGAGCACGGCATCGGAGTGGCGCCGCACGCCGCGCGGCAGGCGTGCACGGGTCAGCAAAACCTCGGCTGCCGATATGATGAGCTGCACGCGATCCGCTGCGCGCGGCAGCTCCGCGAGCGGGCCCGCTCCAGCCGCGGGTGCGCGGCCGGTGCTCAGCAGCGTCCACTGGCAGCGCAGCGGCGCTTCGAGGAGCGAGCAGTAGATCCGCAGCAGGTTCATAGATAATTTCGCCACATGATGGTCGGCCAAGCAGTCTTGTCCCGGGCCAGCAGCGCTGCGCCGCGCGCTTCAGCCTCGCCGATTGTAACGCGTACCGTCACCAAAAAATAATTGCTGCTGACGGCAATGTCCGCGGCAGGCACCGTGGCACCCTCGGGCAGGCGACTGGAGAAATCGGCAAAATTCCGAAAATAGCTGCGCTCGCGCCGCGCCACCAGCGCGCGCGCATCGTCGATGCTCAACCCATCCACGACGGCCGCCAGCACTTCCGGGCTCGCGGTGTTGGCATTGAGCGCGGTCGAGCGCGGCAAAGCGCTGACGAACGGCCGCAGGCGCGCCAGGATCTCAGAATCGAAGCCGCGCACCAGCGCCAGTTCTGCGACATTGATCAGCGGCTGGTTGGGAGCGAGGTAGGGACTGTCGAGCTTGAGATAATAGTCGTCCTCGGCGCCGGCGGATGATTGCGGCGCGCTGTCGGCGTCGATCCAGTCGGCAACCGCATCGGCGAGCCCGGCCGGCAATCCCAATATCGACAGCAGGCGTTGCAAGCGCGCGAGCTGCGTGTGGCTCACCTTGCCTTCGAGCACCAGATTGTTGAGATTGAACAGTCCCTGCTGATCTTCAATGGATCCGGCGAGCTCGCCGTTGTCGACGGGGACCGGGGGCAATTTCAACGCCCACGGCTCGCTGAGGTGGTCGATGTTGTTCGAGCGCCGGTCGTCGCTCAGGAGGGCGCGCGCCCAGTCGATACCGGCCGGGATCAGGTGATAGGCTTGGGCGTGCTTGGCGATGAGCGCGTCTTCGCGCAGCCAGGTGTTCTGCGTCACCATGATGGCGGTGGCGGCGATCGCGGCCACCGCCATTACGCTCATGGCGAGCACCACCGCGATGCCGCGCTGCGCGAGTCTGTTCATCGCAGCGCCAGCACGCGCACGATGTCCTCGCCGGACGACAGCACGATGCGCAGCCGCAGCGCTTGGGGAATCGCGGCATCGCGCGCCGTCGCCGGCCATGCGTCCACCCATGCAAGGTCTGCCGTCAGGTATTGCAGCTCGAATTTCGACACCCCGTCCAATAGCGGGTAGCGCAGCGGGGCGACACCGGGCGCGACATCGAGGCTGGGCCAGATCCAAAGCTCGACCTGTTGCCGTTCGTTGAGCCTATAAGCGAGCCGCCGCGGCGTGTCCATGCCGGCGCCGGAAGCGTAGCGGCTGAATTCCAGGCGCGCGCGCCCATTCGCGTCGGGGGATGCCAGCCACGCCGGTGCGACGCCGCTCACGGTGCGTACTGCGCGCGGCGCGGCGAGCTGCGTATCGTCCTCGAAGCGCGCAAAAAACAAAGCGACACTGCGCCATTTGTCCGCCTCGCGCGTCACGTGCTCGCGCGCATCGAGGATTGCGGAGAGACCGCGATAGGACATCAGTGACAGCAGCGACAGGATCAGCAGCGTCGCGAGCAACTCGATCAGGGTGAAGCCGCGGCTGCGCATGCGGTTGTGCGCGGTCATTCGCCGGTCCGCGGAAGCACGCTGAAGCCGGTGAGCCGCGCCAGCGGGCGGGTTTGCTCGGCCTGACTGTAGACGTAGACGTCGACGCGGCGAAATGCAGGATTCGGCGTTGCAATGATTTCCTCACGCCACGTAAACGCGGCGCCCGCCTGCAGCACGTTGCCGCGTTGTATTCCCACCGGCAACCAGTCGCCGCGCGCGCGCTGTTCCGCGAGCAGGTTTTCCGCGACCCATCCGGCGAGCATGCGCGCGCGCAGTTCCGCGCTGCTGCTCGTGCCCTGGCTGACCGCACGGAACGCCGCCAACAGCGCAATCGCGACCACGGCCAGCGCAATCATGACCTCGACCAGCGTGAATCCGCCCCGGCTAGTTCGCTTTGATCGCATCATTGCTCTCGCCTGGCGGGTCTGCACGTATGCCGCGGAACGCGGAGCCTGAGATGAGCGAATGCGCGGCGCCGAGCGACATCTCGATGGTGAAGAAAGGGAGCGCAGCGCTGCGCGGCATGAACTCAAGGCGCATGTTTCCTGCCTGCGGGCGCAGGTTCTCGATGCGCAGAGTGGAGATCGTCATGCCCGGCGGCAGGGGACGCGCGCGCAGCTCATCGCTGTCGAGAATTTCGGTCCAACCGGTGTCGAAGCGCACGCGCCAGAAGCGATAGCCTGTTCCGTCAGAGGTCCAGCCAATCGCTTTGCCGGTGATGCGCGATTCTGCGGCGGCGATGTCCAGCAGCCGCGCCAGCCGCTCGGCCTCGAGGTGCAGCCGCGTGCGGTCATCCGGCCCCACGATTGCGCTCGCCAGGCCGAGCAGCAGTCCCATGATCAGTACCACGACCAGCATCTCGATGAGCGTAAAGCCGCGCTCGATCGTCAGAGGATTCATGGCGCGCATTACGACTGGTTGCGTACCCTCAGGCTATTCTAGAGATTCCACGAGCCGATGTCGGCGTCGTTGCCTTCGCCGCCGGGCGCGCCGTCGGCACCATAGCTGAATACGTCGATCTCGCCGTGCACGCCCGGGTTGAGATATTGGTAAGCATTGCCCCACGGATCTTTGGGCAGGCGGTCCAGGTAACCGCCGGCCTTCCAGTTGGCCGGCAGCGGGGCCGTCGTTGGACGCACCGCGAGCGCCTGCAGTCCCTGCTCGGTGCTCGGATAGCGCAGGTTGTCGAGGCGATAGAGCTTCAGAGCCTGCATCAGGCTCGCGATGTCCTGGCGCGCGGCGACTGCGCGCGCCTCGTCCGGTCGGCCGATGATCTTCGGCACGACCAGCGCGGCGAGGATGCCGATAATGACCACGACGACCATGATTTCAAGCAGGGTAAAGCCTGCCATTGCGCGGCCGCAGGTCAAAGCCGAACGATTGCCGTGCCGAGCATCGCTGCCGGTTGCCATATTCATGAGGTCCTATAAGAGGAGGTTTTGCCTGGCTAGGTTGGGCGCCGCGATAGTCCATTGCACATCAGGCGGCGTATTCTTGTAATATACAACATTTGACTGATCGCTGCGGATACCGCCTGCCCCCCCGGCGCGGAAACGCAATAGCGTACGCTAGCTAAAGGAACTTGCAGTGCGGTCGGAGCTTGCGCAAACTACTATCGTATCCCTGTTTAATTTTGGCGCGTTGCTGTTGCTGGCGGCGGTGCTCGCGTACTGGACGTGGCATTGGATTGCCCCGCGTGCGGTAGCGCCTGCCCAGCATGGTGTGGAAGCGAGTGCTGGTGTCGCGTCCGCATATGCGCTGTTCGGAAGCGCGCAGCGCAATCGCGACGCGGCTGCCCCCACCGGCATGGCGATCAGGTTGTTGGGCGTGGCCGCCGCAGCGCGCGGCCAGCGTGGATACGCGGTGCTGCAGCTCGAGTCCAAGGAGATACTTTCCGTGCGCGAGGGCGGCGATATCGTGCCCGGCTTGCGGCTGGCTGAAGTCTATGCCGATCACGTGGTCATCGAGCGCAACGCAGCGCGCGAGACGCTATCATGGGAAACAAAACAAGCTGCACAGGCGGCGCCGGCCCCCGGCGTTCCGCTGAGCGCAGTCACTTCAAACGGGACGCGTAAATGATGTCTGCATTGTTGGTTTATAGCGCCTCTGATGCCGGGGCCGAGATGTGTTGCGCGCTGCGCAACGCGATCGTCGGCATCGGGATGGCCTGCGCAATCTGCGCCGGATCTGTGCTGGCTGCCGATGCGGCGGGCGCGGGTCAATTACCGGCCGCAACCGCGCCGGCTGCAGGTCAAGCACGGGCCGCAAGTGCTCCTGCCACAAATACGCCGGCGCAGTCCGCCGCCAACGGTGCGGTGCGTTCCGTCGGTGGGGATCAGGTGACGCTCAACTTCGTCAACGCTGAAATCGAAGGCGTGGTGAAAGTGGTGAGCGAAATCACCGGAAAGAATTTTGTGCTCGACCCGCGCGTCAAGGGCACGGTCAATATCATCTCCTCGAAGCCGCTTGCCAAAGCGCTCGTCTACGACGTGTTCCTGTCCGCGCTGCGCATGCAGGGCTTCGCTGCGATCGAGGGCCGCGGCACCGTCAATATCGTTCCCGAAGGCGACGTCAAGCTCTATCAAAGCCCGACCTACGGTCCGCAGGACCGGCCGCGTGCCGGCAATGACGAAGTGCAGACGCAGGTGTTCACGTTGAAGTACGAGGCTGCGGCGCAGCTCGTGCCGGTGCTGCGGCCGCTGATCGCTCCCAACAACACGATCACTGCGCACCAGAGCAGCAATTCTCTGATCATCACGGATTACGCGGGCAATCTGCAGCGGCTCGAGAAAATCATCAGTTCCCTCGATCAGCCGAGCGGTGCCGACGGCATGGTGATCCCGCTGCGCTATGCCTCAGCGACCGATGTCGCGCAAACGGTAAACCGTTTCTTTGCGGAGGCGGCGCAGGCCCAGGGCGCGGCGGACCCGAGTCAATCCATTACGATCATCGCGGACGTGCGCGCGAATTCGCTGCTTGCGCGGTCGAACAATCCATCGCGCCTCGCGCGGCTGCGCAGCCTGGTATCGATGCTCGATGTGGAAACCAGTGCCGCGGGCAATATGCACGTCGTGTACCTGAAGAATGCCGAGGCGGTGAAAGTTGCCGAAACGCTGCGCGCGATCTATCAGGGCAATGCCGCTGTGGGGGCAGTGCGGCCCGCGGTTCCGACGGGCGGAGCGTTGTCGGCTCCGACTACGCTGGGCGCTGCGGCGGCTGCACCGGGGCAGCCGCAAGGCGCTGCCGCAGTATCTTTTGCCGGAACAGGCCAGGTAGCCGTATCCGCGCCCGGCATCATCCAGGCGGATGCAGCCACCAACTCGATCATCATCACCGCGCCCGATGCGATCTATAACGACCTGCGCGCAGTGCTGGAAAAGCTGGACGTGCGGCGCGCTCAGGTCTACGTCGAAGCGCTGATCGCCGAGATCACGGCCGCCAAGGCCGCGGAATTCGGCATTCAATGGCAGGATCTCAACGGCCTGGGTTCGAGTCGCTCGTCGGCGTTTGGCGGCACCAACTTCGGCACGTCCGGCCAGAATATCCTCGGCATTTCGCAGAACCCGGCCAGCGCCGGCGTCGGCCTGAACGTGGGCGTGGTCAAAGGCACAGTGACGATCCCCGGCACGGGCGTGCAGCTTCTGAACCTCGGCCTGCTGGTGCGCGCGCTGGAGACCGACAGCAATGCCAACATCCTGTCGACACCGACGCTGCTGACGCTGGACAACGAGGAAGCCACGATCGTGGTCGGGCAGAACGTGCCGTTCATTACCGGGCAGTACGCGGTATCGAGCGCTGCCACGACGCCGACCCCCTTTCAGACCATCGAGCGGCGCGACGTCGGGTTGGTGCTCAAGCTGAAGCCGCAGATTTCGCAGGGCGGCCTGGTGCGGCTGCAGATTTACGAAGAAGTATCCAGCGTGCAGGATCAGAGCAATGCCGCCGGCGTGATCACCAACAAGCGGTCCATGCAATCGACCGTGCTCGTCGACGACGGGCAGATCGTGGTGATCGGCGGATTGATGCAGGACAGCGTCACCGACGGCGTGCAAAAGGTCCCGTTGCTCGGCGACCTGCCGCTGTTCGGCAGCCTGTTCCGCTACAAGACGCGCTCGCAGAGCAAGACCAACCTCATGGTATTTCTGCGGCCGGTAGTGCTGCGCGACGGCGGTCAGGCGGATCGCCTCACCAACGATCGCTATGACTACATCCTGGGCGAGCAGCGCAAGGTGGAGCCCGTTTCTGACGGTCCGCTGCCCTATATACCGTCACCGAGCCTGCCGCCGCGGCCGGCGACCGCCGCCAATCCCGCTCCTGCCAGATAATGCTCTCGTGGTGAGCAAGGCAATCACTGCAGTACCGTACGCATTCGCCAAGCTGAACGGCGTGGTCGTTACTGCGCTTACGCCTGAACTCGCGGAGGTGGCGGTGCGCGAGGATGCGCAGCCGCGGGCGCTGGCGGAACTGCGGCGCACGCTGGGCGTGCCGCTGCGTTCGCGTGCCATCGCTGCTGCTGACTTCGACGAACTGCTGGCGAGCCTCTACAACGGAGACGGCAGCGCGGCTGCGACCATGGCCGACGACTTTTCCGGGGAGCTCGACCTGTCGAGCCTGCTGCAGGATATCCCGCAGGTGGAAGACCTGCTCGACAGCCAGGACAGCGCTCCGGTCATACGGCTGATCAACGCGTTGTTCACGCAGGCGCTGCGCGAGCGCGCTTCCGATATACACATCGAGCCTTTCGAAACACGCTCCGTGGTGCGGCTCAGGATCGACGGCACACTGCGCGATCTGCTCGAGCCGGCGCGTGCATTGCATGCGGCGATCGTCTCGCGCGTCAAGATCATGGCGCAGCTCGACATCGCGGAAAAGCGCATGCCGCAGGGCGGGCGCATCGCGCTGCGGGTGGCTGGCAAGTCGATCGATGTGCGCGTATCCACCATCCCCACCGGGCACGGCGAGCGTGTCGTGCTGCGGCTGCTCGACAAGCAGGCGGGGCGGCTCGACCTGACGCGGCTCGGCATGGACGACGGCACGCTCGCGCACATGGACCAGCTGATCCGCGAGCCGCACGGCATCGTGCTCGTCACCGGTCCAACCGGCTCGGGCAAGACCACTACGCTCTACGCAGCGCTGTCGCGGCTGAACGCGACAGCGCTCAACATCATGACGGTCGAAGATCCCATTGAGTATGATCTCGATGGCATCAGCCAAACGCAGGTCAATGCCAGGATCGGAATGAGTTTCGCGCATGCGCTGCGCACCATCCTGCGCCAGGACCCGGACGTCATCATGATCGGTGAAATCCGCGACATCGAGACCGCGCAGATCGCGGTGCAGGCGAGCCTCACCGGGCACCTGGTGTTTGCGACGCTGCACACCAACGATGCGGTGAGCGCGGTGACGCGGTTGGTCGACATGGGTGTCGAGCCGTTTCTCTTGGCGTCGAGCCTGATCGGGGTCGGCGCCCAGCGCCTGGTGCGCACGCTGTGCACTGAGTGCCGCAAGCCATACGCTGCAGATACGACTGAATTGAAAATGCTGGGCGCTGCTGGGTCCGGCCGCCAGCTCTATACGGCGCAGGGCTGCGCAGCGTGCATGCAATCCGGTTACCGCGGACGCACCGGCATCTACGAGCTTTTGACAGTGGACGATGAGCTGCGGCGCCTGATACACGATCGCGCTTCAGAGCAGATACTGAGGAGTCATGTCGTGGCACGCGGCATGCGCTCATTGCAGCAGGACGGCATGCGCTGGGTTGCTGACGGCGTGACCAGCCTGGAAGAGATCGTGCGGGTCACCGGCGAATAAGTCCGCATGGCAGCATTCCGATACGAAGCGCTGGATGCAAACGGCCGCACGGTGTCCGGCGTGCTGCAGGCGGACACGGCGCGCCAGGTGCGCGCCCAGCTGCGTGCGCAGGGCCTGCTGCCATCGGTGGTCGATGCGATTCGCGCACAGGAGCGCTCGCGGCGGAGGTGGAGCTGGAAGCAGGGCATTTCCGCGACCGAGCTGAGCCTGTTGACGCGGCAGCTCGCCACGCTGCTTGAATCAGGCCTCACCATCGAGCAGTCGCTGACGGCGCTCATCGAGGAAGCAACCGCCCCCACGACGCGCGAGGTGCTTGCGGGAGTCAAGGCGGATGTCATCGCGGGAGCCTCACTGGCGCGAGCGCTTGGAAGCTTTGAAAGCAGCTTTCCCGATTTCTACCGCGCCCTGGTGCATGGAGGCGAAGAATCCGGCGCGCTGCCGACGATCCTGCAGCAACTCGCGGACTATCTGGACGTGCGGCAGGCGCTGAAGCAGAAGACTGAGCTCGCGTTGCTTTATCCGCTGCTGGTGTCGGTGGTCGCGATCATGATCGTCACCGGGCTGCTGGTCTACGTGGTGCCGCAGGTGGTGCAGGTGTTCGCGCAATCAAAGCAGAGTCTGCCGCTGCTCACCCGTGGGCTCATCGCATTGAGCGACTTTTTGCGCGCCGCCTGGCCGTTTCTGCTGGTGCTGATCGTGGCCTGCGTCGTGCTCGCGCGCAGGCTGCTGCGCCGTGTCGAAGTGAAGCGGCGCTGCGATGCGCTGTTGCTGCGCATGCCCGGCATCGGGGCGCTGATCCGCGGCATTAATACCTCGCGCTTTGCCAGCACACTGGCGATCCTGGTCGGCGGCGGCGTGCCGCTGCTCAGTGCGCTCGACTCGGGCGCGCGGGTGATGAGCAACCTGGTACTGCGGGAGGCGATCGAGCGCGTCATCGAGCGCGTGCGCGAAGGCGCAGGCCTGGCGCGGGCATTGGGAGCGACGCGGGCCTTTCCGCCGCTGCTGGTGCATCTGATCGCAAGCGGCGAAGTGAGTGGAAAGCTGGAGCAGATGCTGGAGCGCGCTGCACGGCTGGAAACGCAGGCGCTGGAGCGGCGGCTCGCGGTGTTCGTTACGTTGCTCGAACCCGCGATGATCCTGGTGATGGGCGGCATCGTGCTGCTCATCGTGCTTGCGATACTGCTGCCGATCATTCAGATCAACCAGCTGGTGCATTAGACGCTGCGACCGCGCCCGCGGTCCATGCATTGGCTGTCGCAATTTCAATTGCGGCACCTGAAGTGCGCCGCGCGATCGACATCAGACCAATTTCACCAGCGACGCCTCCGCATCGCGAGCATGTTCGATGTCAATTATTAAATTAATGATTAATGCGCGAATGCCATTGTTGATGCAATGGTCATCGTAAGCTCGGCGTAAGCTTGGAGGTCGCCACAGTAATCAGTGCAATGTCTTAGTCAGATCACTGCTACACTCCGCGCCCCGCAGCTGTGCGATGTGTGCGGGCAAATGAATTTTGCATCGTCGAATACGGCGATCAGAAGTTGTTACATTGATCATGACAGGAGTGGAAACAATGCAGAGGTTCGGTCTATCTGCTTTCGCAAGAAGGCATGCTACGGTTCTCGCCGGCTTAGTTGCGCTGGCTTTGGCAGGTTGCGGTGGAGGAGAAACTGCGTCGATCACGTCGACGCCTACGATTAGCGGCACGGCCGCGTCCGGCGCGCCGCTCGCAAATGCGGCCATCACCATAACCTGCTCTGACGGTACCACCAAGACCGGTACCGCCGATGCGACTGGCGCCTACTCGATCCCGGTGACGGGTTGCCCTGCGCCCTACGTGATCAGTGCGACCGCGCAGGTAGGCGACGTCACTCAGACACTGGTGTCCGTGCTGGCCACGACGGCGACCGGTATCAGCACCGTCAATGTGACTTCTCTTACCAATGCCATCGCTGCGACGCTCGCGAGCGACGGCAATCCCGCGACGCTCTCCGCGAACATCGCGACTGAAAAAGCCAACATTACCACCAGCGGCGTGAGCGACCGCAATACCGCGCTCGCCGCAGCGCTCGCTCCCGCGCTGGCCGCAGCAGGCGTGACGGGCAGCGTCGATCTGATAGCCACTCAATTCACCGCGAACCGCGGCGGATTCGACAAGGTGCTGGACAACATCAAGGTGATCGTGACGCCGAACGGTGTCAGCATCACCAGTCCTGGCGGCGCCAAGACCGATGACATGGGCAACATGAGCGGCCAGACCGTGACCGCCGACCTGTCCGCGGCGGCGATCACGATCAACGGATCTACGAACTTCAAGGCCGGCCTGACGGCGTTGCCGGCGACTGTCGACGATATGTCGGTCGCTGACAACGTGCAGGCGGCTTTCAATAGCTGTTTCGCTTTGGCCGCAGCACAGCGCGGCACGTTTGGCAGTACTGGGCAGGCTGCGGCATGCGCTGCATTGCCGTTCGCATCCGATTACCTGAATGACGGCAATACCGGTTCCCAGGAATTCGATTCGTACCTGACGGGTTCGACCTACGACGGCGCGACCTTCGCCAAGCCTGAGGTAATCCGCTTTTACAGCACCACCGCAGGCGATCAGCGTGCCCTGGTGCGCTTTGCACTCAAGCGCGCTGATGGCGTGGGCGAGTGGATCCAGACGGTGGCTGAGAATTCAACCAAGACCGGCGGAACCTGGAAGGTGCGCGGAAACCAGCGCCTGTACAGGGTAAGCATCAACGGCGCGGTCAATCGCGAAGAGCAGCTCGAGACCCGCGGCACCGGCACGACGGCTCGTGCTAAAGGCGCTTATTACTATTCGGGCTTTACCATAGGCTTCGATTATGGTGCAGGCGGCGCGGGCGGTGCGGTTAGTGGTTCGTCGCGCGGCAATGGCAAGAAGATTGCGTATGTCAATGTCACGGGTCCCGGCCTTCCGAACAACGGCATAGTGCTCAACCCCTTGCTCAGCGGCTGCGACACTTTCTATGCGATTACGACGAGCAGCACGGCGACGCCTGCTTCCTGCACCGGGTTTTACAAGATGCAGTACCGCAAGGCAACCGCTGCTGATCCGGAAAATGCGAATTCCCAGAGCTCATTCGGCAGCACGAGCAGCCCGGATTTCGCGGCGACTGCGGCAACGGACGCCACGATCACGGGATTGCAGCCGTTCTCGGCCTATCAATTCAAGATATTCAACGTCGGCAATGCCACTACGACGCCTAATCTCATTTACGTGGAACGCCTGCGCGGCCGGCCCGTTGCGCTAGGTAGCACAGTGGGCAGCGGCGAAGTCGACAAGCTGACCTTCAACACGGGTTTGGCGACGGAAACCAAGAACCTGATCGATCCTCTCAGCAGCAGCGCGTTTGCTGGCGGTGCTTCGTTTACCGTCAAGTGGACGAACGTCGCCGGTGCGCCTGCCATCAGCAAAGTGCAAGTGCAAAGCCGGCCCATCGGCGGTTCCACCGGCACGCTGTATCAGGATCAAACCAAAGTGGCGCTGACGGCGGCCAGCGTGGCGCTGACCAACAGCGGTGTAGCCTGGGGCGACATGTCCAAGGCCACGGCCTCGGGCAACTTCAATCTCGTTCAGCTCAGAGGGCGCGACATCAACGACAACGAGTATCTCCAGAACTGGAGGCACTGACCGGGAGGTTCGCCTTCCGGGTTGCCGGGCCGGTGATTCTCCCGCTTCGGCATCGGGTCTGAAAACAAACGGCCGTGCAGCATTTGCTGCACGGCCGTTTGTTTATGCGCGTGATTCGTTTTATGTTGAAGGGTAGGGCATCGTCTTTAGGCGACGCTGCATCATCGCGCCAGTATTGATGTCGAGTCTTACGGCCTATGCCTTGGCGGAAAAAACCTTCACCTGGCGCGGTCGCATCCAGACGGTTTCTCCGGACTGCAGGCGCAGTGTTTCATGGCGATCGCGGGTGAGGTCTACTTCTACGATCTCGCCGTCGTGCTCCAGTTCGACGCGCACCGTGGGCCCGATAGGCTGCACGTGGCGCACTTGGGCTTTGATGGAACCTGTTGCCTGCTTCCGCTCGAGCTCGATGTCGTGCGGGCGCACGAAGGCGATCGAATCGCCGTGGCCCTCGGTGCGCGGCACTTCCTGCGCGACGTCCGCCCAAGCGCCGTGCATGCGGCTGTGAAAGACATTGACGTTGCCGAGGAAGCGAAAGACGAAGGGTGAGGCCGGATGCGCATAGACTTCATCCGGCGAGCCGACCTGCTCGATTTGCCCGCGGTTGAGCACGACGACGCGGTCGGCGACTTCCAGCGCCTCTTCCTGGTCGTGCGTGACGAATATGCTGGCGATGTGCATCTCGTCGTGCAGCCGCCGCAGCCAGCGGCGCAGTTCCTTGCGCACCTGGGTATCGAGCGCGCCGAACGGCTCGTCGAGCAGCAGCACCTTGGGCTCGACGGCGAGCGCGCGGGCGAGCGCAATGCGTTGCCGCTGCCCGCCTGAAAGCTGCGACGGGTAGCGCTGGGCGAGCCAGTCGAGTTGCACCAGCTTCAACAGGCTCATCACGCGCTCGCGGATCTCGGGCTCCGGTAGGCGCTGGCCGCGCGGCTTGACGCGCAGCCCGAACGCCACGTTCTCGAACACCGACATGTGCCTGAACAGAGCGTAGTGCTGGAATACGAAGCCGACCTGGCGCTCGCGCGCATGCAGGTGCGTCGCTTCCTCTCCCGAGAACAGCACCTGGCCGGCGTCTGCCGACTCCATGCCCGCGATGATACGCAGCAGCGTCGTCTTGCCGCAGCCCGAGGGGCCGAGCAGGGCGACCAGTTCTCCCGTTGGTATTTCCAGGCTGACGTTGTCGAGCGCGACAAAGTCGCCGAACCGTTTGGTGATGCCGTGGACTGCGATACCCATGCTCAGGATCCTTTTTCCGGCGAAAGACCCGCCGACAACATTTCCGTCTCGACGCGCATGCGCCATTCCACCACGGACTTCGCGGCCAGCGTGACCAGGGCAAGCAGCGCGAGCACGGAGGCGGCGGCGAACGCGCCGACCATGTTGTACTCGTTGTAGAAGATTTCCACGTGCAGCGGCAGCGTGTTGGTCTCGCCGCGGATATGGCCGGAGACCACCGACACCGCGCCGAACTCGCCCATCGCGCGTGCATTGGCGAGGATCACGCCATAGAGCAGGCTCCACTTGATGTTGGGCACTGTCACCCGCATGAACATCTGCCAGCCGGACGCGCCGAGCGAGATCGCCGCTTCTTCCTCGTCGCGGCCCTGCTCCTGCATGAGCGGAATCAGCTCGCGTGCGACGAACGGAACCGTCACGAACAGCGTTGCCAGCACCATGCCGGGAATGGCGAACACGATCTTCACGTCGTGCGCCTGCAGCCAGTGCCCGAAATAGCCCTGCGCCCCGAACAGCAAAATGAACAGCAGGCCCGCGACCACCGGCGAAACGGCAAAGGGCAGATCGATCAGCGTGATGAGCAGGCTCTTGCCGCGGAACTCGAACTTTGCGATGGCCCACGCGGCGGCCACGCCGAACAGAATATTGAACGGCAATGCGATGGCGGCGATGAGCAGCGTCAGTCCGATGGCGTGCAGCGTCTCGGGTTCAGTGAGCGCCCCGGCATAGGCCGCAATTCCGGCGCGCAATGCTTCGACGAACACCGCGGCGAGCGGCAGGATCAGAAAAAAGAACAGGAACGCCAGCGCGATTGAGGTCAGCGCGATGCGCACCGCACGCGGCTCGCTTCTGGCGCGGCCTTCGATCATGCCGCTTGCACCACAGGGGCGGGCATCGGCTCCGAGGCTCCGCCATCGCCGGACTGCCGCTGTGCCGTCCACCACTGCAGAATGTTGATCGTGAGCAGCAGTACGAAGGAGACGATCAGCATGACCACCGCGAGCACGGTGGCGCCCGGCAAATCGTACTGCTCGAGCTTGGAGATGATTAAAAGCGGCGTGATTTCGGAGATCAACGGCATGTTACCGGCGATGAAGATGACCGAGCCGAATTCGCCGATGGCGCGCGAAAGGCCGAGGGTAAATCCGGTGAGCAGCGCGGGAAAGATGGTCGGGAAGATGACGCGCATCCAGGTCTGCCAGCGCGAGGCCCCCAGCGACGCAGCGGCGTCCTCAGCTTCAGGCTCTATGTCTTCGATCACCGGCTGCAGCGTGCGCACCACGAACGGCAGCGTGATGAAGGTCAGTGCCACCACGATGCCGAGCGGAGTGAAGGCCACCTTGAGGCCGAGTGGCTCCAGGAACTGGCCAATCCATCCATTGCCCGAATACAAGGTCGCGAGCGTGATGCCCGCGACCGCGGTCGGCAGCGCGAACGGCAGGTCGACGAGGGCGTCGATCAGGCGCTTGCCGGGAAAGGTGTAGCGCACCAGCACCCAGGCGACGATCAACCCGAATACCGCGTTGATGGAAGCCGCGATCAGCGAGGCGCCAAAGGTCACGCGATAGGATGCCATGGCGCGCGTGCCGGTCGCGATCTGCCAGAACTGCTCGGGGCTGACCGATGCGCTCTTGAGTATCAACGCGGCGATCGGGATCAGCACCAGGATCGACAGGTAAGTCAGCGTGTAACCCAGGCCCAACCGCAGTCCGGGCAACACGTTCGCCTTGCGCATAATGAGACTGCCGGCTAGTTCCTACTTCTGCTCGTAGATCTGGTCGAAGCTGCCGCCGTCGCGGAAGTGCGTCGCGGCCGCCTTGGTCCAGCCGCCGAAGATTTCGTCGACGGTGAAGGTGCGGATGGCGGGGAACTGCTTGGCGTATTTCTTTTGCATTTCGGCATCGCGCGGCCGCAGGTAGTTCTGCGCAGCGTTTTCCTGGCCTTCCTTGGACCACAGGTACTCCAGATAAGCGGTGGCTTCCTTGCGCGAGTGCTTCTTGTCGACTACCGTCTCGACGACGGCTACCGGAAACTCGGTGAGTATCGACAGGCTGGGATACACGACCTCGAATTCGCCGCGGCCAAACTCCTTGGCGATCAGCTCGGCTTCCGACTCGAACGTGGCGAGCACGTCGCCGATCTTGCGCTGCATGAAGGTGGTGGTCGCATCGCGTCCGCCGGGCGGGAACAGCGGCGCATTCTTCAGTATCTTGCCGACGAACTCCTGCGCGGTCCTGTCATTGCCTCCCGGCTGCTTCAACGCATAGCCCCAGGCGGCGAGATAGCTGTAGCGGCCATTGCCGGTGTTTTTCGGATGCGGAATGACGACCTGCACGCCGGGCTTGGCGAGATCGTTCCAGTCCTTGATGCCCTTCGGGTTGCCCTTGCGCACGATCAGCACCATGGTCGAAGTGTAGGGCGAAGCATTGTTCGGGAATTTTTTCGCCCAGTCCTTGGCGACCATGTTCTTGCTGGCGAGGAATTCGACGTCGGTCGATTGGTTCATCGTGACGACATCGCCGTCCAGCCCGTCGGCCACAGCCAGCACCTGCTTGGTCGAGCCGCCGTGCGATTGCTTGATGGTCACGGTTTCGCCGGCTTTCGCTTTCCAGTACTTCTCGAACAGCGGGTTGTAATCCTTGTAGAAATCGCGGGCGACGTCATAGGAGACGTTGAGCAGCGAGACGTCTGCGAATGCGGGTGCCGCGGCCAGCGCCAACAGGGCTGCAAATACGCTTGATGCCTTCATTTTTTTCACTCCTCTTTCAGGAGCGGGCTACTATACCCGATGCCGGCCGCTAAACAAACTTTCAAAAGATGCTATCGTTATCACGGGTCGTTCTAAGATTTTGTCACCGCAGTCCCAGATGTCATCGGCATCGTGCCTGCTGCGGCTGCACGGGTCTTCGGGTCAATTGCGCGGTTGTTTCCGCTCGTGATACCATTGATCGGGTCGAGTCTGAAAAGCAAAGAGCATCACTGCATGGTTCCCGTGGTTTTTCCGCCATTTGCAATGCCGGCCGTGTGCGCGCACCGCACCGCCATCTCATTTCCGCTGCATCCCCCCTCAGCTTCCTAGTCTCCACCGCGCGCGTGTCCGTCCGGTCAGTCTGCTAAACCAAAGGCGACGCGCGCACCCCCTCCGGGCATCGGGCAGTGCGCAGCTGGCTGCGCTACTGAAGTAATTCATCAACGTAAATTGCAGCAGCTCTGAACGCACGGCTTTCCGCGGTGCAGACGATGGATTGCTGCCGAGGCCGCTGTTAAACGGCTGGATGAATCCGCAGAGGGAAAATCAGGAGTACTTGATGCAAACAGGAATATACAGCGAACGCAGCCCGGCGAGCGGGGTCTGCGATGGTTGAAATCAGGGGATACTGCGCGCACTGCAAATCCAAATGCGCAACCATTGCGACGGTGGAGGACGATCGTCTGATAGAGGTGCGCGCCGACCGCGACCACCCCAATCGGGGTTTCTGCATCAAGGGCGGTGCAGCGCCGGAGATCGTGCATAACAGCGGGCGCATACGCACGCCCATGAAACGGACTCAGCCGAAGTCCTCGCGGGATCCGGGATTTGTCCCGATCTCGTGGGAAGAGGCGATCTCGACCATCGTCGCGAAGCTTTCTGCGATCAAGGCCGAGTCCGGTGCGGAAGCAGTCGTCTTCGGTCGCCCGGCGCCGGGCGCCAGCCAGGCCACCGACTGGGTCCCGTTTTTCGAACGCCTGGTGCGCGCCTTCGGCAGCCCGAACGTCATCGCTACGTCGCATATTTGTCAGTGGGGCCGCGATGCAGGGTCGGTTTATACATATGGCAAAGGTCTGCCGACACCGCACTTCGAAGCTTCGAAGACGATGCTGATCTGGGGCCACAATCCCGCGGCTTCACACATACAAAACTGGCGCCGCATTCACGACGGCCGGCGCAACGGCGCCAAGCTGATCGTGGTCGATCCGCGCCGCACGGCGACGGTTGCGCAGGCCGACCTGTGGATCCAGTTGCGGCCGGGTTCGGATACGGCGCTTGCGCTGGGGTTGATCCACATTCTGCTGCGCGACGGCACCTACGACCGATCATTCGTCAGGGACTGGACCAACGCGCCCTTCCTCGTGTCTCCGATTACCGGCGCACTTTTGCGCGGGCGCGACATCGGGGCGCAGGCCGCCGATGATTACGTCGTTTTCGATGCAGGCACGAACCAGGCCGTCACCATCGATGTTGCCAGGGACCCTGCCGAATGGGGCGTGGAACCCGCACTGGTGGTGGATACCGAACTGGCGCTTGCGGGCAGCGCTCCGGTCCGAGTGCGCTCGGCATTCGTGCACCTCATCGAGCGCGTGGCGCAGCATGCGCCGCAGGCTGTTGCTGCGCTGACCGACGTGCCGGTGGAGCAGATCGAAGCGCTCGCCAAGGCAGTCGGTACGGAAGGTCCATTGAGCTATTACACCTACAACGGCGTAGAGCAGCACGTAGATACGGCGCAGACCAATCGCGCGCTGTGTATTCTATATGCGCTGACCGGCTGGTTCGAGGCCGAGGGTGGCAACGTGTCCTTTGCCGGGATTCCAGCGCCGCCGATCGAAGGCTCAGAACTGCTGCCGAAGGCGCAGGCTGCCAAGCGCCTGGGGCTGACGACGCGACCTCTGAGTGCGGCGCGTCGCGTGGTTCAGGCCTATAATTTTTATGATGCGGCGCTAGGCGAGGGGCCCTATCGAGCGCGTGCCCTGGTGACCTTTGGCGGCAACCTGTTGCTGCAAAACGGCGACACCTTGCGCGGACGGCGGGCGCTCGAAGCGCTCGACTTTCAGGTCCACGCAGATCTCTTTCCCAACCCTTCATGCGAAACGGCGGATATTCTGCTGCCCACCGCCACGCCATGGGAAGCATCGTTTCTGTCGATGGAATTCGGCGGTGGCCCCGAAACCAAGGCGCATGTGCAGTACCGCCCGGCAGTCATGCGGCCGCAATTCGAATCGCGTCCCGACCTCGAACTCATCTTTGATCTGGCGGTCGCGCTAGGCCTCGGGGACCAATTCTGGAACGGTGATATCGAGGAAGCGTTCCGCTACCTGCTATCCAAATCCGGGCTCAGCCTGGAGCAGGTGAAGGCGAGGCCGGGCGGTCTCACTGTAGCCATCAAGCAGAACTACCGCAGGTACCAGGACAAGGAGGTGTCCGGTGCGGTGCGCGGCATGAACACGCGCAGCCGCAAGATCGAGATCTACGCGCAGGAGTTTCTTGCGCACGGTTACGATCCGCTTCCTTCGGTGCAGCCGCGTCTGACGCACGGCGCGGAATTTCCCTTGATCCTCACTTCGCACAAGGTGCCTGAATATTGCCATAGCCAGGGCCGCGGCATTCCGAAGCTGCGCTCGCAGGTCAGCGCACCGTACGTGGAAATCCATCCGGACACTGCTGTGGCGTATGGCATTGCAGACGGTGAAGCCGTCGGCCTGGTGACTCACGCCGGTGAAATCCGGCTCCAGGCGCGGGTGACGAATACCCTGCCGCCGGGAGTCGTCGCCACCCAGACCGGTTGGTGGGAAGCCTGCGAAGAGCTCGGTTTGCCGGGGCACGATCCGTATACCAGCAGCGGTGCCAACGTCAACCTGATCATGACCAACGCTGTGCTTGATCCGATCTCCGGCTCCGTACCGGTGAAGGCTTATCCCTGCACGCTGCGCCGCATTTCATCTTCCTGAGGAAATTCGATAAATGAACCAAAAATTGTCACGAACCGTCGATGTCAAGGTCAATCCGGAGCGCGCATTTTTTCTCGGCAGGGATGTGAATGGTTTCGAAGTCCCGGTCGACATGGCGGGCAAGCTCGGCGTGCCGGGCGGAGACGACGGCCTCTCTCCACGCGACCTGCTGCTGATCGCGCTGGCAGGCTGTTCCGGCACCAGCTTCATCGCGGCGATGCGCGATGCTGGACAAAAGATGGCCGCGCTCAACATCAAGGTGTCCGGCACCATCGACGACAAGCCGCCGCAGGTGTTTCGCCATATCGCATTGCTGTTCCGGGTAAGCGGCGATCATCTGGATCCCGAGCAGGTGCGTGCATGCCTCGCTGCTTGCCACGGCTCCTGTTCGATTTCCGCGACGCTGCAGCACGTCGCGCAGATCGATACCGATTTTGAAATCGTTGCTGATCCGGCCTTGCAGATCGCAGTAACTGCAGGGCAATTGCTTTGAACCCGAACCATCGATAGGTGTCCGATGAATCCGATTCGTACTTCACTCTGCTCTTTCCTTGCTACACGCTGTACCGCTTCGAAGAAATACCTCATGCTCCTGCTGACGGGTGCGGTCGCCTGCCTGGGGCCGGCCCTGCCCGCGGGTGCGCAGGCGCAGCGCGAGACCGTAACCGTTGCCGCGAATCTCACCGCGGTCAACCACATCTGGGCGTTCTGGGGGAAAGAACGGGGCATCTTCGCGAAATACGGCATCGACATACAGATCATCGACAATGTCGCTGATCCGGTTGCCGCGCTCGTCAGCGGCCAGGCGCAGTTCATCGGCCACGGCGTGCAGTTGCATCAGGCTGCCATCCGCGGCGTTCCCGTCAAGACCGTGATGGTGACGACCAAGGACAATCTCGGCGTCTATGCCGGTCCCGCCATCAAGACGATGCAGGACTTGCGCGGCAAGCGCATCATTTCGCGCTACGACAGCCTGAAGGACGTGCTGCAGCGCAATGGCATCGATCCGGACAAGGAGATCAATTGGGTCGTGAGCCGCGGCGCGCCGCTCGTCAATCTGGAACTGGTCAAGCGCGGCGAGGCTGAAGCGTTCGCGGGGTTTCCGGCGGCTCGCAGCCAGGCCGAGGAGATTGGCCTGCACGAAGTGTTCCGCGTCTCGCAGTTCGTCCCGGGCGGGCCGGTCGCCGTCGTCGGCGCCACGGACAAGTATATTGCGGAACATCCGCAGTCCGTAGCACGGTTTCTCAGAGCGACGCTGGAAACGCTGGCCAACATGCGCAACAGCCGCGAGGCCATGATCGATTACACGATGCGCGTCATGAAATACACCCGCGCCGGTGCCGAGGAGTCCTATGCGAGCATTGTGCGCGACACGCCGGAAGATGGCCTGGTTTCAGACGAGGCGCTGCGCATCACACTCGATTCCATCAAGAAAGGCCAGGGCAATACCCAGAATATCCCGCTGTCGCAGGTGTGGAACTTCACGCTTTTGCGTGAAGTGCTGAAGTCGCGCAAATGATGAGCATCCTGCATCGACAGGTCAGCGCCCCCAAGATGGAAATTAATTTCGGAAAGACTGATTTTTACCCCAACTTAAACTGAAGAGGATAGTAATGGATGCAATCAATTCAATCGGTAGGGGACGACGCGCGTTTGTCGTCAACGGCCTTGCACTGCTGGCAGCGGTTGCCGCCGGTTATTTGGGATTTGCTGCGCCGGCAGTCGCGCAGGCGCAGCGCGAGTCCATCACGGTCGCGGCGAATCGCACCGCAGTCAATCACATGTGGGTGTATTGGGGCAAAGAGCACGGCATATTCGAAAAATACGGGATCGATCTCCAGGTCATCGACAATGTCGCCGATCCGATCGCAGCGCTCGCCGGCGGCCAGGTGCAGTTCGTCGCCCACGGCGCACAGTTGCATCAGGGCGCCATCCGCAGCATTCCGATCAAAGCGGTGATGGTGACCGCGAAGGACAATCTGGGTGTCTATGCGGGCCCCGCGATCAAGACCATCCAGGACCTGCGCGGCAAGCGCATCATCGCGCCCTATGACAGCCTGAAGGACGTGCTGCGGCGAAATGGGGTCGACCCGGACAAAGACGTTACCTGGGTGGTGAGCCGCGGTGCGCCGATGGTCAGCCTCGAACTCGTCAAGCGCGGCGAGGCCGATGCCTTTGCGAGCTTTCCGTCCTCGCGCAGCCAGTCAGAAGAGCTCGGCCTGCACGAAGTATTCCGCGTAGGACAGTTTGTTCCCGGCGGACCCGTGAGTATCGTCGGCACCTCCGACAAAATGATCGCGGAGCGCCCCCAGACCGTAACGCGCATGATCAGGGCGGCTTTGGAGACCATCGCCAACATGCGCAGCAGCCGCGAAGCCGTCATAGAGTACACGATGCGCGTCATGAAATACAATCGTGCAGGCGCTGAGGAGGCCTATGCCACGATCCAACGCGACATGCCAGAGGACGGGCTGGTTTCCGACGAGGCGCTGCAGATCACTCTTGAGTCCACCAAGAAGGGCCAGAACAACACCCAGAACATCGCGTTGTCTCAGGTGTGGAACTTCACGCTGCTGCGCGAAGTGCTGAAGTCACGCAAATGAACGCCCTGCCGGAATCGGTTGCCGCTGCACGGCGCGGCCTTGAGGCGCGGGACCTGACCAAGGTCTATCAGTCCCGTCACGGCGACGCCACCAAGGCGCTCGACCGGATCACGGTAACAGCGGGAGATGGTGAATTCATCGCCATTGTGGGGCCGAGTGGATGCGGAAAATCGACCCTGCTACATTGCATTGCCGGATTGATTCCGCATGAGGGCGGCGCGCTGCTGCTCGATGGCAGTGCGGTCACCGGCCCCGGCCCCGAGCGTGCCGTGGTGTTTCAGGATCCTTCGCTGCTGCCCTGGCGCACGGTGCGCGACAATATCTCTTTTGGCATGGAGATGCAGCGGCGCCCCGCGCGCGATGAAGCGCGGGCGCGCACCGAATCGCTGATCGACCTGGTGGGGCTGCGCGGCTTCGAGAACTACTACCCGTCGGAACTTTCCGGGGGCATGCGCCAGCGCGTCAACCTGGCGCGGGCGCTCGCGATGCAGCCGCGTATCCTGCTCATGGACGAGCCCTTCGGCGCGCTCGACGCGCAGACGCGCGAGCTGATGCAGTGCGAACTGCTGACGATCTGGGAGCGCGACCGCAAGACCGTAATCTTCGTGACGCATGACATCGAGGAGGCGGTCTATCTGGCCGACCGTGTCTACGTCCTTTCCGCGCGGCCAGGGCGCGTGCAGCAGGTGCTGGAGATCAATTTGCAGCGGCCGCGCGCGCCGGAGATCAAACGCAATCCGGTGTTTACGGCGATCGAGCTGGAGATTTGGCGGCTGCTGCATGGACAGAGACTGCAGGCGGACCAGCGATGAAGGCGCCGATTGAAACTGCCACTGACGGTTATGTAGCGACGGCAAAGCCCGCTTCGGGTGAAGGCTCGCCTTGGGCACGCCTGATACTGGGTGGCGGCTTCATCCTGTTCTTCCTGGTGCTGTGGGAAGCGGCGAGCCGCCATGCCTGGATCGATCCGAAATTCAGCAGTTCGCCGACGCTGGTCGTCGCGACGCTGCTGCAAATGCTCGTCGACTCCGCATTCTGGGGGCACGTGCGTTCGACCGCCGCAGGCTTTGCGTTGGGGTGGGGAGCATCGGTCGTGGCGGCGGTTTTTCTGGGCGTTTGCATGGGCTGGTACCGGCTATTGCGCGACACGCTGGAGCCGTTCTTTTCTGCGATCTATGCCGTGCCGCGCAGTGCGCTCATTCCGCTGCTTTTGATCTGGCTCGGCTTCGGTATTGGCTACAAAGTCACCATCGTCGTGTTGTTGGCGTTTTTCCCGCTGCTGATCAATACCATTTCCGGCATCCGCAGCGCGGACGCCGCGCTGATCCGCATGGCACAGTCTTTCGGCGCGAGCGACTGGCAGCTGCTGCGGGCGGTCGCCATACCTGCGGCAGTGCCGTTCATACTCACCGGGCTGCGCCAATCGGCCGCACTCGGCATGGTGGGCATCATCGTCGGCGAACTCTTCTCATCGAGCTCGGGACTTGGCTATCTCATCAGCAACGCGGCGCAGACTTTTCAGACCGACCGCGTATTCGCGGTGCTCATCGTGCTTGCGGTGTGCGGCCTTGCGCTGAACGAGAGCTTGCTGCGCCTGGAATCACGCCTCGTGCGCTGGCAGCCGCGCCGCTGAGCGGTCGCAGATGCGGTGCTCAAAGTCTGCGGCCGGCGGTTAATGCAACTGGCATATGATGGGATGTGTGGATCTCACCCGTGGTGGTGGCTGGATAAAATCCGGCGTTTATGATAAAATGCCTCTGTGAGAAATAATCGGAAGAAAATTGGGATCGGCGGTTGGCTTGCCATTTTGGGTATGGCGCTCAATGCGCTGTGGCCGCTCATCGCCAATGCCGCTCCGCAGTCGGTGTCCATCGTATTTGAGCTGTGCTCCGTCAAGAGCGGCAAGGTGGTACAAGTCGGCGAGTTGCCGTTGCCGGCGCCGGCCGAGCAGCATCAAGGTCCGCATTGCCCGTTTTGCGCGAGCGGCGCCGGCGGTGCGCCGCTCATCAGTGCGCCACTCCTCATATTCGTTCCATTCGTCCCTGCATCCGGCGGGGTGCGCGCTTCTGAGTATCTACATTCGGGCAGCGTTGCCCATCTCCATGCGCCGCCGCGCGGCCCCCCTGTGCTGATCTAGCTTTGCTTCGCGACACGCGGTGCTGCGCATTCGGTGCGCAGCGCGTTTGTGCGTGTCGCCTTCTTGCACTGCGTTTCGCTGTGCGCTCTCCGTGCGCAGCGGATCCCGCGGCATGGATCAAAGTATTGGCGTCGACGAGCCATCGGCGCAGATCAAGACAATGTGGAGTGGAAAGATGACCTCAAGTGTGTGCGGCAGCCGCCTGCTTCTTTGCACGGCGGCGCTGAGCATTGCGTGCGCGGCTTCGGCCGCGATCGCGCAAAGTACGGACGCGGCATTGCCCGCGGTGACGGTAACAGAAACGCCCAGCATCTCGGAAAGGCATCAGCTGCCGCTCGTCACCGAGAGCGTGACGGCAAGTCAAATCTCAGAGCAGGTGAATGCGGTGAACACCGAAGATGCGCTCAAGTACCTGCCGAATGTGCTGATACGTAAGCGGCACATCGGGGATACGCAGGCGCCGATGACCACCCGCACCTCGGGGGTGGGCTCCAGTGCGCGCGGCCTGATCTACGCCGATGGCGTTCCGCTCTCTGCTTTGATCGGGAACAACAACTCCACAGCCTCGCCGCGCTGGGGCATGGTGGCGCCTGAGGAGATTGAGCGCATCGACGTGATGTACGGGCCGTTCGCCGCGGCGTATCCCGGCAACTCCATCGGCGCCGTAGCCGAGATCACCACCCGCATGCCGCGCCGCTTCGAGGCCGCCGTGAAAGTGCAGAGCGCATGGCAAAGCTTTTCCCAGTACGGCACCAGCGACACTTATCCAGCGCGGCAGGCGAGCGCGCTGCTCGGCAACCGGTCCGGCAATTTTTCCTGGTGGTTGAGCGCAAATCACCTGGACAGCTATGGACAGCCGCTCGCATATGTGACCGCTGCCCGGGTAGCAGCACCCAGCGCCGTCG
Organism: uncultured beta proteobacterium; assembly: GCA_903905655.1. GTDB lineage: Bacteria > Pseudomonadota > Gammaproteobacteria > Burkholderiales > SG8-41 > PALSA-1004. The sequence goes on along the minus strand of CAIVHG010000035.1, from coordinate 27,362 downwards.
GCACTCCCGTCACCGGAGCTTTTGCCGATGCCAACCGCAGCGGCGCGCCGATCGCAGTGCTCGGGGCCGGCGGCATCGAACGTCAGCTGCAGGACAACTTCAAGTTAAAGCTCGGTTACGAGGTAACGCCCACGCTGCACGCGGCGTACACCATCGGGTTCTTCCAGAACGACGACCGGGCAACGGCGCAGACCTACCTGAGGGATGCGGCGGGCAACCTGATGTACTCGGGCAGTCTCAATATCGGCGGCTATAACTATTCCGTGCCGGCGAGCGCGTTCTCCAACAATGTCTACCGGACTGAGGAGCAGCACTGGATGCACAGCCTGGCGCTGCGCTCCGACACGCGCGGCACGTGGGATTGGGAGGCGGTCGCCAGCCTTTATCGCTATGGCACGGAGACGACGCGCACGCCGACGGCCGCGCTGCCTGCAGCGCTGGCGGGCGGCGCTGGCACGCTCTCATCGATGGACGGCACCGGGTGGCGAGCCGTGGACCTCAAGGGCATCTGGCGTCCCCGCGGCGTGAGCGGGGCGCATCAGCTGAGCTTCGGCGTGCATCACGACTACTACAAGCTCGTCAATCCCAAATACAACACCGCGAACTGGATCGACAACGGTGGCGAGCAGCTCGCCGCAGATGCACGCGGCAAGTCTCAGACCGAGGCGTTGTGGATGCAGGACGTGTGGCGGCTTGCGCCGGCGTTCAAAGCGACGCTCGGCGGTCGCTATGAGCACTGGCGCGCGTTTGACGGTCAGAATTACTCCCTGGCGCCCGCTTTGTCCGTTGCGCAGCCGGGTCTCGATGCGTCGCATTTTTCACCCAAGGCTTCGCTTGCATTTGAAGCATCGGCACAATGGCTGCTCACCGCGTCGCTCGGCAAGGCCTATCGATTCCCAACGGTGACCGAGCTTTACCAGGCGATCACCACTGGCGCGACGCTCAGCATACCCAATCCGAATCTCAGGCCGGAACGCGCCTGGTCAGGCGAGCTCTCGGCGGAACGGGCGTGGCAAGGAGGTCGGGTGCGCGCTTCGTATTTTGAGGAACGCATCGCCGACGCGCTGATCTCGCAGACCGCGCCTCTGGTTGCAGGCTCGGCCACGCTCTTCAGCTACGTCCAGAACATCGACAGCGTGCGCTCACGGGGCCTCGAACTCGTCGCTCAAGGCGCGGATGTATTTGTGGAAGGCCTCGATCTCTCGGGCAGCGTGGTGTACGTCCATTCACGCATCACCGCAGACTCCGCTTTCGCCGCAGCCGTCGGCAAGCAAACGCCGCAGGTGCCGAGCTGGCGCGCGACCCTGGTCGCCACCTTTCGCCCGAACGCCAAGGCTGCGGTCACGCTCGCTGCGCGCTACAGCGACCGCGCCTATGCGACCGCCGACAATTCTGACTTTTATACGCATACCTATCAGGGCTTCGACGCCTATTTCGTCGTGGACCTGCGCGCGCGCTATCAGATCGACCGGCAGTGGAGCGCGGCGCTGGGCGTGGACAACCTGAACAATCGCAAATACTTTGTCTTCCATCCGTTCCCGCAGCGCACCGCGCTGGCGGAACTCAGGTTCAATTATTAGGCGATGCGCATCGAATGGCTTCCACGGCCAGCGCGAGGCTGCGCCGCGCACAGGGAAACGCTGGCCGTGATTCATGGTAGTCTAAATATGCGCGGCGCGTGCCCCGGTGCACGATGCCCCGATAGCGTTTGTGCATTACGGGTTGCGAACGGATGAGTTTCGTCATGCAGGATGTCCACAGTGCAGATGCCGCGGCTGGAGCGATGCGCGCTCCGTTTTGGCGCGGCAATGCGTTGCTCGCGCGCTTGCTGGCCCTGAGCATCGTGCTGCACGCGGCGGCGCTGGCGCTGCTGCCTCCTCCTGCGGGTTTGGATGCGGATGCGGCGTCTTCCGCTCTGGACGTCGTGCTCGCGCAGCCGCCCGAGCCGCTGCCCCTCGTGCGGGCACAGCGCCGGCCGCCCGAATCGAAAATGCGGACCGAGCGCACGCAGCCGCAAGTGCTTGCCGAAGCCGCGCGGGTGCAAACTGAGACTTCACCGCCCAAGCCCGTGATCGCATTGGCTGCTGAAGCAGCGCCTCCCGCTGCGGCGTTCAGCGTGCCGCAGAAGAATGCCGACGCCAAGCCGGCCGAGGACAAGGCTGAAATCGCGGCGCGCAGCGCGGCGCCCGCAACCGCGGTCCGTGACACTGGCGCAACGACCGCGCCGAACTTCAACGCCGCCTATTTGCGCAACACGCCTCCTCAGTACCCGTTTATCGCGCGGCGCAATGGAGAGCAGGGCACGGTCAGGGTGAGAGTGCTGGTCACGCTTGACGGATACGCAGGGCGCGTGCAACTCGATCAGAGCAGTGGCTCAGCGGCGCTCGACCAGGCGGCGCTGGACACGGTAAAGAGCTGGAGGTTTGTCCCGGCACGGCGCGGCAACGACACAGTCGAATCCTGGGTCATTGTTCCGATCGTTTTCAGGCTCGAGAATGCCTGAGCATCGCGTTTTCCTGAGCGCGCTATTGCTCTGTGCATTTGCTGTTTCCGCGCAGACCTATCCGTCAAAGCCCATTCGCGTCATCGTTCCATTCCCGCCGGGATCCGGGGTCGACATCCTCGCGCGCCTCATGGGCCCTGCGCTTAGCGAAAGCCTGGGCAAGCCGTTGGTCATCGACAATCGCGCCGGGGGAAACGGGATTACTGGAGCTGCAATGGCGGCAAAGGCGATTCCCGATGGCTACACGCTGCTGATCACCTCGGGCGCACTGCTGACCGTCACGCCGTACCTGGTTCGCAATACGCCCTATGCGCCGCAGCGCGATTTCGCGCCGGTCACGTTATTGGCCGCGGTGCCCAACATACTCGTCGTACCTCCGGCGCTGCCGGCAAAGTCGGTGCGCGAACTGGTTGCGCTGGCGAGTGCCAGGCCGGGGGCGCTCAATTACGCTTCCACCGGCATCGGCACGACGTCGCACCTCGCCGCGGAACTTTTCAAAGCACGTGCCCGGGTTCAGATCATGCACGTGCCTTATCAGGGCAGCGCTCAGGCGCTCACGGATCTGATCGGCGGACAAGTCGACATGTTCTTCAACAATCTGCTCGCGGCGGCCCCGCATGTGCGCAGCGGAAAACTGCGCGCTCTGGCCGTGACGAGCCCGGTGCGGCTGCACATCATGCCGGACGTTCCTGCGATCGCGGAGTCTGGGTTTCCCGGCTTTGAAGCCGAAACCTGGTATGGGCTGCTGGCGCCAAGCGGCACGCCGGGAGCCGTCATAAGCAAACTGCACGATGACGCGGTGAAAGTGGTGCGCGCCCCGGTGCTCGGGGAGCGTTTGGCGGCAGAAGGCAAGCGTGCGCTCGGCACTACCCCCAGGGAATTCAGCGCGCATATCAAATCGGAATCGGAAAAGTGGGGAGCTTTGCTGAAGGCAGCCAGCATCCACGCATAATTAATGCGCGGTGTCGTTCTGCAAAGCCGGCGATACCGACTGGGGAATTGGCACGCGGGTCATGCAGTGCCGTATTTGGTTTCCACCATGATGCCCATTTCCTTCAGCATCGGCGTCGGCAGCACGCCGCCGGCGCACACGATGACGCTATCGTTGTCCAAAGCCAGTGACCGTCCATCGTGCTCGAGCAGAGCACGTTTTTCCTCGATGCGTTTGACCGTCGAGTTGTATGCGAGCTGCAGGCGCCCCGACTGTTGTGCCGCAGCCATGCGCTCGCGATTTTGCTGCTTCACGCGGTTGAAGGCGGCGCCGCGGTACGACAGCGTCACATGCGATCCGGCTTCGCCTGCGATGGCGACGGCCGCTTCGATCGCGCTGTCGCCGCCGCCCACGACCAGCACCCGCTTGCCCTGATACTGTTCTGGATCGACCATCCGATAGACGACCTTTGACAGCTCTTCTCCGGGGACATCGAGCTTGCGCGGCGTGCCGCGCCGCCCGATGGCGAGCAGGATCGAGCGGCAGCGGTACTCATTGCCGCCGGTGTTGACCACAAAGCCGCCGTCGGCGGTCCCGACCTTCACCAGGCGCTCGCCGTAGTGGATCGGCATGCGCGTGCGGTCCACGATGCCCTGCCAGAATTCGAGCAGCGACTCCTTGGAGATCTCGCCAAGCTTCGCTTTGCCGACGATGGGCAGCGTGATCGGCTGGGTCATGACGATCTTGTTGCGCGGATAGTGGTAGACCGTGCCTCCGAGCGAGGCTTCCTGCTCGATGGTGACGAAGCGCAACTCGCGTTCCATCGCCGCCAGGGTTGCGGAAATTCCGGCGGGACCGGCGCCCACGATGACCACATCGAGTTCCTGGCGGTGAGCGCGGTTTTTCGAAATCGATTCCATCGCCTGCCGGCCTTGCTCGGCGGCCTTGCGTATCAGCCCCATCCCGCCCAGTTCTCCTGCGATATAAATTCCTGGAACGTTAGTCTCGAAGCTCGGCTTCACGTAGGGAATATCGATGCCCCGGCGCGCGCTGCCGAACACGAGCTTGATCGCTTCGACCGGGCAGGCTGCGGCGCATGCAGCGTGTCCGATGCATACCGTGGGATTGATGAGGTAAGCCTTGCCATTGACGATCCCGAGCGTTCCTTCAGGACACGCCCGGGTGCAGGCGCCGGAGCCCATGCAGAGGTTGGGATCGACGACCGGGTGCAGGCTCGGCGGTTCGGTCAGTCCTGCTTCCACGGCCCGTTGCAGTGCCGACCTCGACCGCGTTTCGCGCTGCCGCTGGCGCCGCACATAGAGGCACAGTATCAACGTGAGCAGGACTGCATATAGCGACCACAGCGGGTAGTGAGTCATTTTGCCATGTCCCGGCCCTGCGGCTGCGGGCGCTTTTGATTGATGAGCTTGCGCCAGTTGTCGGGCACATGGCACTCCTCGCACTTGAGGCCGAGGCTGCCCAGGTGCACGTCGTCGTCCTTGGCATGGCAACTTGCGCAATCCGACGCCAGCGTCAGATCGCCTTTCACCGGCATCGTGTGACAGGCATAGCACTTGGCGTTCGCGTGCTTTCCGGCAAGCTTGAAGCGGCTGCGCAGATTGTGGTCGAAGTCCCATTTCTTCCAGGTGCTGCTGTTATGGCATTGCTCGCAGCGGGGGCCGAGCCGTTCCTTGTGCGCATCGTCCTTGGCATGACAGGAGGAGCACGCGGTCTGCGCGTCCTTGAACGCCGGCGTCAGATGGCATTGTTTGCACGCAAGCCCATCGTGGCGCCCGGTGAGAGGGAAACGCGACTGCGCATGATCGAAGGGTGCTTCGCGCCACGATCTTTCGTTGTGGCAGCGGCTGCATTGCTCTCCGAGTTGCGTACGGTGCTTGTCATCCTTGGCATGGCACGACGCGCAGTTGCCATCGAGCTTGTCGCGGTAAAGAACTCCCTGGTGACAGGAATCGCATTTCACAGGTACGTGTTTTCCGCGCAGCGCATACCGGGTGTCGCGATCGTGCACGAAGATCGTGGCCCTCCACGAAGTCTCGGCGTGGCAGGTCTTGCAGTCTTCGCCGTAGCGTCCCTTATGCCCCTTTGCGCGGTCATCCGCCTTGTGGCATTGGAAGCAGGCAGTAGAAAGCTTGTCGCGAAATTTACGGTCCTGATGGCAGCTTTCACATTTTGCATCCTTGTGTTTCCCCAGAAGCGCAAAATGGCCGTCGCGATCGTGATCGAAGCGTGCCGGTTCTTTCCAGCCCCGCTCGGTATGGCAGCTTTCGCATTTCTCACCGAGCGCCGCTTTGTGCACGTCATCGCCGCGGTGGCAGGCGTAGCAACTGATCGGCGCCTTGACCTGGTATATCGGCTCGCGATGGCAGGCTTCGCACTTCACGGAGCGGTGCCGGTCGCGCAGGAGAAATCGCGTGTCGGTATCGTGCCTGAACAGCGGCGTCTTCCATTGCGTGTCGTCGTGGCAGCGCTCGCAGCGGTTGCTGAAGCGTCCCTTGTGGGCGTCGTCCTTGCGATGGCAGGAGATGCATTCGCGCGGCGTGTCGGCGTAGCGCTGATCGGCATGGCATTCCGCACATTTGACCTTGGCATGCTTGTGGGGCAGGGGGAAACGCGTCTTGCCGTGGTCGAAGCGCGTGCTTTTCCAGTCATTTGCGTTGTGGCAGTCTTCGCATTTGGCGCCCAAGCCGCCCTTGTGCTTGTCGTCCTTGCGATGGCAGGAGACGCAGTCGGAGGGCGTTGCGCTGTGCTTGGTCCCCGGGCGATGGCAGCTCGCACAGGCAGCGCGCGTGTGCTTACCGCGCAGCTCGAAATCCGTGAGCAGATGATCGAAGCGCTTGTCGTCGAGCTGCACGATCTTCGCGTCGCGGCCCTTGTGGTCGGTATGGCAGGTCCGGCATTCACGCTCTTGCAGCCGGCCGTGATAGCCGGCCTTGTTCCGCACATCGCCTGCGACTTCCTTGTGGCAATCCAGGCACAGGCGCTGCTGCGCATTGCGATCCATGCGCACATGACAGTTCCTGCATTGCGTCTCGAGCTTGGCGTGGGCCTGGACCACCGCACCCGGCATGAGGGCGGTCTCCAGGTTCTGCGCGGCCGCAGGGCCGGAGCCGGCGACCATGACGAGCAGACCCAGCAGCGCGATCCTAATACACGTGTACAGCCACGACATGGATGATTGCCGTGATCACCATCATGAATAGAAATGGGATGTGCACCACGTGCCAGAGCGAAAACAGGCGCTCGTAAGTGTTGAACTGCGCACTGCGCTGTGCCGCGCGCAATACGGCGTCGACGGCATTGCGGAGTGCCGCGAGCTTTTCGGGCGAAGATGCTGCAGTCCCGGAGCCGGCGCTGAGCGTGGCGAGTTCGCGGCGGACGCGGCGCCGCACGCCGCGGCGCATCGGCCCCAATGCGAGGAATTGAGCCGCACGCTGGAGCAGGGTTGCCGGTGCTTGCGCTGCGAGTGCGGCAAAGCGATCGATCTCGCTCTTGATGAGCGGCATTTCGCGTAGCTGTTGGTCCAGCGATTTCAGTTCATTTTGCAAAGCGCCATGCAGTTGCTTGAGCGTCGCCTGGCTGCCGTAGAGGCCATGGTGAATTTTGCGGTACAGAAAACGTCCAACGATGCCGCTCGTGACGACCAGCAGCATGCAGCTCAATGCGACCGCGGCGTTGAGTGATCCTACGTGAAAGCCGGAATGCAACAGCACGAGCACGGGCCCAAGTATGCCGCCGACCATGTGCAGCTTGAACCAGTGCTTGAGCGGACCCCAGTTGTGCATGAAGCGCAGGCGTTTGCGCAACGGATAGAGCAGAAGCATTAGCATCAGTGATCCGCCGGTGACACCGAGCGCATAACCTGCGGCCGAGCCTGGGCTGTACGATTTTCCATGCATCAGCCCCCATCCTGCTGCTGCGCCCAGCATCAGCAGCGCGCACAGCGCACCGCGCAACAAAGCTATGCCGATGCGTCGCAGCTGCGGGGGCATGGCCGCCGGCAGCAAGTCCGATCTCAATGTTGCCTGATTATCCATTGCATCGATACCGAGGGAAATGACGATGACTGCATGCTTTCGCTGCAGCGGCTGCAGACATCACGCGCATGCGCGGGCAGAGCGCGCTCAGTGTAAGCCCGAGCGGGCTGGCTGGCATTCTGGTCTTTCCTTCTTGTTCGCGGCTACTTCAATCACTGCCGTAGTGTGGTGATCCACATTTGGTGTCGAAGTTAAATGCAGATAGGTCACGATCGTTAGGAACTAATTCACGACTGACGAGAAATGAACAGAAGAAAATCTACAACTGTTGTCGAGCGACGAGGCTGTTGATGGCGGCTAAAGGAACCCCGATTGTCGAGCTATGAGATGCTCATTCATCTAACGGCTACGCAGCGCTAATTTGTCGTGTATGGAGAAGCGGGGGCGGTGTGTGTGATTGCATTCAAGCGTGGCGCGATGCTTCGCGGTGATGATGTGCGATCGCCAATGCGATTAATGATCGTTGTTGATGCGGTTGCGGGTATGTAAATGTCATAACGCTGTTCATCGAACAATTTAGCGAATTGTAAAAATAACGCGGCGCATGTGACTTTTGCACGTTGACACTCGATCGTAAAAAGAAAACCATACGGCCGTAGTGGAAAAGTAGTGGAGCAATGTCCTTGAAGAAGGGTATTGCGTGGTGTGCAAATGGAAATGGTGAGGAGAAAATAATGAGAGCGAAAGCTACGAGATGGGCGGTACTGGCGGGGTTGATGTTCCTTCTGGGCGCGGGTGTCTGTGTCGCAGGCACGATCACAGGGTCACAGCATGACTTCACGACCAAGGCCTGGTCGGGCGGGCGCATCTGCGTGGCCTGCCACGTGACGCACAAATCCGATACCAGCGTGACCGATGCGCCGTTGTGGAGTCATGCCAACTCCACGCAGACCTATACGGTGTACAGCAGCCCGACGCTCAACGCCGGCCCCATGGGGCAGCCGAGCGGACTTTCGAAGCTTTGCCTGTCCTGCCACGACGGCACGGTCGCCATAGACAGCTTCGGCGGCAATACGGGCACTACGATGATCTCCGCTGTAAATAACATAGGCACCTCGCTGGCGGATGATCATCCGATCGGATTCACTTACAACACCGCGCTCGCTACGGCGGACGGCGCCCTGTTCGATCCCAGCACGAAGTCGGTGACCATTGGATCGGGAAGCCAGACCAAAACCGGTACCATAACCGCAACCCTGCTCTACAACGGCAAGATGGAATGTTCGTCGTGTCACGACGTCCATAACACCTTCACCGCTGGCACCAGTCACCTGGTGAAGCTGCCGGAGGCCGGAAGCACCATCTGCCTCGCCTGCCACAACAAGTAGGGCTATTCCAGAGATCAGTTGCGAGCGGTGCATTGCCCTGCGTTTACTTGCCGCACGCAGGTGCGTGTGGCGATGCGCCGATCGGAACGCCGATGGTAGATGTTTCGAGTTCATCCTGCGGGCGTGCGCTGCTTTTGCGGCGTTTACCGGTGCCCACGGTTCGTGCAGCGAACATCCGCCCAGTGTCATAACCCCTGGAGACCTAATGACGATGTTTGAGAGTAGAGTTTTGCGCCGCGCCCTGATTGCGCTCGCGGTGTCGCTGGTTGCAGCTTGCGCGGCACCGGGGCCGAAGGTTGTCACGGCGCCCGGCGCCGTTTTTTATCCGGCGTTGCCGGATGCGCCGCGCATCCAGCATCTGACCACGATCATGAGCGACCGCGACGTGAATGCGGCGGATAGCAGCCTCGCAAAGTTTGTGCTTGGCGATGATCAGAACGTGCAGCGCCTCAAACAGCCGTACGGCGTGGCCATGTACGAAGGCAAGCTCTACGTGGCTGACAGCCGTGCATCGGGCCTTGCGGTTTTCGATTTCGTGCAGCATCGGTTCACGCTGCTTTCGGGAGTGGGCAATGGGCGCATGCAGCGGCCGATCAACGTCAGGATCGATGCGGACGGCACGAAGTACGTGACGGATACCGGGCGCGACCAGGTTCTGGTCTACGACGGCAGCGATCGCTTCCAGTATGCGTATGGCGCGGACGGCGAATTCAAACCGGTGGACACGGTAATTTCCGGGGAGCGCCTCTACGTCGTCGACATCAAGCATCATCAGGTGGTGGTGCTCGACAAGCGTACGGGCAAGCCGCAATTCAAGTTCGGTACCGCGGGGTCCGAGCGCGGCGAGCTGTTTCATCCCACCAATATCGCCGTCGGCCCGGATGGCGATGTCTACGTCGTCGATACCAGCAATTTCAGAGTGCAGCGCTTTACGGCCGAAGGCAAGCTCGTGCGCATCTACGGAGATCTGGGCGCTGAAGTCGGAAAGTTCGTGCGTCCCAAAGGCATTGCGATCGACCGTTCTGGCCGTCTTTATGTCGGGGATTCGGCATTCGAGAACGTGCAGATATTCGACAACGACGGCAGGCTGCTGCTCTACTTTGGTCAGCCCGGTGCAGGCGCTGAGGGCCTCAACCTTCCGGCAGGCGTTTCGATCGACTACAAGAATGTGGAACTGTTCCGCCGCTACGCAGACCCGAGGTTTGCCATCGATTACCTGATTTTCGTCGTCAGCCAGTTTGGTCCGAACAAGGTCGACGTATACGGATTCGGAAAAATGAACGGCATGAGCTATCCACCCGACGCCAAATCTGTGACCACACAGGCGGCCAATACCAATACTGCGCGGTGACGATGCATTGGACGGGGAAGGGGATGGATACCGGCAACAGCGGAGCGGCGGCGTGGCGATTAAGCAACGAGCGCTGGACGCCTCTAGGTTGCGCTGTTCGCTTGCAGGCAACGCAGCAGGCGGCCGTGCAATGCAAGCAGCGGTGCTCCTGGCCTGCGGCGGCTTGGCACTTCTCATGGCGCCGCCGGATTCATGTCGTGCCGAGGACATCGTGCCGTTTCGTTTCACGGCCATGGAAGGTTACGCGACGATACGCTATTTGCGTGACGAGTTTGTGACTGGGCAGCCGGCAGCCGGCGGAACCCCGGTGCGATCGCGCCAGGCGCAGGCGGATCTGCGGCAGGAGTTGTTTCTGATGACGCACAGCTATGCATACCATCCGAGCCTGCTGAGCTTCGACATCGGAGGCGGACCGGTGTTGCAGCGTCAGAGCTTCGCGAGCGATACCAGTAGCGATCAGTCGAAGGGCGCGCTCTACAACCTGACCGGCCGGGCGACGATACTGCGCGACAAGCCTTATCGAGGATCGGTGTTCTACGATCATCTGAATCCTACCCTGAGTGTCTCGCCTGGCCAGGTCCTCACGCAGCAGAACACGCGCTACGGTTTTGATATGTCAATATTGGGGCCGGTGACGCCGGTGCCTGTGTATGTGGACGCAACGCGTGCGCATTCCCAGGGCCGGGGGGTAGACCGCATCATCGACGATATGCTTGACCGCCTCAACTTCAAGGCAACACGGTCGTTCGGTGCGCTGGGTGCGACTCAGGTGCAATATCAGAGCACGAAGCAGGCATCGATCAGCGGCAGCCCTAATCTTCCCGTCCAGGCGAGCAACTCCACGACGCAGAGCGTGAGCGCCGATTCACGATTCACGTTCGGCGCGAACCGGCAATTCGATCTCGTCAATCTTCTCGCATTGAATACCCAGAGCTACGTGACTGGGCAGAGCGCACTGCCCGATCGCCGGGACGCCAGAGCATTTCTGGATGTGCGCGGCCGGCACTCGGAACAGCTGCAGAGTTTCGCGACGTACAACTACAACTCGAGCAATCAGGGAGCACTTTCCTCTGTAGTCAATGCCGTTAGCGCTGGCGCAAGCTACTGGCCGCACAAGGATCTCACGGCGACCGTAAGCGTGCATGGCGAAAACAACCGGACCAGCCAGTACACCTCGAGCACAACTGGGGTCGACGCATCGGGGCGCTACCAGCATGCGCTTCCGCTGGGCAGCGTGCAGGTGAACTACGCCGTGCGCCGCGATCTGCGCGAGCAGAAGGCCGTGGCAAACCAGACCGCAGTGATCGGAGAACGCGTTACGCTGACGGGAATCGCGTATTCCCCACTTTCGCACCAGCATGTCGTCGGCGGCAGCGTGCTCGTCAGCAATAACACGCGCACGCAGTCCTTTGTGGAAGGCAGTGATTACACAATCACCGTGGTCGGCCTGGAGATGCGCTTGCAGCGGCTGATCGGGGGCAACATCGTCGACGGCCAGGAAGTGCTGGTGGACTACAGCTACGACGTCGGGGGCACTTACGCCTATGCACAGTCCGATCAGACGCTGAACATCAACTGGAGCCTGCGCAACTACGTGAGCGTGTATTTGCGCTTTATTGAGTCCACGCCGCGTCTGACCTCGGGCAGTCCCACGTTTCAGCTCAATACGGTGCACGGTAGCCTGTATGGGGTGCGGGCGGATATGCCACTGAAGACGCCGTTCGAATCTTCGGTCGGTGGCAGTTTCGAGAGCGAAGACCGGCGCGAAGCGATCTCTCCCTATACGCGCGTGGCAAGCGACGTCTACGTGCAGAGCGAAGACCCGTTCTTCGGCACCGGCAACGTGCGCGTCGGGATGCGCCGCACCCGGGTCGACTACGCGAACTCCACGCAGAATGTGAATCTCACCGCGTACGACTTCAGGTACTGGTCGCAGCGCTGGTTCGGACTCGACCTGTCCGCGGATGCGAGCTACGAACGGGACATCGGCGGCGTGTTGCCGCGCAGCCGCATGGCGGCCTCGATCAAGGGCCAATGGCGCTATCGCAAGGCGAGCCTCACGCTGGATATCGGGCGCTCGCGCGAAACTCAGGGCAACACCGAGCGCGTGCGCAACCTGATCCAGCTTGTTGGCCGCAGAGAATTCTGAGCATGAGCATTCGTCTACACAAGGCCTGTGTGATCTGGATGCTGCTGGCGCTGGCTGCATGCGCGCCAACAGTGCATAAAGCCGAGGACAAGGTGCCGCTGGTGTGGCCGGCGGCGCCGGCGGCGCCGCGGATCGCGTACGTCGAGACGATTGCGCGCCCCGACGATCTCGGTATCACCAAGGGTTTCCTGCAGCGCGTCGCGGACGCGCTGTTCGGCGGCAGCGACTCACGGCTGGTGCGGCCGATGGCAGTGCTCGCGGTCGGGCCAATGCTTTATGTAGCAGACCCGGGCGCACAAGGCGTGCATCGCTTTGACACCGCAAATGGCGATTACGAATTGCTGCGTCCTGAGAGCGGCGCACTGCCGTCTGCCGTGGGGCTCGCACGTGGAGCGGCGGGAGAGGTCTACGTCACGGATTCTGCGCTCGCCACCGTGTCGGTCATGCGGCCGCGCGAACATGTGATTTCCCGCGTCGCACTGAGCGCACCGCTCAGGCAGCCGACCGGGATCGCGGTCGATGCAAGGAGCGGACGGATTTACGTGGTGGACACCACTGCGCACGACGTCAAGGTGTTCGAGCGCAATGGAAAACTCGCGTACAGTTTCGGGCGCCGCGGCGCGGGCGACGGTGAATTCAACTATCCGACGCTCATCTGGCGCACGCCGCAGGGCAAGCTCTATGTAACTGATGCCATGAATTTTCGCGTCCAGATCTTCGACGATGGCGGTCGCTATCTGGGAAAGTTTGGGCAATTGGGCGACGGCAGCGGGGATCATTTGCGCCAGAAGGGCGTGGCCACCGATCGCTATGGACACATCTACGTTGTCGATGCGCTGTTCAATGCGGTGCAGATATTCGACACTGCAGGCAGGCTGCTTCTCGCATTCGGCGCGCTCGGCCGCGAGCGCGGAGAATTCTGGCTGCCGGCGGGCATCTACATTGGCGACGACGATTTAATCTACGTTGCCGATTCATACAACAGCCGCGTCCAGGTGTTTCGGTATATCGGGGGCGACGCTTGAGTCGCTGGCTGCGGTGGCTCGCCGCCATCGTCGTTGCAGTGTGCGTGATTTTCCCGGCGGCTGCGGCTGGTTTGCTGGCGACGAGCAAACATAATTTGTCGGTGAGCGGACCGGGGACTGTCAAAGGCGCGTCGGAACCGCAGATTTGTGTGTTCTGCCATGCACCGCATAACAATGCACCGAGCGCTCAGCTGTGGAACCGGCGCACACCAGGCGCGACTTATATTCCGTACACGAGTTCCACCGCCAAAGGCAACGCCGGTCAGCCCAATGGCGCTTCGCTGTTGTGCCTGAGCTGCCACGACGGCACCATAGCGCTGGGCGATGTGCTGAATCGCGCCACGCCGATCGCGATGGCAGGCGGGGTGACGACTATGCCCACCGGCTCGGCCAGCGCCATCGGCACGGATCTTTCGGACGATCACCCGGTGTCGATCACTTACTCGGCGGCGCTCGCTGCCGCGCGCGGCGAGCTTGCGGCACCTTCCCTGCTCACGGGGCGCGTGAAGCTCGATGCCGCAGGTCAGCTGCAGTGCACAGCGTGCCACGATCCGCATGACGATAGCAATGGAAAGTTTCTGGTGATGTCGAATCAGGGGTCCGCGCTGTGCCAGACCTGCCACCTGAAGAATTACTGGAGTCAGAGCGACCACCGGCTGTCGACCAAGACCTGGAACGGCAGCGGCACCAATCCCTGGCCGCACACCAGCTGGACCACGGTTTCGGCAAACGCGTGCGAGAGCTGTCATCGGCCGCACGCTGCCGGCGGCAAAAAATGGAACCTCAACACCGCTGTCGAGGAAAACAACTGCTACCCTTGCCACAACGGCAACGTAGCGGCGAAAAATGTCCAGAGCGAGTTCGCTAAATCTTCAATCCATCCGGTGGCGGCCACCACCGGCGTGCACGACCCGATCGAATCCGCGGTGGCGCAGTCGCGTCACGTCGAGTGCGTGGACTGTCACAATCCGCACGCCAGCAATGCCACGGCGGGAACGCTGCCGGGCTCGCTCATCGGAGTGCGCGGCATCGATATCAATGGTGCCGCGATCAATCCCGCCACTGCAGAGTATCAAATCTGCTTTCGCTGCCATGCCGACAGCCCCGGCCAGCCCGCGCCGCTCATCGCACGCCAGATCGCGCAGAGCAATACGCGGCTCGAATTCAGCACGCTCAATCCGTCGTATCATCCGGTCGCAGGACCCGGCAAGAGCGCGAACGTGCCGAGCCTGCTCGCACCGTGGACGATATCGAGCATCGTCAAGTGCGAAGACTGCCACAACAACAATGCCGGGCCGGGCGCCGGCGGAACGGGACCCAACGGCCCGCACGGATCTACAAATGTGCGGCTGCTGGAACGGCCGTATGCGACCAACAGCACGCCGACTGCCGGCGACATCTGCTACAAGTGCCACCGCCAATCGACCGTCACCAGCGGGTCGCCGCACAACCGGTCTGAACATCTGCGCTATGGCTGCAAGGCCTGCCATGATCCGCACGGGATCAGCGGCACGCAGGGCAACGCAACCTTCAACAGCCGGCTGATCAATCTTTCCACCACCGACAATACGCCGGTGGGCACTGGTGCCGCCGCGAAGCTCTACGTCAATACGGTGACCCGGCAGTGCTATCTGAACTGTCACGGGGAAACGCACAACGGTCGAAGCTATTGATGGCCGTTGGTCCCGTGCTGCCGCGCACCGGCCTCGACATTTAGTAAAGGCGTGACCAAGGTGGCATAATTCAGCTTCGGGGTCCGATTGGCCGGAGCATCACCAGGCTGCGCATGACTCCATGCCTAATAACTGCATAGGAGTACATCATGGAGGAGTTTTCCGAGGATATTTATACAGAGCCGTCGGACGTCGATGTCGATACGCTGCGCAATCTCGGCCCGCTGACGGGCATGGCGGGCATCTGGCAGGGGGCGCGCGGCCTCGACGTCAAGCCCAAGGCGGACGGCCCGAAAAAGCAGGCGTTCGTCGAGCGCATCGAGCTGCAGCCGATCGATCCGCAGACCAATGGGCCGCAGCTGTTCTACGGCCTCAGGTATCACACGCACATGGTCAAGCCGGGCCAGTCCAAGACCTACCACGATCAGGTCGGATACTGGCTTTGGGAACCCGCCACCGGGACTGTCATCCAGACGCTCACCATTCCGCGCGCCCAGGTCGCGATGGCAGTGGGCACGGCATCCGCGGATTCAAAGGAGTTCGAGCTGGTCGCGACCAAAGGCGCGGAAAGCTACGGCATCTGCTCCACGCCGTTTCTCGAATACGCGTTCAAGACGGTGGAGTTCCGCATCAAGGTGAGCATCAACCCTGACGGCACCTGGTCCTATGACGAGGACACGGTGCTCATGATCCGCGGCAAGTCCGAGCCATTTCACCACAGGGATCGCAACCTGCTCACCAAGATCGCCGACCCCACGCCGAATCCGCTCGCGCTGAATTAGCAGCGCCGGCGCCGGCGTCTGCATCTCTTAAATCAGGCCGATGTCCTTGGCCTGTACGCCTGAGAATATGCGCGCGATCTCTGACGGTCCGAGGCCGTAGAGCCGCGCAAACAGTCCGCCGAACACAGCGCGGTATTCATTGAGCACCGGGTAATCGCGGTTCTGGAACAGCGTCTTCTGCGCGATGCGCTGCTGTTCTCCCGCGATGCGGCCGCCGCGCATGCCGCCGCCCAGCACCCAGTAGACACTGCCGTGGCCGTGGTCGGTGCCGCGGTTGCCGTTTTCGCGGAAGGTGCGCCCGAATTCGCTGATCACGACGACGATGGTGTCGCGCCATGCCGGCCCCATCTCATCCGCGTAGCCGGCGAGTCCGCGGCCGAGTTCTTCCAGACGGCTCGCGAGGTAGCCGTTGGCGCCGCCTTCACCTACATGCGTGTCCCAGCCGCCGACGTCCACGAACCCGAGATTGAATCGCTCGCGCATCAGTTTCGCAATGCGGCGTGCTTCCAGTTCGAAGCCTCGGGTTGTGATCGCATTGCGGCTCGCCGCTTCCATCTCGGCCGCCAGATCCTGCATCACCTCGTTGCGCACGGCGAAGCCTTCCTCGACCTGCGCGCCGAGTGCAGTATTGCGGTACATGGATGCAATGACGGCGCTGCGCTGTGTGTCGACCCCGGGCCGGGCCACGAATCTCAGAGCCATGTTGGGAACGCGCACGCCGCCGCGCATGGCGATCGGCAACTGATCGGTAAACGCGATGGCGCGGGCACCGGTCAGTGTTTCGGTAAGCCGGTTCAGAAAGCCGGAGCCGTAATTGCGGCTGCCGTCGAGCGCCTGCCCGAGCTCGATGCTGTCCTGAGTTTCGAAATGGCTGCGCGAGAGGTCGTCGGTTCCGGCAAAGGGGATGAACGCGGCCTGGCCTTTTTCATAGAGCTTGTATAGCGTGTCGCGCAGCGCGGGATGCAATCCCCAGTCCGCGTCAAGCGGCAGTGCTGCGTTCGTTCCCTGGCCCGGCCGCGGCACCGAGATGTTGGGACGCGCTTCGTAGTAGTAGCTGCTGGAAACCGGCACCAGGAAATTGGCCGCGTCGTAACCGCCGCGCATGAATACCACCAACAGCTTTGTGCTGGCGGCAGGCGCGGCATATAGTTGCAGCGCCGAGGCGGCGAGCGGGGCGCCCGCAAGATACTTGAGCAGATCGCGGCGATTCATGATGGCACCTCGTTCAGTCAGCGGTTCATGAATTCTGGGGAGGCAAGCAGATACATGTTCCAGTCCTGCTGCGACGCCGCCCGCTCCAGGGCATCGCGTGTGGCGGGGCCAATGGTCTTGATCAGCGACCCGTAATATACCGCGTTGGCGAGCTGCGGGAACGCCGGACGCTCGGCCGGCTGCGGGCCTTCGCCGCGGAACAGCCCCGCATTGCTCGCCCCGATTGCGCGCGCGATCTCGAAGCGCGTCGTCATCTGGCCGGGGCTCGCCCACGCTTCCTGAGTCATCGAATAGCCGTCGGGCGTGAGGTGGGCGTAGAGCGGCTGGCCCATGCGGTTGAGCCAGTTGATGATCGGTGCCGTGTTGAGTATGGGTTTGTCGTCATATGCAAGCCGCAGCGCGGACACGACGTAGTGCATGGGGTCCTTGAACTTGCGGCCCAGCGAGCGCGCGAACTCGGGGGATGCATAGAGTGTCTTCAACGTCGCCGCGATGTCGCCATCGCTCGCCTGGAACGCCTGGGCCATGCGTGCCACGAGTTCGGGCGCGGGGTCGTCGCAGCAGAAATACGTGGCGAGCTTGCGGCTGATGTAGCGCGCGGTGGCGGGGTGCCGTGCGAGGCGATCGATCGCTTCGTCGATCTCGGCAAGCCCCCGCCCTTTGACCGTTTGCCCGAGCAGGACCTTGTCGCCGTAATCGTGCCGGCCCGGATTGAATTCCCACAACCCATCGCGCACGTACTGGCCGGCCAGCGCGGCGCGCACGTTCGGATTGCCGCGATTCACGTTGACCCCAAGGCCGGTCAGGATGCGCGCGAGTTCCTGCACATCGGACTGGGTGTAGCCGCCGTCCACACCCAGGGTGTGCAGTTCCATCAGCTCGCGCGCATAGTTTTCGTTGAGACGGCCCGCCGCGTTCTGCTCGTTGTCCAGATAACGCAGCATCGCCGGATGATGCACGGTCGCCGCCAGGAGGTCGCGGAAGCGGCCGAGCGCATGATCGCGTATCGCATGCTCCTCGTAATCGCCGACTAGCGCGCGGATGTCGCGTTTGAACAGATAGACGTTGAAGTGGTTCATCCAGAACCAGGTCATCTGCTCCTGCAGTTGATTGGGCGAGTAGAGCGCGCGCAGCAGCGAGCGCGCCGCGGCCTCGCGCCCAAGCCGTGTCAGTTCCTGCTGATACGCCTGCAACGCGGCCTGCTTGCTTTCAGTATCTGCGATCGCATTGGCCTGGATGCGGCGCTGCTCGAGATCGATCGCGAGTTGCGTGGCCGGGCGCTGCGAGATCGTCATGGCGTCGATCTGGGCCGCGATCTCGGGAGGCATAGCGGCGGGCGCGGGATGAAGCTGCTGTTCCAGGAACCGCGCGCTGCCGAGCGCAGAGATCTGCTGCGCCGATGCCCAGCTCGCGCCCCAGGTCAGGCGGTTGAGCAACTGCAGCGGCTCGACGCTTTGTACTTGCTCGGCGCGCGATTCTGCGGATGCCGGATGGTCCGGGGAAAGGGGGGCGCACGCGGCGATGGCGCAGGCGGCAACAGCGAGTGCCGTACTCCAGGTGCGTCGTGTACTCAGCATCGGCTTGCCGTTATGCGGAATCCCATTCATCGCTGATGGCTCTTGATCTCCCCAAGGCGGGCGCAAAGTTGGCGCATACCCCGCTGCGCATATCTCACGAACCAGGCAAATGCTAGCAGCGGGCGCGGCCGACGGTCAATGCAGGCGATGCGTTGTTACATTCCCGTTACATTCGCGCAGGGCTGCTGCGCGCGCTTTTTTAGGCGCGCGGCTATTGCGCCCGCACGCTTTAAGGCGCCCGCTTATTGCGCCCGCACATAAGGCCGCAGGATGTAGCGCAAATGGTCGCGGAAATAGGGGACCATCTTATCCCGCCACGGCGAGGCGCCCGCTTTCTTCCACTCGGCTGACGTGGGGATCTCGGGCGAAGTGTAGTGGTAGAGATTGAGATAGCGCTGCGTGCCCCGGGTCGTCTTGAAGCGCCGCGCGGCCAGACAGCCCTTGACGGTTGCGAGGCGCGGGATGTGCTCTTCATTGCACCAGGCGTTGAACTCGGCGTCCGCTTCCTCGGGCACATTGAGCCCGACCAGCAGCGCGCCGCCCGCACCGGCTGGCGCGGCCTGCTGCCCGGGCAGCAACTGCATGGCATCGAAGCCGCAGACGCGCTGGCATTTGGCGACCACGCGCTTGGACCACACCGTCATGTGCTCCCCGCTGATCGCTCTATAGGCTGGTGATTGAGAGACTTCGGGGCTCTCGAAGTCGTAGGTGACGATCGAGAGCTTCGGGTTCTCCACCCCGATCCAGCGCTCGGCGCCGAGCACGCCCTTGATCACCAGGCGCTCGGGGATGTGCTCCAGGTCGTACCAGTCGTCGAATTCGTCTTCCGCGACCCCTGAGTAGTCGAGCCCCGCCACCGTCAGTCCGTAGGGTGTAGCCATCGTCTGCTCCTCTAGTGGGATGGTATTCCGTTGCACATAAAACTCTAGCATGACAGCTTCGTACGCTTTATTGCGGGGATGGTACCAGAATCCAATTCACATTGTCGGTCGTGCGGAACGTCCGCTGAGTGGCTCGCGCTACCTCTGTTGCAGACGACATGTCATAACGTGCCGCACGCGTCAAGCCGAATGTTTTCACAAAAGGTTCACCTGCCTGTAACACGGCAACTCTAGATTACTGCTCTTTCCAGAACATTCCAGGGAGCAACATTGAAAAAGCCAGTCGCAACGCGGGTGCGGTTTCGCTATTCCGTCGCAGTCGCCTCAGTTTTGAGCATTGCAGTCAGCCAGGCGTTCGCCGCAGACGCGATCGATCTCGGTACCGTGGGGACTAGCGCGACAGGCGCAGCTTTAAATCAAAGTGCAACCGGAGCCGCGGCCTCGCGGGCGGCTGCGGCGGCGCCCACGCAGACTACCCTGGAAGCGACTCAGCCGAAATCGATCATCAATCGCTCCTTCATCGAGGAGTCCAGATCGCCGGTGGGCGATTATTCCACCATTGCCGTCATCGCGCCCAGTGTCACGCTGGGGATCTCTCCCAACGGGCCGGGGCTCGGCGAAACCAAGAACGGGCTGCGCGGCTTCAAGGACGGCGAATTCAACATTACGTTCGACGGTATTCCGTTTGGCGATACCAACGGCCCAACGCACCATTCCACTGCCTACTTTCCCGCTGCGGTGATCGGCCGCGTCGAAATCGAGCGCGGCCCAGGACAGGCCAGCAATTTCGGCGCCGCGACCTTCGGGGGAACCATTGGCCTGTTTTCGCGCGATCTGGCGCGCGAAAGAACCTTCGCGCCGACCTTCTCCTACGGCAGCTGGAATACCAAGCTGATGGGAGCGCGCTACGACTCCGGCACGCTGCAGAATTACGGGGATGCGGCGCTGGCGATCAACGCGCAGCAGATCACCAGCGATGGCTATCGGACCTACAGCAAAATCCAGGGCCAGAACCTGATGCTCAAGTTCGAGAAGCCGGTCGGCGATCGCTCGCTGATCACGGCGAACCTCAATATCAACCATAACTGGTATCAGCAGAACGACAACGAGAAGGGCATTACGCTCGCTCAGGCGCAGGCGCTCGGCAAGAATTACGCGCTGGGCATCGACCCGACGAAGGCCAATTATTTTGGCTACAACAAGGCCACCAAGTCCACTGCGATGAACTACGTGCGTTTTCAGAGCGACCTGGGCTCGGGATGGGGGATCGACAACAACGCCTATTACTACAACTACACCAACAACACGCTCACCACGACTGCGACGGATCTCACGACCGGCACCGGATCGGTGAAGATTGCGAACGGCGCTACCGTCACTGGACAAATGCCCGGCGGCACCAAGAACAATGAATACGCGGTGTGGGGCGACATCTTCAAGACGTCGCGGAAAACCGAATCTGGCCTGGTGCGCTTCGGCGCGTGGGTCGAGAAGAACTTCACTCACCGTGCCTTCTACGATTACAACCTGTTCAACAACCAGCCTAACTATGACCAGGCGGCCGTTCCCGGCGTCAATGCCAGCATCAACAACGTCAAATACGAGCAGAAATCGGGCTGGACCCAGTACCAGCCATTCATCGAGTACGAATGGAATGTCACTCCTGCTCTGAAAGTGACGCCGGGCCTCAAATACATGCACTGGAATCTGACGATCGACGCGAGCGTCAACCAGACGGCGCGCATCCCGCAGAACATCTCCAAGGATTTCAGCGCAACCCTGCCGTTCCTGGCGGCCAATTACCGCATCAGCCCCGTGTGGTCGACCTATATGCAGTACGCGAAGGGCATGCTGGTGCCCGATATCAGCAGCTATCAGAGCTCCAACGCGGATGCATCGTCGGTTTCCCCGCAGACTTCGACTAATTACCAGTGGGGCGTGGTGCATCAGTCCGACAAGATTGCATTCGACGCGGATCTTTACTACATCGATTTCGACAACAAGATCGCTACGGTCCCCGGGAGTAGTTCTTCTCAGCCTGTGTTCTACAACCAGGGTGGCGTGGTCTACAAGGGCGTCGAAGCGCAATTGACTTACGCCTTCGGCAACGGAATCTCGCTCTATGCAAACGGTTCGCTGAACCGCGCCGCCTCGAAGGCGAGCGGGCTGCAGATTGCGGGCGTGCCCGACAATACGACTGCGGTGGGGGTGCTCTACAAATCCGGTCCCTGGAGCGGTTCGCTGGTGCAAAAGCGGGTCGGCAGCACGTACGTGCTCGACGATCAGGGCTACCCGCTGGCCGCGTATTCGTCGGCCGATTTTAGCGTCGCCTACCGCTTCACCAACCTGGGTTGGGGGGCAAAGAACGTTAAGCTGCAACTCAATGTGTTCAATCTCTTCAACCACGAGGACATCATCGCCGTCAGCGCCGTCAACAAGACCGCGGGTAGCGCGGCATACGGACAGCCTAATGCCGGGGACACCTTCTCCTGGCAGCCGCCGCGCAGCATGATGGCCACGTTTCTGGCGGAGTTTTGAGATTGACAATGGCGGGCCGCGGGCGCGGCCTGCCTATTCTGCAAGCTACGGCACAAGAGGCATGACATGAGCTTACAATACTTGTCCGTGATCGCGGCTTCGTCCGGCGGCACCCTCTACCTGATGGCGTTGCTGTTGCTGGTCGCCCTGGCGGTGATCGTGGAGCGCGGCTGGTTCCTGTATCGCGTCATGGCGGGCGGTCGTGCCGTCAATGAAAGGGTGGCGGATCTGCCGCGTTTGCGCTTCGACCTGCTGCAGGCCGAAATCGATCACGCTGGGCACCTGCCGCACGCGGCCCTGCTCGGGGTGACGATTGCACATCCCGAGATCAATGACCGGCAGGTGCTGGCGGACCGGCTGGAGGAAGCGATCATGCACGAGATCCCGCTGCTCGACCGTTACATGTGGATGCTCGACACAGCGGTGACGCTGGCGCCTCTGCTGGGGCTGTTCGGCACCATCGTCGGCATGTTCAACGCCTTCGCCGGCCTCGGACAGGGGGGCTCGGTTCCCACCCAGGTCACCGGCGGCGTGGCGGAGGCGCTGATCGCTACGGCCTGCGGCCTGTTGATCGCGATGGTCGGCATGGTGTTCCTCAACAGCCTGAACAACCGGGTGCGCCTGCTGGTGCATCAACTGGAAACACTGAAGCAGATGCTGATCAATCGCTACGCCCAATCCGGGGCCGATGCACCGCCGCAGCACGCTCCGATCGCGCTTGCCCGCACTGGGAGTTGAGCGGTGCGCTATTTCGAAGTGAAAAAGCCGCGCATCGAGATCGTGCCGATGATCGACATCATGCTATTCCTGCTGGTGTTTTTTATCATGATGGCGATGAACATGATCCCCACCAGCGGTCTGATCGGCCAATTGCCGGCGAGCAGCACCAGCCAGGCGTTGCCGCCCACCAAAGTGATGATCGAGATTCATGAGGACGGCAGCCTGATGGTAGACCGCATTGTCATCAGCCTGGAAGAACTGCGCGCCAAGCTCCGCGATCTGGCTGCAGGAACAGGCAAGACCGTGGTCACCATCGCCGGATCCGCGACGGCGTCCCTGCAGCAGCTGACCCGCGTCATGGATGCATGCCGCGAGAGCGGCATCAGCCAGATCGGACTAGCGACACGCAATGCGGACTGAGCGCGCAGTGCGCGCACCAGTGCGGACGTTGTCGTTCGGCCGCACGCTGCTGTGCGCGATCGCGATTGAAGCGCTCTTCGTATCGGCGGCGGCAGCGCTGATCATCAACGCGTCCACAAAGGCAGCACCCGAGATGCCGGTCGTCGAGATCTCACTGGACCAGACGCAGTCTGATACTCCCAAGAGCCTGCCCAAGCTCCAACCCAAGGTGCAGCCGCTGCCACCGCCGAAGGCGGTCGCGAAAGTAGTCGCCGCTGCACCGGTGCCGGCGCCGCCCACGCCACCGGTGCAGCGGCCTGAACCTGCACCGATCGTTGCCAACGACTCGCCGATTGCCGAACCACCCGCGCCGGTGGCGCCGCCACCTCCGCCCAGTGCAAATCTGCGCGCCGACAGGGAAGCCGAGTTCGCGGCAAGGGTGAGGGCGGCAATCCAGGCGGCCGTGTCCTATCCGCCGGCCGCGCGCATCAGCGGGTTTCGGGGGCGGGCGCGGGTGGAGTTCAATTTTCGCGATGGCGTCGCGAGCCAGATGAGGATCATCCAGACCAGCGGCGCCGGCCTTATCGACCGCGCTGCAATCGCTGCGGTCGAGACTGCAGCATACCCGCAGGCGCCGGAGTCGCTGAAGGGCAGGGACCAGGTCTATCAGGTGACCGTCGTGTTCGAACTCACCGCCTCGCGCTGAGCTTTCACAAATCCGTAATCCAGCACGGCTAGGCTGGTGCCCTCCGAAAAATTAACACGCATAGGAGTTTTCCCATGAAATCGCTATCCCATTTCGTCGCTACTGTCCGCCCGCGAAAATTTTACGCGGCCTTGCTCCGGTGCGGTTACGCCTGCGCCGTGCTCGCGGGTATCGGCATGGCAGCCACCGCCAGCGCGCAGCAGTTCAACTTCGGCCTGTGGGGGGACATGCCCTACGCAAAGGCGAACGACGGCCCTAAAATTCCGCGTGTCATCGCCGACATGAACGCATCCGACATCGCTTTCTCCATCTACGACGGCGATATCAAGGACGGCAGCTCAAAGTGCACCGACGATGTCTATGCGAATGCCGTGCAGATGTTCAACACGCTGCGCAAGCCGGCCGTCTACGTGCCCGGAGACAACGAGTGGACCGACTGCCATCGCCTCAACAACGGTGGTTATGACAGCCTCGAGCGCCTCGCTTATGTGCGCAAAATCATGTACGCCGACTCGCGCAGTTTCGGCATAAGCCGGATGCCGCTCGAGCATCAGGGCAAGCTCGGAGAGAGGTATGTGGAGAATACGCGATTCATGCACAAGGGCATCGTGTTCGTGGGGCTCAACGTGCCAGGATCGAACAACAACAAAGTAAACAGCGACAAGGAGTGTGCGGACAAGAGCGCACGCACCCTCGATCAGTGCAAGGCGACGAACGCAGAATACGTTGAGCGCGATGCCGCCAACATCGCTTGGACAATGGAAGCGTTCGCGCTCGCCAAGCAGCAAAAAGCCAAAGGCATGGTGATCGTCGTTCAGGCCGACCCCAGGTTCGATATCCCGGAGACTGAAGAACTGGACGAACGCAAGGACCCTGCCGGTGACGGGTACTCCAATTTTCTGGCGATCCTGGTCAGGGAAACGCGGGCATACGCAGGCCAGGTGTTGTTCGTTCATGGTGACACGCACTTCTTCAAGGTCGACAAGCCGCTGGTGAAGCAGAGCGAACTCGTGCCCAATTTTACGCGGCTGGAAACTTTCGGCAGCCCCAACGTCCATTGGGTGAAGGTGAGCGTGGATCCCCGGCAGCCTGAACTCTTTGTCATTCATCCGATGATCGTCAAGAGCAACTTGGATGCGGTAAAGCCTTAAGAAAAGTTAATGCGGGCATCGTTCATCGAGAGTTTGATGAACGATGCTCTACAGCGAGCAAGCAGAGTCATCTGCGCGGCGGCGACACATCCGCATTAGGGATTTTCCGTACGTACTTCAACTGTATTGCAGTCGCAATACAGTAATGATTCTGTCATGTTGGTTAACCATACTCCTACACCGAGGCGCAGCTCAGTGCTGCGCTCCACAACCGCACTGAACTATCTATGGCAGGCAGTGCAATTATCTTTATACGACATCAACAGGAGCGTTATGAAAATTTGTGCCGGAAAGACAACGAAGAATCAGATCATGCGGAAATGTGTCGCGCTTGCCATGATGGCGTTCGCCTGGGGCGTCACTGCGAAGGCGGCATACGCAGTTGACATTTCAGAATCGACGAAGGTTGGCGGCACTGCATATTTTGACTTCACCAACATCGATCAAACGACCAATGGAAACGGGGTCACTCCGAGCGGAACCGGCATAGATGTGAAGCGTTTTTATCTGACACTGGACCATGTGTTCGACAGCATGTGGACTGCTAATCTCACCACCGACTTCAACTATGTCGCCGCCGACAGCCAGACGCAGGTCCTGGTCAAGAAGGCATATGTGCAGGCCAAAGTCTCCGATGCCTTCATTGCGCGCGCCGGTGCGGCTGACATGCCGTGGATCCCGTTTGTCGAGGGGCTCTACGGGTACCGGTTCGTTGAAAACACCGTGGCCGACCGCACCAAGTTCGGTACTTCAGCCGACTGGGGCATGCATGCGGGTGGCGGCACATCCGACGGGATGGTGACATACGCAGTATCCGCAGTAAACGGCAACGGCTATAAGAATCCTTCGCGCTCGAAGAGTGTGGACTTTGAAGGGCGCATCGCGTACATGCCAATGAAAGGCGTGACCCTGGCGGCAGGCCTTTACAATGGGAAGCTGGGTAAAGTGACACAAGGCGTCACGTCGCAGCATACAGCGCAGCGCTATGATGCAGTAATTGCCTACGTCGATCCGGTGGTGCGGTTCGGTGTCGAATATTTCAGGACCACCAACTGGACGCAGGTGTTGCTCGCTCCGACGGACTCGTCGACCGGTTCATCGACATGGCTTTCTTATAACATTACCGACAAGACCAGCCTGTTTGCACGTTACGACAATGTCTCTCCGAGCAAGGATCTGAATCCGAACTACAAGGACAAGTATTACAACCTCGGCCTCGCGTATCACGTGCGCGCCAACGTCGACGTCGCTCTTGTTTACAAGCACGAAGATGTCACTGGCGGTGCACTGTCTACCGCGAGCAGCGGCACCATCGGCAGCGCGACGGCGCCGATGCAGGGCAAGTATGACGAGATCGGCGTCTGGGCTCAGGTTAAGTTTTGATCGCGTCTTGAAAAGAATTCCGTGCTGGCGGCGTACCTGCGAGTGCGGGATTTTCGTGCAAACTACAGGGCTAAGTGTGTGACCTGCTAACCGCGTTATATTTCAATCAGCACAGACACCGGCAGGTGATCGGAGGCTTTCGAATCCTCCACCTTGCAGGAATGGACTCTCAGGTCTTTGGTCGTAAAGCTATAGTCAAGACGGATATCGACCGCTTGCCGGTTGCAACCGGTGCGTCCCTCGGGATAGACGCTCCAAGTGGGCGTGCCGGCCAGATGGGAGCGCCTCTCATGATAGCGAATCTGTGACGAGTTGTTTCAGCTACCGCAGAGTTCCTGGTAATTTCCACGACTCGTTCATTCATCTATGCGCAACATAGAACGGTTAAGCTTCGGGCGGCAGGAGATGATCGATTCATGATGTCATGTGTTGCATCTAACGGGGGAGTAATATCGATGGAATTCGTCGACGCGATACGAAGGTCCGATTCGGAGTACGTCATCTGTTTTTTGTTGAACGCTTATATAGAAGCACTGCAATGTTCGCGAAGTATTCCGCACCAGCTGCTGATTTTCCCGGTGAAAGGATTGACGGACGTAATCTCGTGCTTTGAAAAGCTCGTTTCCCTCTTGGCTGCGGCTGGAGAAGTTTCGGATCGGTCGAGGATGGCGGATTTGGGCAAAGCGATATACGTTTTTGACATCGCTTTGTGCCGCCTCCGCGACCGTGTGCAGAGCGAGCAGGTGCGGGTCAGCGCTCAAATTGCAGCCTGCGTGCCTGAACTAGAGGCCGCCTAGTGCGGAGACCCCTGCGCGGTGGGCACAGTCACCGCGTTGTAATATTCATCGTTTATAAATGCGCTAGGAGCAACACAAAGTACTAGGGTCCCCTCTCTCACTTGCCATGGTGTTCTCCTCAAGTCCGTGCCCGACGGGCTTGTTTTTTCGCCCCTGGGGAACTTGACCCCCAGGGGCGTTCTTTTTGTGCGCCCGGCAGGG